>JBIOVQ010000340.1:0-6389 GCA_044867805.1 Burkholderiales bacterium | reverse complement strand
AATGCCTTCCTGCGCGACTTCCTCGACGCTTCGCACGACACGCAGGCCGCCGCGCTGCGCCATCTGGGCGCGTTGCGCCGGCGTCACGAAGCGGGCCTTGGCGCACGCGACCCGGTGCGCTTCGCCGCGGCGTTTCGCGCAGCGGAGCGGGAGGCGCGCGGCGGAGCGCCGTTTCCCGCGCGCGCCCTGTCATACGCGCGCCGGGCCCTGGGCCGGCTGCGGAGGATGGCGCTTCCGGCCGCCCCCGGAGCAGCCGATACGCCGCGTCTCATCGAGCGCCTGAAGGGCTACGACATCGTGCTGTACAAGGGCGTATATTACGGGCTGCCGCAATCCCTCGGGCCGGTGCGGCTCGACTCCCACGAGGCGCGGCGGCTGCCCGGCGTGATCGACGGCACTACGCGTGAAAGCGTACGGGACGCGATAGTCGAGCTTACGGTAGCCGGGACCAGTGACGGGTAGAACGCAGAACGCCTCCGCACAGCATGCTTGAGCTACGTCTGATCGCGGGCGACGCCGCCGCCTTCCGCGCCTCGCTCCGGGAGCTTCACGCCGCAGGTCATCGCCACATCACGCTCTGGCCGGACAACGAGCTTGCGCGCAGGACGGCGCACGACGCGAAAGAACTTGGCTGCGCAGCGCGCCTCGAGGCCCCCGGCGCGGTCGTCGCGGCGCCGCAAGGCGCGCCGGGTCCCTGCCTGCTGCTCGCGGAAACCGATCCAGGCGCCTTGTCGCAGCAATTGCTCGAGCTGGTCGACCTCAAGGACGGCGTTGTCGTTGCGCCGCGCACGCGCCGCGCCTACGACGCGCGCCCGCTGTTCCTGATCTCGATCCCCAAGGCCGGGACGCACCTGCTCTACGCGCTGGCGAAGGCCTTCGGCTACGCTGCGGGCATCATCTGCCCGGAGTGGCCCCGGCCCCGGCACTGGTATTGCGTCGAGTATTCGAACTCGCACACGCGCGCGACGGACTTCTTCATCGACACCGTGCGGCGCAGCCCCTTCGGCAACCGCCACCACGCGTTCGCGGCCAGCCCGGCGCTGTTCATCTACCGCAATCCGCTCGACGTCCTGGTGTCGGAAGCCAATTACTATCACCGGGACGGCAATGCCCTCTTCGGCGGCTATCTGCGGAACCGGTCGTTCGAGGAGCGGCTGCTCGCGCTGATCGAGGATCCGTGGCTGTTCGGGACCCTGCGCGACCGCATGGCGGGGTTCGTGCCGTGGCTGCAATTTCCCAATGTCATCCCGGTCTCGTTCGAGGAGCTGGTCGGCGCGCGCGGCGGCGGCGACGACGCGATCCAGCGCCGGCTGATCTGGTCCCTGCAGCTCAAGCTCCACGTTCCGGGGAAGCCCGCGGATTTCGCGGCGCACGTATTCGACCCCGAGAGCGCCACATTCAACGCCGGGCAGATCGGCTCGCACCGGGAGAAACTCGGGGAGCGCGCCCTGGAGCGGTTCCGCCGGCTGCCGCAGGATTTCATGAGCGCGTTCGGCTACGAGCGACGCGATGACGGTTACAACCGCTATTCCCTGCGGGCGGAGGAGTTCATCCGGCGGCCGCTCGCGACCGCGGAGGAAACCTTCTCGGACACTCCGATACTCGTGGAGACCGAATACCACGGCTACAACATCGTGCGCTACCGCGGTCGCTTTTACGGCACCCGCGCAGAGGACCTCGCCACGCTGCCGCCGGGGCATCTGGCAGGGCTGCCCTCCGCGACGGAAATCGCGCCCCTCAAGCGGAAACTCGCTTTTCTCCCCTCTCCGCTCGACAGAATGCGGCGGAAAATACTGCAGTTGGCGCGCTACTTCAGGGTGTATTGACGAAGCCCGGTGCGGCGCCGCACATCGGGGCTCAGCCCCACCGTTTCACCCCGACCGCACGCAACAGCAAGGCAAAAAGTTTTCGGACTTTTGCGTCACCCGGCGGCATGCGCCGAATCCGGCCGTTTGAATACGCGGTCCTGGCCGTGGAAGTGCGCAGCGCGATGAAGCCGCGCTGCTTGCGGTGCCATTTTTTCCACTTGTCGGGCAGGCCGTCGGGCGGCTGGATCTCGTGAATCTCCCCAAAACCGCACTGCGTGAGCGTCAGCCTCAGCAGGGGAATCGAAATCCGGACGTCGTTATCGAAACCCAATGGCCAGTCCAGCGCGTTGGGATATCTGGCGGGATGTCCATACGTGAGCGCCAGCGCGTCCTGCTCATTGACGGGACACCAGAAGAACACCGCCCTGGCGGCCCGCTCGCACAGGTACGTCAGGTGATGTATCGGGTCGCCCATGTGGCACGTAACCGCCACGCTCAGGATCACGTCCGCTTTCGGCAGGCTCGCGTAACGGAGCCGGTGCTCGAAACTGTCCCACTCCGAGAAATGAAACTCGCAGCGCGTCCCCAGCACCTTGTTGAACCATGAGAACACCAGCGAGTTATTGGTGAAGTCATAGCCGATGCACCTGCGCCCGCCCTTCAATTCGAGGGCGTAGAGAAAATACCCGGTATTGCACCCGATCTCGGCGAAGCTCAGCCCCGCTACTCCGACTCTCGAGGCGATTTGCGCGACAAAGTCGTCGTATATGGCGCGCAGGGCCGCATTCTCGCGCCTGAACGCCTCGGGGTCCCCGGTCAGCAGGTCCTTGACGCGTGGATCCGCATTCTTCCAATGGACGTTCCCCCCGGCGCCATGATTGATGAACCTGAAGCCTTCCCCGGTTTCCAGGTCATCGGAAAAAATGAACGGCTGGTAGGCGAGCTTCCTCCTGACGATGAATTCGTGAAGCTGCGCAAGCTGGTCCGGCGAGATGTGACGGCTGCGAAGGTCCAAGCTGTTTCCCCGGGGGCCTTTGTAGAATGGCTGCAACGCTACGCTATGATACGGGCAGTGACAATCAGCATCAGAGCACCGCGCGGAACGCGCGCAGCGCGCTGCAGGGGGGCGCCGCTGGCGTGAAGAGCCTCTGGAACGATGCCGAGGCCGGGCGCTGCCGGTCGGAACTCGACCAGCGGGTCTATACGTCGCGGCTCCTCGGCAAGGATCCCTCGCTGGTGCTTCACGGCGGCGGCAACACTTCGGTCAAGGTGCGGGAGCGCAACGCGGCCGGCGAAGAGGAGGACATCCTCTACGTGAAGGGCAGCGGCTGGGACCTCGAGACCATCGAGGCTGCGGGGTTCGCTCCCGTGCGCATGGCGCACCTGCTGAAGCTCGCGCGGCTCGAGGCGCTGCCCGATCCGCAGATGATGAACGAGCTCGCCACGCAGGTGACGCGGGCGGGATCGCCCGCGCCCTCGGTCGAGGCGATCCTGCACGCCATCCTGCCGCACAAGTACGTGGACCACACGCACGCCGACGCGCTGCTCGCGATCACCAACACGGCGGACGGCGAGCGCCGCGCGCGCGAAATCTACGGCGCCGACACCGTGATCGTTCCCTACGTGATGCCCGGCTTCGACCTCGCGCGCCATTGCGCCCGCCAGTTCGCGGCTGAAGCCAACGCCCGCACCATCGGCATGGTGCTCATGAACCACGGCATCTTCTCCTTCGGAGCCACGGCGAAAGATTCGTATGAACGCATGATCGCGCTGGTGGCCCGCGCCGAGGAGTACCTCGCCCGCCACCGGGCGCGTGACTCGCCGCCGTCCCGCGCCGACGGGACTCCGCCCCGCCTGGGCGGCGAGCTCGCGCGCCTGCGGCGCGAGATCTCGGCATGCGCCGGATTTCCGGTGCTGATGACCACCCATGCCGATGCGAAGTATCTCGACTTCGCGCGCCGCGACGACGTCGCCCGCCTGTCGCAGCAGGGACCGGCCACGCCGGACCACGTGATCCGCACCAAGCGCGTGCCCCTGCTGGGGCGCGACGTCGCGGCCTACGCGGCGGGCTATCGCGAGTACTTCAACCGGTACGCGCCTTCCGCCCGCGCGGCCAAGACGATGCTCGATCCCGCGCCGCGCGTCATCCTCGATCCCGGGTTCGGCATGGCCTGCGTGGGGCGCACGGCGAAGGATGCACGTATAGTGCACGACCTCTATGCCCATACCATCGACGTCATGCTCAGGGCCACGGCGCTGGGCGGATACCGGGCATTGCCGGAGCGCGACATCTTCGACGTCGAATACTGGGACCTGGAGCAGGCCAAGCTGAAGAAGACCGGCGGCGCTCCCGTGTACACGGGTGAGGTGGCGCTGGTGACGGGCGCGGCATCGGGCATCGGCAAGGCCTGCGTCGAGTCCCTGCTGCGGCGCGGGGCGGCAGTGATCGGGCTCGATATCAACGCCGATGTCGCGCGGCTCATGGGCGGTCGCCCGGATTTCCTCGGCCTGCGCCGCGACGTGACCTCGGAAACGGACGTGACGGACGCCCTGGAAGCCGGCGTGCGCGCCTTCGGGGGCGTCGACATGCTGGTGCTCAACGCGGGCGTCTTTCCCGGCGGCACGCGGATCGAAGCGCTCGACGCGGCCGAGTGGCGCCGCGTCATGCAGGTCAACCTGGACGCCAACCTCGCGCTGATGCGCGAGTGCCACCCGTTGCTCAAGCTCGCGCCGGGCGGCGGGCGCGTCGTCATCATCGGCTCCAGGAACGTTCCCGCGCCCGGTCCGGGCGCGGCCGCCTACTCGGCGTCGAAAGCGGCGCTGACCCAGCTCGCGCGCGTCGCGGCGCTGGAGTGGGGCGCGGACGGCATCCGCGTGAATACGCTGCATCCCAACGCCGTGTTCGACACCGCCGCGTGGACGGACGACGTGCTGGCCGCCCGCGCGGGTCATTACGGGGTCAGCGTCGAGGAATACCGCAAAAGCAACGTGCTCAAGGTCGAGGTGAAGAGCCGCGACGTCGCCGAGCTCGCGGCCGAGATGTGCGGTCCCCTCTTCGCCAAGACCACCGGCGCGCAGGTGCCGGTCGATGGGGGCAACGACCGGGTCATTTGACCCGGAGTGGACAGTTTGCAGTTTGCAGTGTGCAGTTGGCAGTTGGCAGTTGGCAGTTCAACCGGGGAGGTCAGTATGGGCACATTCGAAGACCTGGATGTCTGGAAACGCTCGGTGAAGCTGAGCGCGGATCTCTACCGCTTTTTCGAGGACCTGCGGAACTACGGATTCAGGGACCAGATAACCAACGCTGGCCTTTCCGTGGCAAGCAACATAGGCGAGGGAATGGAGCGTGAGACCAAAGCCGACAAAGCGCGCATCCTCGGCATCGCAAAGGGCTCGTGCGGGGAATTACGCACCCAAGTCTATATCGGCATGGAAGTTGGGTACATCGAAGGAGCAGTCGGTCGCCGCTGGATCGAGGAAACGCGGGAAATCTCTGCAATGCTGGTTGGCTTGATCCGCTCGCTTCGCCGCTGATAACTGCAAACTGCCAACTGCAAACTGCAAACTTGTCATCCCCCAGCCCTCATCCCTCGGGCGTGGAGACTCTGCGCTGGCGCGAAGGCCGCCTGGAGCTGATCGACCAGCGCCTGCTGCCCGCGCGTTTCGAATTCGTCGCTTGCGCCTCGGCTGAGGACGTCGCGCGCGCCATCCGCGACATGGTGGTGCGGGGAGCGCCGGCGATCGGCTGCGCGGCGGCCTACGGCATGGCGCTCGCAGCGGGGCGCCTGAAGGATGCCGCGCCGGACGCCTTCGCAGCGGGCATGGACAAGGCATTCGGCGAGCTGGCCGCGGCCCGCCCCACGGCGGTAAACCTGGCGTGGGCGCTCGAGCGCATGCGCTCGGCCGCCGGAGCGGCCGGACGGGCGCGGCCGGCCGAGATCGCGGCCCGCCTGCTCGACGAAGCGCACCGCATCGCGTCCGACGACGTCGCGGCGAACCGCGCCATGGGCGCGCACGGCGCCGCGCTCATCGCGGACGGCGCGCGCGTCTTCACCCACTGCAATGCCGGCGCGCTGGCGACCGCCGGCCACGGCACCGCGCTGGGCGTCATCCGCAGCGCCGCGGCGGCCGGCAAGCGCGTCTCCGTGATCGTGGACGAGACCCGCCCCTTCCTGCAGGGCGGGCGCCTCACCGCGTGGGAGCTCAAGCAGGACGGCATCCCGGTCACGCTGGTCACCGACGGCATGTCGGGACATCTCATGAGCCGCGGCGAAATCGATGCCGTGATCGTCGGCGCCGACCGAGTGGCCGCCAACGGCGACGTCGCCAACAAGATCGGCACCTACATGATCGCCGTCCTGGCGCAGCGTCACGGCATTCCCTTCTACGTCGCCGCGCCGCTCTCTACCATCGATGCGCGGCTCGCCAACGGCGACGCCATCCCGATCGAGGAACGGGACGCCGCCGAAGTGCGCGGCCACGCCGGCGTCGAGTGGGCGCCGCCCGGGGTCGCCGTGCGCAATCCTGTGTTCGACGTCACCCCCGCGAGCCTGGTCACCGCGCTCATCACCGAGAAGGGCG
>JBIOVQ010000339.1:0-14829 GCA_044867805.1 Burkholderiales bacterium | reverse complement strand
CGAAGGTTTCCACCAGCTCGCGCACGAACGGATCCTGCTCGATTTCCGCGGCGGCCTGCGCCTGGCGCTGCTGGCGGTCGCGATCGGCCAGCGCCGCCGGCGAGGCGCCGGCGTCGTCGGCGACCTGGATGGCAAGCCTGAGCTTCGCGCCGAAATGCTGCTCCAGCGCCGCCTTCAGGCGCTCCTGGTGCGGCCCGTTCAGCAGGTGCTGGTGCGCGCGCGCAATGCGCAATTCGACGCGCGCGGCATCGCGCGCCATCAGCTCGCAGTGCTGCGCCAGCACGCGCGCCAGGCCGCTCAGGTTGAGTTGCCCGACAAGTTCCGGCCAGGTGGCGTCACCGCGGTTTTTTTTTGATTCAGGGGCGGCCGCGGGTGGCGGCGCGGCGGCCCCGCCGCCCGGGGCGAACGCCAACATCCTGAGGAGCGTCATGGTAAAGCCGGCGTACTCGTCCGGCGCGAGGGCGAGATCGCCGCGCCCCTGTACCGCGATCTGGTAGTGGAGCTGCAGGTCGTCGGGGCCGAACCGGGATGCGAGCTCCTGCAGCACGGCGCCGTCAGGGTCGTCATCAGCGATCGCGTCGGGCACCGTCTGCGCCAGGCACAGGCGGTGCAACAGCGACGCCAGGTCCTGTAGCGCGGCTTCGAACGACAGGCTGCGCTCGGCCATGCGGTCCGCCTCCGCGACCAGGGCCGCGCCGTCGCGCGCGGCCAGCGCGCGCAGCACGGCATGCAGATGGTCCTGCCCCACCGTCCCCAGCATGGCGCGAGCCGATTCCAGCCCGACGCTGCCGCCGCCGTGCGCAATTGCCTGGTCGAGCAGGCTCAGGGCGTCACGCATACTGCCCTGCGCCGCGCGCGCGAGGAGCGGCAGCGCGGCCTCCTCGTAGCGCAGCTTCTCGGCCTCCAGGATGTGCTGCAATCGGCCCCGGATCTGCTGCTGGGGCAGCTGCTTCAGGTTGAACTGCAGGCAGCGCGACAGCACCGTCACGGGCACCTTCTGCGGCTCCGTCGTGGCGAGGATGAACTTCACGTGCTGCGGCGGCTCCTCCAGCGTCTTCAGCATCGCGTTGAACGCATTGCGCGACAGCATGTGCACTTCGTCGATGATGTAGACCTTGTAGCGTCCCGCGGTCGGCGCGTAGAGGGCGTTCTCCAGCAGCTCGCGCATGTTGTCCACCTGGGTATTGGAGGCGGCGTCGAGCTCGAGCAGGTCCACGAAGCGGCCGCCGTCGATCTCCGTGCAGGCGCCGCAGCGCCCGCAGGGTGTCGCGGTGACGCCCGTCTCGCAGTTGAGCGCCTTGGCGACGATGCGGGCGAGCGTGGTCTTGCCCACGCCGCGGGTGCCGGTGAAGAGGTAGGCGTGGTGCAGGCGCTGCTGGGCGAGCGCATTTTCGAGCGCGCGCACCACGTGCTCCTGGCCCACCATCTCGGTAAACGCGCGGGGGCGCCACTTGCGGGCGAGTACCTGGGTCACAGAGAACGGTGATTCATGAGTCGTGACTCGACTATCCAAGTTTACAGTTTGCAGTGGGCAGTTTGCAGCTACTGCCAACTGACGGCTGCCAACTGCCAACTCGGGTGACCGGATACCGGTCACCGCAATAAGGGAGGCGAGCCTTACCCCCGGCACTTGCGAAGAATAGCTGTGGCTGCTTCCTTCCGGACCTGACCAGGTTCACTACCACGCAATGCGGGGAGGCCCGCCGTGAAACTTGCGAGGTCATTATATGCCTGCGCGGGCGCCTGCGCGCGGCCCCTGCGCCGGAGAAAGCGGGCGCGCCTTTACAAGGGCGCGTTTTAATGCTTTTATTGAGAGCGGATCGCGATCAAGAATGATGGCCGGGGCGTGTGGATGCGCCGCCCGTTCGCCGAGCCCGACATGGCTCGTGTCAGCACACTTCGCAGTTCACCAAGGAGAGGCACCATGCCAAATAACAAGACGCCGCGCCGGCCCAGGGAGCAGCAAGGCATCGATATCTCGGAGGCGCAAATCGCGGTGCACTGGCGTGAAGAGGGCTACTTCAATCCGCCGGCCCGGTTCAAGGCCCAGGCCAACCTGAAGGACGCGGGAGTCTTCAAGCGCTTCCGCCTAGAAAAGTTCCCCGAGTACTACAGGGAGTTCGGCGAGCTGCTCGACTGGTTCAAGCCCTGGAAAAAAATACTCGATGCGAGCAACCCGCCTTTCTGGCGCTGGTTCGTCGGCGGCCAGATCAACGCCTCCTACAATTGCGTGGATCGGCACCTCGCCAGGCACAAGAACAAGACCGCGATCCATTTCGTGCCCGAGCCCGAGCACGAGGCGACACAGCATGTCACGTACCAGGAGCTGTACGTCCGCGTGAACGAGTTCGCGGCGCTGTTGCGCGACTCCTGCGGCCTGAAGGCCGGTGATCGGGTGACGCTGCACATGCCCATGGTGGCGGAACTTCCGATCACCATGCTCGCCTGCGCCCGCCTCGGCGTCATCCATTCGCAGGTCTTCAGCGGATTCAGCGGCAAGGCGTGCGCGGACCGCATCGTCGATTCCGAGAGCCGCGTGCTCATCACCATGGACGGCTACTATCGCGGCGGCACGCTCCTCGACCACAAGGAGAAGGCCGACATCGCGGCAACGGAAGCCGCCAAGGACGGTCACGCGGTCGACAAGGTGCTGATCTGGCAGCGTTACCCCGGCAAGTACTCGAGCCCGACCCCGCTCGTGGAAGGACGCGACGTCATCGTCAACGATCTTCTCAAGCAGTACCGGCGCAGGCGCGTCGAGCCCGTACCCCTGCCGGCCGATGCACCGCTCTTCCTCATGTATACGAGCGGCACGACAGGCCGGCCCAAGGGCTGCCAGCACTCGATCGGCGGCTACCTCGCCTACGCCACCTGGACCTCCAAGTACGTGCAGGACATCCATCCCGAGGACGTCTACTGGTGCATGGCGGACATCGGCTGGATCACCGGCCACTCCTACATCGTGTACGGCCCGCTCGCGCTCGCGGCCTCGTCGGTCGTTTTCGAGGGCGTTCCCACGCATCCGGACGCGGGCCGGCCGTGGCGCATAGCCGAAGAACTGGACGTCAACATCTTCCACACGTCGCCCACGGCGATCCGCGCGCTGCGCCGGGCTGGGCCCGATGAGCCCGCGAAGTACGACTACCACTTCAAGCACATGACGACGGTGGGCGAGCCGATCGAGCCCGAAGTGTGGAGGTGGTACCACAAGTACGTCGGCAAGGGCGAGGCGGTGATCGTGGATACCTGGTGGCAGACGGAAACCGGCGGCTTCCTGTGCAGCACGCTGCCGGGCATCCACAAGATGAAGCCGGGAAGCGCGGGCCCGGCCATCCCCGGCATCCATCCGGTCATTTACGACGACGAAGGCAAGGAACTGCCCGCCGGCTCGGGCAAGGCCGGCAACATCTGCATCCGCAACCCCTGGCCGGGCGGCTTCCAGACCATCTGGAAGGACCCGGAGCGGTTCGTCAGGCAGTATTACTCGCGCTATTGCAAGAACCCCAAGAGCAAGAACTGGCGCGACTGGCCGTACATGGCGGGCGACGGCGCGGTGCACGCCAAGGACGGCTACTACCGGATACTCGGCCGCATCGACGACGTGATCAATGTGGCCGGCCATCGCCTCGGCACCAAGGAGATCGAGTCCGCTGCGCTGACCGTGGCCGAAGTGGCGGAAGCAGCGGTCGTGCCGGTGACCGACCAGATCAAGGGCAAGGTGCCGGACCTCTACGTTTCCCTGAAGCCGGGCCTGAAAGCCTCGAAGGAGCTCGCGGACCGGGTTTCCGGGGCGGTCGTTACCGAGATCGGCCCGATCGCCCGGCCGCGGCAGGTCGTCATCGTTCCCGACATGCCGAAGACCCGCTCGGGCAAGATCATGCGGCGGGTGCTCGCGGCGGTGTCCAATCACCAGGATCCGGGCGACGTCTCCACTCTCGCCAATCCCGAGGTGGTGGACAAGATCAGGGAACTGGGCAAATAGGGCGCGAGCGTCCGCCAATGCCGGAGTCGTCCTCAAAAACCGATCTGAAACCGCAGATACACGCAGATAAACACAGATAGGTCGAATCCGAAGACTCTCGAACAGAAAGAATTCTTCCGCGTTCATCTGCGTTTATCTGCGGCCGATACAGGTACCCCTTACTGCGCGGAGGGACGATGATCCGACCCAGCATCAAGGGACAGCGCCTGGCCGCGCTGTTCCTGCTCGGCTTCCTGCTGCTCAACTATCCGCTGCTCGATCTGTTCGCCGGGCCGAGCCACATCCTCGGCATCCCGACGCTCTACGTCTACGTGTTCGCCGTGTGGGCGCTGCTGATCGCCCTCATGGCGGTCGCCGTCGAAAAAGGCGGCGACTGATTCCCGCAGACGGCGGGTCCCTCCCCGGCCATGCTGACCGCCCCGCTCATCGTCATCACGTCTTTCGCCTACGTCGGGCTGCTGTTCGCGATCGCCTACTACGGCGACAAGCGGGCCGACGCGGGGCGCAGCATCATCGCGAATCCCTACATCTACGCGCTCTCCCTTGCCGTCTATTGCACCTCCTGGACCTTCTACGGCAGCGTGGGCCGCGCCGCCACCAGCGGCATCGGGTTCCTGCCGATCTACCTCGGTCCCACCCTTATGGCCGCCCTGTGGTGGTACGTGATGCTGAAGATCATCCGCATCAGCAAGCAGAACCGCATCACTTCGATCGCCGACTTCATCGCCTCGCGCTATGGCAAGAGCCACGTGCTGGGGGGGCTGGTGACGATCATCGCGGTGGTGGGAATCATCCCCTACATCGCGCTGCAGCTGAAGGCGATCTCCAACACCTTCTTCATCGTCCTGCAGTATCCCGAAGTGGTGATGCCGGACAAGCAGAGCGCGCCGCTGTTCCTCGGCGACAACACCTTCTATATCGCGATGATGCTCGCCGCCTTCACCATCCTGTTCGGCACGCGCCACCTCGACGCGACCGAGCGTCACGAGGGGCTGGTGGCGGCGGTCGCCTTCGAGTCCCTGGTAAAGCTCCTCGCCTTCATCGCGGTCGGGCTGTTCGTCACCTTCTCGCTCTACGACGGCTTCGACGACATCTTCAGCCGCGTCAGCCAGTCGACCGAGCTGACTTCCCTGCTCACCTTCGGCCAGGGAACCGGCAACTACACCACGTGGGCCTCCCTCACCTTCCTCTCGATGGCCGCCATCATGTTCCTGCCGCGGCAGTTCCAGGTGACGGTGGTGGAGAACGTGGACGAGCGGCACCTGACCAAGGCGATCTGGCTGTTCCCGCTCTACCTGCTGGCGATCAACATCTTCGTGCTGCCGATCGCCTTCGGCGGGCTGCTGCACTTTCCCGGCGGGTCGGTGGACGCGGACACCTTCGTGCTGACGCTGCCGATCACGGAAGGCCGCCCGTGGCTCGCGCTGTTCGCGTTCATCGGCGGGCTGTCCGCCGCGACCGGCATGGTGATCGTCGAAACCATCGCGCTCTCCACCATGGTGTGCAACGACCTCGTGATGCCGGTGCTGCTGCGCATGAAGGCGCTGCGGCTCACCGAGCGCCTGGACCTGTCGGGGCTGCTGCTCGGCATCCGGCGCGGCGCCATCGTGCTGATCCTGGTCCTCGGATACCTCTATTTCTACCTGGCCGGCGAGGCCTACGCGCTGGTATCCATCGGGCTGATCTCGTTTTCGGCGGTGGCGCAGTTCGCCCCGGCCATCATCGGCGGAATCTTCTGGAAGGGCGGCACGCGCACCGGCGCGGTGTGCGGGCTGGCGGCCGGGTTCCTGGTCTGGACCTACACGCTCCTGCTGCCGTCCTTCGCCAAGTCGGGCTGGCTGCCGATCACGTTCCTTTCGCACGGGCTGTTCGGGACCGATCTCCTCAGGCCGCAGCACCTGTTCGGGCTCTCCGGGCTGGACGACATCACGCATTGCCTGTTCTGGAGCATGCTGGCCAACATCGGCTGCTACGTCGGCGTGTCCCTGATCAAGGGGCCGAGCGCGGCCGAGCACGGCCAGGCGACGGTGTTCGTGGACGCTCTCAAGCACGCCGCCGCCGCCGGCTCGCGTTTCTGGCGCGGCAGCGCCTCGGTCAATGACCTGCTTGCGCTGCTCGGTCGTTTCCTCGGGCCGGAGCGCGCGCGCGAGGCGTTCGCCGCCTACGCCCGCAGCCGCGGCGCGAAATCAGTCGGGGCGCTCGCCGCCGACGCCAGCCTGGTGCACCACGCCGAGTCGCTCCTGGCGGGCGCCATCGGCAGCGCCTCCGCGCGCGTGATGGTGGCCTCGGTGGTGGAGGAAGAGCCGCTCGACCGCGACGAGGTGATGAACATCATCGATGAGGCGTCGCAGGTCCTCGCCTACAGCCGCCAGCTCGAGCAGAAATCGCGCGAGCTCGAATCGGCCACAAACGAGTTGCGCAGCGCCAACCGGCGGCTGCAGGAGCTGGACCGGCTGAAGGACGACTTTATCTCGACCGTGACGCACGAGCTGCGCACGCCGCTCACCTCCATCCGCGCGTTCTCGGAGATCCTCAACGACAACCCCAACCTCGACGCCGCACAGCGCGCCCGGTTTCTCGGCATTATCATCAAGGAATCCGAGCGGCTGACCCGGCTCATCAACCAGGTGCTGGACCTCGCGAAGATCGAGTCGGGCAGCGCCGAGTGGCATAGTTCGGAGATCGACCTCAAGGAGATCATCGAGGACTCCATCACGGCGACCAGCCAGCTGTTCTCGGAACGCGGCATACGCGTCACGACCGACCTCGCGCCCGCGGTCCCCAGGTTGTTCGCGGATCGCGACCGCCTCATCCAGGTCATGCTCAACCTGCTGTCCAATGCGGCGAAGTTCTGCGACCCGGAGGACGGGCGCGTGGAGATCCGCCTGCGGCGCGACGGCGGCGTGCTGCGGGTCGACGTGAGGGACAACGGCATCGGCATCGGCCCCGAGAACCAGCGCATCATCTTCGAGAAGTTCAGGCAGGTCGGGGACACTCTCACCGAGAAGCCGCAGGGCACGGGGCTGGGGCTGCCCATCTGCCGCGAGATCATCAACCATTTCGGCGGCCGGCTGTGGGTGGAGAGCCGGCCGGGCGAGGGCGCAACGTTCTCTTTTACCCTCCCGATCGCGATTGGCGAGCACGCGCGGCAAAGCGCGGCCGCCGCGGGAGCGTGAAATGGGCAAGCGGGTCCTGATCGCGGAAGACGAGCCCAATATTGTCATCTCGCTCGAGTTCCTCATGCAGCGCGGCGGCTACGAGATCCGCACGGTGTCCAACGGCGACGACGCCTTGCGCGCGGCGAGAGAGTTCAAGCCGCACCTGCTCCTGCTCGACATCATGCTTCCGCTCCGGAACGGCTTCGAGGTCTGCCAGCTGATCCGCGAGTCGCCCGAGCTGAACGCGGTGAAGATCATCATGCTCACCGCGAAAGGCCGCGAATCCGAGATCGCCAAGGGCCTCGCGCTGGGCGCCGACGCCTACATCACCAAGCCGTTCGCCACCCGGGAGCTGCTCGGAACCGTCCGCCGTCTCCTGGGGCAGTAGATGGGACTGCGTCTTGTCGCGGCGTGGACCGCCTGCTTCGGGGCGCTGCTGGCGGCCGCGGTCGGGCTGTTGCTTGCGCTCGACGCGTCGCTCCGCCCCGAGGGCAGTGCTGAACTCCGGCGCCTTCTCGCCGAAGGCCGGTTCGCCTTGCTGCTGCTGGCTGTCGTCGCCTTCGGCCTCACCGGCGTTCTGGCCAACTGGCTCGTCCGCGCCTATCTCTCGCCCGTCCGGCGTCTCGCGGAATCGACCCGGCTCATCGCAGGCGGTAATCCCGGACATCGAATCGCCGCCGAAGGTTCAGCGGAAATGCGCGAGCTGACCGAGGCGATCAACCTGCTCGCGGCGCGGCACGAGGGGTTGCTGGAGGGCCTGGAAGCGCGCGTCGGCCGCGTGCGACTCGATCTCGACCAGGAGAAGAACCGCCTCGCCGCGCTGATGTCGGAGCTGGCCCAGAGCGTGGTGGTATGCAACATGGAGGGCCGGATACTGCTCTACAACGAGCGCGCGCGGCAGATGTTTTCGGGACCGGGCGGCGAAGCCGGCGGCACGGAACCCGGCTACCTCGGGCTCGGCCGCTCGCTCTACGCGCTGATCGAGCAGGACCTGGTGTCCCATGCGCTCGAGCACCTTCGACTGCGCCTGGCGCAGGGAGAGGCCGCTCCGGTCGTGGTGTTCATGGCGGCGTTGCGGCCCGGCAAGCTCGTGCGCGCGCAACTGGCCCCGGTGGCGGGCGCCCGCCCGGACGACATTGCCGGCGCAGCCGGATTCGTGCTGCTCCTGGAGGATGTCGGCGAGGCGGTCACGCGCGCCGAGCGGCGCGACCAGCTGCTGCAGCGCTACGCCGAGCAGGCGCGCGCTTCACTGGCCGGCGCGCGCGCCGCGGTGGAGAACCTGGAGAGCCACCCGGAGCTGGACGCGGCGCAGCGGCGGCAATTCACCGGCATCATCAGCGAGGAGACCCACCGCCTGGCGGAGGCGCTCGAGCGTACCGCGCGCGACTACGCGGAAAACGCCACCGCCCAGTGGCTGCCGGAGCAGATCCGGGCCACCGATCTGGCCGAGGTGATCCGGCGCCGCGTCGAGAATCGCATCGGGCTGCCGGTGCGGGCCGGGGAAGTCGACGGCTCATTGTGGATGACCGTGGACAGCTTCACCCTGGCCCAGGCGGTGTCGTACCTCGCGCGCCGGCTGAAGGACGAGTGCCAGGTGGGCGAAATCGGCCTGCGCCTGGCGGCTGCCGGACGCCACGCGCGCCTGGACGTCGTCTGGGATGACAAGCGAATGCCGGCGTCCACTGCGCTCGACTGGGAGGGCGCGGCGCTCTCCTCCGGCGGCGAATCGAGCCCTCTCACTTTCCGCGAGGTGCTGAGCCGCCACCACGGGGAAGCCTGGTACGAATTCGACCAGGCCTCGAAGCTTTCCTCGTTCCGCCTGCTCCTGCCGCTGGCGGAACCGGGGCGGCCGGCGGGGCGGCAACCCGCGCGCGGGGGGCGGCCCGAGTACTACGACTTCGATCTCTTCCACCAGCCGGGCCAGACGCAGGAACTCGACGGGCGGCCGCTCAGGGAGCTTTCGTATACGGTGTTCGATACCGAGACGACCGGGCTCGAGCCCTCGGCGGGCGATGAAATCATCTCCATCGGCGCGGTGCGAATCGTGAACGGGCGCCTGCTCGCGGGCGAGCGGTTCGAGCAGCTGCTCGACCCGCGCCGCCCGCTCCAGCCGGCGTCGATGGAGGTTCACGGCATCAGGCCCGAGGCGCTGCGCGGCCAGCCCGGCATCGAAAGGGTGCTGCCCGGTTTTCACAGGTTCTGCGAGGACACCGTGCTGGTCGGCCACAACGTGGCATTCGACCTGCGCTTTCTGCAGCTCAAGGAGCGGACCACCGGCGTGCGCTTCACGCAGCCGGTGCTGGATACACTGCTGCTCTCCGCGGCCCTGCACGAGAACCTGGCCTCGCACCAGCTCGAGGCCGTGGCCGAGCGCTTCGGGGTCAGCCCGGCCGGCCGCCACACGGCCGTGGGCGACGCCCTCATGACCGGAGAGATATTCCTGAGGATGATCCCCCTGCTGGCCGAGCGGGGAATCGTGACGCTCAAGCAGGCGCGCGACGCGTGCGAGCGGACCTACTATGCGAGACTCCGCTACTGACTCGATCGACCAGCCGCTGGGCAAGCTGCTGCGGCGTGCGCCCGTCGCCTGCGGCCCCGAGGAGAAGGTCGCGCGGGCGCTTGCCACGATGCGCGAGCTCGCGATCGGCTCGATGATCGTCATCGGCCCCGACCGCGTCCCGCTCGGCATACTCACCCTGCGCGATGTGGTGGATCGCGTCGTGCTCGAGCCGGGGGCGCTGGATGCCCCGATCGCGCGGGTCATGACGCCGCAGCCGATCACGCTTCCGATGGACTCCAGCGCCTACGCCGCGGCGCTCGCCATGGTCCGGCACAGCGTGCGCCATATCGTGCTGGTGGACGGCGGGCGGCTTGCCGGCATCGTCTCGGAGCGCGATCTGTTCGGGCTGCACAGCACCGGCGTGCGGCACCTGTCGGAGGCGGTCCGGGGGGCCGGGGACCTGCCTGCCATCGAGCAGTTCGGCCGGGATATCGGCGATCTCGCGCGCAGGATGCACGCCCAGGGCGTCGCGGTGGGACCGCTCACCGCCTTCATCGCCTCCCTCAACGATCTCCTCACCCAGCGCATCGTCGAGCTCGAATTCAGGGCCGTGGCGGTCCCCTGCTGCTGGATCCTGATGGGCAGCGAGGGCCGCTCCGAGCAGACGCTGCTCACCGACCAGGACAACGGCATCATCTTTGCCGTGCAGCCCGGGGAGAGCGCCGAGACCGTGCGCGCCGTGCTCGTGCCGATCGCGCGGCGTATCAACCAGGCGCTGGACCGCGCCGGCTACCGCCTGTGCCCCGGCGACATCATGGCCGGCAATCCGCAATGGACCCTCAGCCTCGAGGAGTGGCGGCAAAAGTTCGAGCACTGGATCGACAGCGGGAGCCCCGAGGCTTTGCTGCACGGAGCCATCTTCTTCGACCTGCGGCCGCTGCACGGCGACCTGGCGCTCGCCGGCGACCTCCGACAATGGCTCATGCGGCATGCGCCGCGCAATCCGCGCTTCCTGCACCAGATGGCGGAAAACGCTCTGCGCAATCGCCCGCCCCTGGGGACATTCAGGCGTTTTTCGCCGGACAAGGACGGGACGATCAACCTCAAGCTCTACGGCGCAACCCCGTTCGTGGACGCCGCGCGCATCTTCTCGCTCGCGCACGGCATCGACGAGGTCAACACCGAAAGGCGTTTGCGCGCCGCGCTGCCGGCGCTGAGAGTGCCGCCGCGGGAAGCCGAGGCCTGGATCGCGTCCTACTACCACATCCAGGGCCTGCGCCTGCGCCGGCAGGCGGAATGCCTGCAAAGGGGCCTGGCGCCCGACAACCGCGTTTCGCCCTACGAGCTCAACGAGTTCGACCAGCGCACGCTGGCGAGCGCGCTCGGGCAGGCGCGCGCCATCCAGGCGCGCCTCGCTGCAGACTACCGGGTCTGAGCAAAATTCAACCTCTCACCGTCGAATACACTGAGGACGTGGGGGAAAAACAAGAAGGTCGGATAATCCGGTTTGATATCATGATATCTCCCGACCTAGGAATATGCCGATGGCCCAGTTCATCGTCCGCCACCTGGAAGAGGACGTGAAAGCGCGCTTGAAGCGCCGCGCGGAGCGCCACGGGCGCAGCATGGAAGAGGAGGTTCGCCATATCTTGCGCGCCGAGGTACAAGCCAAATGAAAGCCGTTGCGGTTTTCATGGGCGTCGCGGTTCTCCTCGCCGGGGCGCTCTTCGCGTTTGGCGCCGCTGCCGCGCAAAAAACGGCGAAGGGCCGCTGGGGCGCGGTCGCCTACAACAGCAAGACCGGCGCGTTCGGCTATGCGGTGAATTTCGCCTCGCGACGCGAGGCGGAAACCGAGGCCTTCCGCCAGTGCGGCGACTGCGACGTGATCAAGACCTTTCGCGACGCCTGCGGGGCCATCGCCCACAGGCCCAAGAAATTCGCGTGGGAGACGGGCGCGTCGCGCGAGATCGCCGAGCGCAAAGCGCTCACCCGGTGCGGAGGCGATGCCTGCAAGATCGCCGTGTGGGCCTGCACCAGCCAGAAGTGACGTTCAATACTGCGAATCCCGGCGAAGCCGGAATTCGCAGATGATCCACTGCGGTCCAGCCCTCGCCATCGAGCTCCAGGAAGAACAGCGAACGCCCGCCGGAAATCCGCCCTCATCAGTGATTTCGACTCAGGGAAACCGTGGTCTTCCACGGTCCCCGGTTCGCCCGGAGCGGGCTGCAGCTCGCTTTGCCCCGGAACGGCAGACTCGACGTGCGCGACTTCTATTTCGTCATGGGCGACTTCGATTTCTTCTAGCGGCTGGCGGCCGACTACCGGGTCTGAAGGTAGGCGTTCGCGGGTGATTCCTCGACGTGCTCGAGCACGTAGCCGCGGCCGTAGAGCGTGCGCACCGCCAGGCCGCAGCCCTCGAGCTTGCGGCGCAGCCGGTGCACGTAAACCTCGATGGCATTGTGCGTCACGCCCTTGTCGAAGCTGTAGAGCTGCTCGACGAGCTGCTCCTTGCTCACCACGCGCCCGAACCGCCGGAACAGGATCTCCATCACGCCCAGCTCGTGGGCGGACAGGGACAGCGTCCGGCCGCCGACGCTCGCGGTGCGGCTGATAGTGTCGAAGGCCAGGCCGCCGTAGGTGATGACCGGAGCCGCGCCGCCCTGCGCGCGGCGCAGGAGAGCGCGCACCCTCGCCTGCAATTCGTTCAGGCTGAACGGCTTGACCAGGGAATCGTCGGCGCCGAGATCGAGCGCCATCACCTTTTCCTCCGGTTTCTCGCGCGCCGACAGGATCAGCACCGGCACGGACGAATTGCGCCGGCGCAGCCGGCGCAACACCTCGAGGCCGTCGAGCTTGGGCAGCCCCAGGTCGAGGATCAGCAGCCCGAAAATGTCGTTCTTGAGCGCCTCATCGGCCGCGACGCCGTTGCCGACCCGGTCGACCGCGTAGCCGGCCTGGGTGAGCGAGAACTGCAGCGCTTCCGCGAGCGCGGCGTCGTCCTCGGTGATCAATATCCTCAAGACGCCCTCCCCCTCGCCGCCTTGCCGGGCCTGCGGCCCGGAACGGTTCCGACCTGCATGAGCCCGGACGGCGTGTCGCTCGGCGCCTACGCAAGGTCATCGCAGCGCCCCATTTTAAGGCGCAGATTCAGGATTTTGTAAGTATTTTTCAATAGGATTGTCGGGGTTAGCAGACAACAACGGCAACCCGCTGGCTTGCGCGGTATTGCTCCAGACCGCGCCCGCAACCGACCAGATAGGAGGGGTCCATGGCCCAGCTTTCGCCCGAGCAACGGGACGCCTATTGGCGCGAGACGTCCCGCCTGATGTGGATCATCATGTTCCTGTGGTTCTTCTTCAGCTTCTTCGTGCATCTCTTCGCGGTCCAGCTCAACAGGGTCGAATTCCTCAACTTCCCGCTTGGCTTCTACATGGCCGCGCAAGGGTCGCTGATCGCATTCGTGGTGCTGTGCTTCTGGAACGCGTACGCGCAGAACAAGATCGACGAAAAATACGGCGTAGCTGAAGACTGACCCGACCGGAAAGCGAGATCCCAATGGCTCGAACCACCAGCAAGAGTTTCGTCGACAACCTGGGCAAGATCTACGGCGGCTACGCCGGCGGCTTCATCGGGTTCGTCATCCTCCTGGCGATCCTGGAGCAGATGGGAGTGCCGAACAAAGTCATCGGCTACTGCTTCGTCTTCCTGACGATCGGCGTCTACGCCTACATCGGCATCCTGTCGCGCACCATGGAGCTGTCGGAGTACTACGTGGCCGGGCGCGTGGTGCCGCCGTTCTTCAACGGCATGGCGACCGGCGCCGACTGGATGAGCGCGGCTTCGTTCATCTCGATGGCCGGCGGCCTCTACCTGGGGGGCTACGGCGCCCTGGGCTACGTACTGGGCTGGACCGGCGGCTACGTGCTGGTCGGGGTGCTGCTCGCGCCCTACCTGCGCAAGTTCGGCCAGTTCACGGTGCCCGACTTCCTCGGCGTGCGCTACGAGGGCAATACCGCGCGCATCTGCGGCGTGGTGGTGCTGTTCTGCGCATCGTTCACCTATATCGTCGCGCAGACCTTCGGGATCGGCATCATCACCTCGCGCTTCCTCGACATCCCATTCGAGGTCGCCATCTTCGTCGGGCTGCTGGGGATACTGGTGTGCTCGATGCTGGGCGGGATGCGCGCGGTCACCTGGACCCAGGTGGCGCAGTACATCATTCTCATCATCGCCTACCTGATCCCGGTGGTCTGGCTTTCCACCAAGCTCTATGGCAACCCGATCCCCGAGCTAGCCTACGGGGCGGTGCTTGACCAGATCGGCGAATTCGAGAAGAAACTCGGCATTCTCAAGCCGCACGTCGCGGCCTACGTGGACGCCAAGGGGCAGTTCAGCTGGGTCGAGTTCAACAATTTCTGGGCGCTCACCCTGACCCTGATGATCGGCACGGCGTCGCTGCCGCACATCCTGATGCGCTATTTCACCACACCGAATGTCAGGGACGCGCGCACTTCCGTGGGCTGGAGCATCTTTTTCATCTTCCTGCTCTATTTCACCGCCCCGGCTTATGCGGCGTTCGCGAAGCTCGAGGTCTATAGCAACGTGATCGGCCAGCAGATCTCGCAGCTGCCGGCGTGGGTGCAGAACTGGTCGCAAGTCGGAGGCCTGCTCACCATCAAGGACACTAACAACGACGGCATCGTCCAGCTCGCCGAGTTCATCATCAACCAGGACATTATCGTGCTGTCGATGCCCGAGATCGCCGGCCTGCCGTACGTGATCTCCGGCCTGGTCGCCGCCGGCGGCCTGGCCGCGGCGCTCTCCACCGCCGACGGCCTGCTGCTCGCCATCGCCAACGCGCTTTCCCACGACGTCTACTACAAGATGATCAACCCGCAGGCGTCCACGCTGAAGCGCCTGGTTGTCGCCCGCGCCTTGCTGGTCATCGTGGCGATCATCGGAGCGGCGGTCGCCGGCACGCGGCCCGCGGGCATCATCCAGATGGTGGCGTGGGCGTTCTCGCTGGCCGCGGCGGGGCTGTTCGCGCCGCTGGTGCTCGGCATCTGGTGGAAACGCACCACGGCTGCGGGCGCGATCGCCGGCATGTCGAAGTAGCGCGTGCCGACGAGGTAGAACAGGCACATCCCGAAGCCTACGATCATGCCGGCGATCGCGCCCGCAGCCGTGGT
>JBIOVQ010000338.1:0-12647 GCA_044867805.1 Burkholderiales bacterium | reverse complement strand
CCGCGGCGGGCGGCGTCGTCGTGTTCTCGGACGTGCACCCGCAGTATGGTAATATGGTCGAGATCGATCACGGCAACGACCTCATATCGCGCTACGCGCACGCCTCCAAGCGGACGGTCAAGATCGGCGACGTGGTGCTGCGGGGCGCAAAGATCGGGGAAGTCGGCAAGACCGGTCGCGCGACCGGCACGCACCTGCACTTCGAAGTGCGCCAGCGCGGCGCCCCGGTGAACCCGGCGCAATTTCTGAGGTTGCCCGGCTGATTTGAGCGGCCAGGAACACGCAAGGGGGTGGGGAATGTCCCCACCCCTTTTTGTTTAAGCATGATTCAGACAATTCTCAGAAAGATCTTCGGCAGCCGCAACGACCGGCTGCTGCGGCAGTACATGCGCCAGGTGCGCGCCGTCAACGCGCTCGAGCCGCAAATGCAGAAGCTCTCCGACGCCGAGCTGCGCGCGAAGACCGACGAGCTGCGCGCGCGCGTGCGCGAGCGCCTGGCGCAGGCCCCGGCCGGGCCGGCGGAAGGTGCCGAGAAAACCGCCGGGTCAAAGGACGCGGGCGCGGCCGAGCGCCGCGAAGCGCTGGAAGCGGTGCTGCCCGAGGCGTTCGCCGTAGTGCGCGAAGCGGGGCGCCGCGCCCTCAACATGCGCCACTTCGACGTGCAGGTCCTCGGCGGCATCGCCCTGCACAACGGCAAGATCGGCGAGATGCGCACCGGGGAGGGCAAGACGCTCGTCGCCACGCTGCCCGCCTATCTCAACTCACTCGCCGGCGAGGGCGTGCACATCGTCACCGTCAACGACTATCTGGCGGCCCGCGACGCCGACTGGATGGGGAAGATCTACAGGTTCCTGGGCCTCACCGTGGGCGTGAACCTGGCGTTCCACGAGATGGAGGTCGAGGAGCGCCAGCAGGCCAAGCGCGCCGCCTACGCCGCCGACATCACCTACGGCACCAACAACGAGTTCGGGTTCGACTACCTGCGCGACAACATGGTGTACCAGCTGGCCGAGAAGGTGCAGCGCGGGCTCAACTACGCGATCGTCGACGAGGTGGACTCGATCCTCATCGACGAGGCGCGCACGCCGCTGATTATCTCGGGGCAGGCCGAAGACACGACCGACCTCTACGTCAAGATGAACCTGGTCGCGCCGAAGCTCATTCGCCAGAAGGAGGAGAACGGTCCCGGCGACTACTGGGTGGACGAGAAGGCGCACCAGGTGCTGCTCTCGGAGCGGGGCCACGAGCACGCGGAGGAGCTGCTGGAGAAGGCCAGGCTGCTGGCGGCGGGCTCGAGCCTCTACGACCCGGCCAACATCATCCTGATGCACCACCTGAACGCGGCGCTGCGCGCGCACACCCTGTTCCACCGCGACCAGCAGTACGTCGTGCAGGGCGGCGAGATCATCATCGTGGACGAGTTCACCGGGCGGCTCATGCCGGGACGGCGCTGGTCGGAAGGGCTGCACCAGGCGGTCGAAGCGAAGGAGGGCGTCGAGATCCAGAAGGAGAACCAGACGCTCGCCACGATCACCTTCCAGAACTATTTCCGCATGTACCGCAAGCTCGCCGGCATGACCGGGACGGCGGACACGGAGGCGTACGAGTTCCAGCAGATCTACGGCCTGGAGACGGTGGTGATACCCACCCACATGCCGATGATCCGCGAGGACCGCATGGACCAGGTCTACCGCACGGCGCGCGAGAAGCACCGGGCGATCATCAACGACATCCGGGATTGCCACGAGCGCGGCCAGCCGGCCCTGGTCGGCACGACCTCGATCGAGAACTCCGAGCTGCTCTCGGGGATGCTCCAGAAAGAGAAGCTCCCGCACAACGTGCTGAACGCCAAGCAGCACGCGCGCGAGGCCGAGATCGTGGCGCAGGCCGGCCGCCCGAAGATGGTCACCATCGCCACCAACATGGCGGGCCGCGGCACCGACATCGTGCTCGGCGGCAACCCCGAGCCCGAGATCAACAAGGTCCTCGCCGACCCCGCGCTCGACGAGGCCGCGAAGAAGAAGAAGGCGGGAGACATCCGGCACGAATGGCAGAAGCTGCACAACCAGGTGGTGGCGGCGGGGGGGCTCCACATCGTGGGCACCGAGCGGCACGAGTCGCGCCGCATCGACAACCAGTTGCGCGGCCGCTCCGGCCGCCAGGGCGACCCGGGATCGAGCCGCTTCTACCTGTCGCTCGAGGATCCGCTGCTCAGGATCTTCGCATCCGACCGCGTGGCGGCGATCATGGAGCGGCTCAAGATGCCCGAGGGCGAGGCCATCGAGCACCGCTGGGTGACCCGCTCGATCGAGAACGCCCAGCGCAAGGTCGAGGCGCGCAACTTCGACATCCGCAAGCACCTGCTCGAGTACGACGACGTCGCCAACGACCAGCGGAAGGTGATCTACCAGCAGCGCAACGAGCTGCTGGAATCCGCCGACATCTCGGAGACGATCGACGCGATGCGCGCCGACGTGGTCAGCAACTTCCTCAGCCAGCACATCCCGCCGGGAACCCTGGAAGAGCAGTGGGACGTCGCGGCGGCGGAGAAGACGCTGGAGGCCGAGTTGCAGCTGAAGCTCCCTCTCCAGCGCTGGCTCAAGGACGAGCCGGAGCTGGAAGAAGAGGAGCTGCGCCGCCGCGCCGCCGACGCCGCGCGCAAGCGCTATCAGGAAAAGATCGTCCCGGTGGAGCCGGCGGCGATGCGCCAGTACGAGCGGGCGATCATGCTGCAGAGCCTCGACAGCCACTGGCGCGAGCACCTGGCCGCGCTCGACCACCTGCGCCAGGGCATACACCTGCGCGGCTACGCCCAGAAGAACCCGCAGCAGGAATACAAGCGGGAAGCCTTCGAGCTGTTCTCCCTGATGCTCGAGATGATCAAGACCGACGTCACCCGCATCCTGATGACCGTGCAGGTCCGCAGCTCCGAGGAGCTGGCCGCGACGGAGGAGCGGGCGCCGCCGCGCAACATCGAGTACCAGCACGCGGGGCTCGCCGGCGGCGGCCCTGCCGCCGCTTCCCAGGCCGAGCCGGAAGGCGATGTCGCGGTGGCCGAGCACCCGCAGGAGCGGCCGCAGCCGTTCGTGCGGCCGGGCCAGAAGGTCGGGCGCAATGACCCGTGCCCGTGCGGCTCGGGGAAGAAGTACAAGCACTGTCACGGCCGGCTTTCCTAGGGTCCGTGACAGTGTCCCCGCGCAGGCGGGGACCCGGTCCTCTCTAGATTCCCGCCTACGCGGGAATGACGGGCATGGCGCGCGCTGTCCTCGCTATAATTCAGGCGGCCCACCGCCGCCGCGCCATGCCCGTCAATCTCAAAGCCCCCGATCCCAAAAGCCTGCTGCCGGTCAAAGGCGTGAGCCTCGGCGTGACGCAGGCGGGGATCCGCAAGGCCGGCCGCACGGACCTGCTGGTGATGAAGCTCGAGGACGGCGCGCGCGTGGCCGGCGTGTTTACCCAGAACCGTTTCTGCGCGGCGCCCGTGGTAGTCGCGCGCCAGCACCTCTCGATGCTCGATCCCGACGCCTCCATCCGGGCGCTGGTGGTCAACACCGGCTGCGCCAATGCCGGCACCGGCCGCGAGGGCATCGCGGCGGCGCGGCAGACCTGCAGCGAGCTGGCGGAGCGGCTCGGCTGCTCCGCGGCGCAGGTCCTGCCGTTCTCGACCGGCGTGATCATGGAGCCGCTGCCCGTGGAGAAGATCGCCGCGGGGCTCCCGGCGTGCCTTGCCGGCGCGCGCGAGGACAACTGGCTGGCCGCGGCCCAGGCAATCGTCACGACCGACACCGTCCCCAAAGCGGTCTCCCGGCGCGTGAAAGCGGGGGCGGCGGAAGTCACGGTGACGGGCATCGCCAAGGGCGCCGGCATGATCCGGCCCAACATGGCCACCATGCTCGGCTTCGTCGCCACCGACGCGAAGCTGTCGCTGCCCGCCGCGCGCGCGCTGGTCGCGCACGCGGCAAACCGCTCCTTCAACTGCATCACGGTGGACGGCGACACCTCGACCAATGACGCCTTCATGCTGGTCGCGACCGGGCGCGCGGCCATGCCGGAGGTGGGCGATGCGCAGTCCGCCGAGTACCGGGCGCTGGCGGAGGGGGTGACGGCGGTCGCCGCCGGACTGGCGCAGGCGATCATCCGCGACGGCGAGGGCGCGACCAAGTTCATCACGGTGCGCGTGGAAGGCGGGCGCAGCGAGGAGGAGTGCCGCAAGGTGGCGTACGCGATCGCGCATTCCCCGCTGGTCAAGACCGCGTTCTTCGCCTCCGACCCGAATCTCGGGCGGATACTGGCGGCGGCGGGTTACGCGGGCGTGGCTGACCTCGCGGTGGACAAGGTGGACCTCTACCTGGACGACGTGCTGGTAGTGAAGGGGGGCGGACGCAGCCCCGGCTACCGCGAGGCGGACGGGGCGCGCGTGATGAAGCAGGCCGAGATCACGGTGCGGCTGGTGCTGAACCGCGGCGCGGCGGCGGCGACCGTCTGGACCTGCGACCTGTCGCACGACTACGTCACCATCAACGCTGAGTACAGGACATAGTCCTGTACCGCTCAAAGCGTCCCAGGTGAAGCGTCCCAGGTACTGCGTCCCAGATAGGGCGTCCCAGGTACTGCGACTTGGTGATCTCCAAAAACCTTGCCGCAAAGGAAAAGCTTCTGTCTCTTGTGCTACGCTCCGCACGCCTTATCCAGGACGCCCTATCTGGGACGCAGTTGAACAACACTAGAATCTCGATATGAATGATGCGACAAAGCTCGTGAAGCAGGCCGAGGGTCTGCTCGGGCGGCTCGAGAAGCTCTTGCCGCCCGAGGCGCCCGGCACGGACTGGGATGCCTCGATCGCTTTTCGCTGGCGCAAGCGCAACGGCCGCGGGCACATCGAGCCGATCCGGCATGTGCACCGCATCCGGCTCACGGACCTGCAGGGCATAGACGCGCAGAAGGAGCTGGTCGAGACCAATACCCGCCAGTTCGTCGAGGGCTACACCGCCAACAACGTGCTGCTCACCGGGGCCCGGGGGACCGGCAAGTCCTCGCTGATCAAGGCCCTGCTCAACAAGTACGCGCCGCGGGGGCTGCGCATGATCGAGGTCGAAAAGCACGACCTGGTGGACCTGGCCGAGATCGTGGAGCGCATCTACCAGCGCCCCGAGCGCTTCGTGCTGTACTGCGACGACCTGTCGTTCGACGCCGACGAGCCCGGCTACAAGGCGCTGAAAGTGGTGCTCGACGGCTCGATCGCCGCGGCCTCGGAGAACTGCGTCATCTACGCGACCTCGAACCGCCGCCACCTGATGCCGGAGTACATGCAGGAGAACCTCGAATACAAGCACGTCGGGGAGGAGATCCACCCGAGCGAGGCGTCGGAGGAGAAGGTGTCGCTCTCGGAGCGCTTCGGCCTGTGGGCGGCGTTCTATCCCTTCGACCAGGGCGACTATCTCAAGATCGTCGCCGTCTGGCTCGAGCATTACAAGGCGCCGGGCGCCCGCTCGGAGGCGGCGCAGCGCGCGGCCCTGCAGTGGGCGCTGCAGCGCGGCTCGCGCAGCGGGCGCGTGGCGTGGCAGTTCGCGCGCGACTGGGCGGGCAGGGAGAGGCTGAAGGCCGAAGGCGCGAAGTCCAGGAAATGAAGTCGAAAGTCGGAAGTCGGAAGTCGGAAGTCTCACCCGCCCCTCGACCCTCGACCCTCGACCCTCGACCCTCGCAGCGCGTCGAAGTCGCCGCCGCGGTCATTCTCCGGGAGGACGGCCGCTTCCTGCTCGGGCAGCGGCCGGCGGGCAAGGTCTACGCCGGCTACTGGGAGTTTCCCGGCGGCAAGGTCGAGCCGGGCGAGGCGCCGCTCGCCGCGCTCGAGCGCGAGCTGCGCGAGGAGCTCGGCATCGCGGTCCGCGCGGCGCACCCCTGGCTCACCCGCGACTACGACTATGCGCATGCCGCGGTGAAGCTGCGCTTCTTCCGCGTGGTCGAATGGTCGGGCGACCTCCATGGGCGCGAGCGCCAGAATTTTTCCTGGCAGCTGCCGCACGCGGTTTCCGTCGACCCCCTGCTGCCCGCGAACGCGCCCATCCTGCGCGCCTTGCGGCTGCCGCCCGTATACGGCATCACCTACGCGCAGGAACTGGGCGTGCCCGAATTCATGCGCAGGCTCGCGCGCGCGCTGGCCGGAGGATTGCGGCTGGTGCAGGTGCGGGAGAAGGGGATGACGCGAGAGGCGCTGCACAAATTCGCCGCCGAGGTGACTGCCGCTGCGCATGCTCATGACGCCCGGGTGCTCGTCAACGGCAATGCCGAGCTCGCGCGGGCGGTCGGCGCCGACGGCGTGCACCTCACCGCCGCACAGCTCGCGCAGACCCGGGACCGGCCCGCGTTCGATCTCGTGGGCGCGTCGTGCCACGACGCGGCGGAGCTCGCCCGCGCCCGCGACCTGGGGGCGGACCTCGCCGTGCTCGGGCCGGTGGCCCCGACCCCGACCCATCCCGGCGCGGCGGGTATCGGCTGGGAGCGCCTCGCGGAGCTGGTGAAGGACAGCCCGCTACCCGTATACGCGCTCGGGGGGCTCAAGTCTGCCGACCTGCAAACCGCATGGCAGTGCGGCGCGCATGGCATATCCATGATGCGCGGCGCCTGGGCCTAGTCGCCAGCCGTCAGCCCTCAGCCGTCAGAGACTCCCCTCCTGCCCGAGGAGGGGTCGCACAGCGTAGCGGCGGGGGGTGGTGGGAGATTCCCCTCCTGCCCGAGGGTGAGGCGGGGTTTCGATGAAGGTGCCTGCGCACCTTCGAGCCGCCGAACGCCAGCCGCCTCTGGTGGCTGGCCGGGCGGGGTGGCCTGAAAAGACTTTAGGGGTGGTGGGAGAAGCTTTACCGCAAAGGACGCCAATTCGCGGAGGAACGGAAAAGTCTCACCGCGGAGGACGCGAATCCGCGGAGGAACAGAAAAGCTTCACCGCGAAGGGAACAATAGTAAGAACAACGGCAAAACCCAGCCCGCGAAGGACCGCACCAAGGGTGGCATACGGGAAGCGCCGCGGGACGTACTGCAGTATCCCTCGCCCCTCCGCCGTCATCCCAGAAAATCGACCTGGGGTCGATTTTCTTGCTGCTCGGGCGGCGAACAGGGGACCCCAAGATCAAAAGCAAAGCCTTGCGGTGTGTATCCGCGGCGCCAGGCACAGATCCTCCGCCTCAGCCCCGATCGCGGATGGCGCCGTCGACGATCTTCACCTTGTCGCCGGGGCGCCAGGAGGGCGGCGTGCCCTGGGTGAACAGGCCGCGCGAGCCGTCCTCGTAGCGCACGAAGATCTGGTACTCCTTGGTCTTGTTCGCGTTCTTCTCGATCTGATGGCCGGCGACGGCGCCGCCGATGGCGCCGAGCACGGTCGCGATGTCATTGCCGCGGCCGCTACCGATCCGGTGGCCGAGAACGCCCCCGACCACGCCGCCCGCGACCGCGCCACCGCCCGAGCCCTCACCGTCCTTCTCGATCTCGCGGATTTCCTCGATCACAGCGCATTCACGGCACGGGATAGCCGCAACCGGGGGCAGCGGCGGAATGACCGTCGGCGCGGACTCGGCCTGGGCAACCTGCAGCGGCGGCTCGGACCTGGCGACTGCCTTGCGGCGCGGCTTCGGCTGCTTCACAGCTTGCTTGGGTTGTTCCGCCGGCTCCGCGGTATCCCGGGTGAGCGGTCCTGCGGCATCCGCCTCCGGCGTCACCGGCTCGGTGGCCGCAGGCTTGACCCCGCCGCCCCCCATCGAAGTCGGGATCCAGCCGAGAACGGCTCCGATGCCGACGAGGCTGAACACCGTCAGGGCGACGGCGGCGATGATCACGAACGGATGAGTCTGGCGGACGGCTTTCGCTTCCATGGCGGGCTCCTTAATTCGACGCGCGAAGCATACTTGCTATAACGCGCGAGGTGCAGGCCCGTTGATGTAAAAAAGTATTACAAATCGTCAGGCTGTGACGCCAGATGGCGACAGTGGCGAGTAAACGAGCAGGGATGAAGGCGGAAGGTCGCAGATAAGGCGACCCAGATACGACGTCACAGGTACAAACGTGGCAGGTGAGGCGCGCAGTATCTGAGACGCACTACCTGGGACGCAGTATCTGGGACGCTGTCCGAGACGCGGGAGCCCTCTTGGGCGCCCCCGTTTTTGTGGGATATAATCACATTCTATTCCACAAAGGGTCCTTCCCCTTGTTGAAACTGAAGAAATTCGATGTCTCCCTGCGCACCGTCTACGCGCAGGCGAAGGAGCTGGCGCTCGCGCAGAAAGCAGTGCCGGTCCTGACCGCGGGCAGCCTCCAGACGGAAGAGCGGGCCGGGGGCAGGTTCGTCTACCGCTATCGATACGACGCGGCCGGCAAGCGCATTACCGAGTATGTCGGGGCGGCGGCGGACGCGGGAACGGCAGCCAAGGTGGAGCAGGCGCAGGCGGAAATCAGGGACCAGGCTGCGATAGCGGATTACAGCCAGAAGCTGCGCCGGATCGGGTTTTGCAGCGCCGACAATTCAACGGTCGTGACGGCCGCCTCATTGTTCAACGCCGGCGTATTCGGCGGCGGGGGGGTGCTGGTCGGCACTCATGCCTTCGGCGCCATCCTCAACGAGCTTGGGATCGCTGCTTCGCCGTTTCCGATGACCGAGGACGTGGACGTGGCGGCGAAAAGCGTCGAGCTGGCGGCGCTGCCGGAAGGCGGATTCGTCGAATTGCTCAAGCAGACGGGCCTTCCCTTCCACGAAGTGCCCACGTTGAAGCGGGGGGCGCCGTCCACCTCGTTCAAGGTCCGGGGTCGCCGTCTGAAGGTGGACTTGCTGGTGCCCGCGCGCGGCAAGCCGTACACCTCGGTGAAGGTGCCCGGGCTGGGGGCGCACGCGGTTGGGCTGCCGTACCTGGAGTACCTGCTCAAGGCGACCATGGAGTCGGTCCTGATCGGCCGCGACCGCATCGTTCCCGTCACCGTGCCGCACCCGGGCTGGTTCTGCCTGCACAAGCTGGCGCTCTTCGAGCTGCGCACCGGCGCCGACAATCCGAAGCGCGAGAAAGACCTGCTCCAGGCCGTTCTGCTCGCCTCAGCACTGGCCCAGGACCAGGATTTCCTTCTGGTCGAGGCGGTAGAAGGCGCGGACAGCAAGCTGCGGTCCAAGCTGAAAGCCGGGGTGCGGCGCGCGCTCGCGCTGTTGAAGGATGGCCCCGCCGAGGCCGTGCGCCTGCTCGAGCCGCTGGGCTGACGGGAATTTATACCTGGAACGATCCTACCTTAGGTATAAAAGTTCGTGGTGATCCGAGGAACCACCTGCTGTGGAACGGCATGCGATTCCGTTCCACAACCCGGCGCCCGCCGCGCGAGCCTTGTCACTCGTCACTTGTCACTCATGTTCGACCGGAGCCACCCTCCGGAACATGCGGCGGAGCCGCCAGGTTGGGGACATGGGGGCCTACCCCATCACCCCTATGCCGGCTGGTAGAATGGTTTGGGTCCGGCCCAGCCGGAGAAACACGGGAGAGCGCAAGTGAGCGATGAAAAGACCCTCAAGCTGGTAACCAACCTCAAGCGCGATGGCATAGAAAAGCGGCTCGTGGACGCGCGCAGCAAAGCGCAGAAGGCCGGCCTCTCCGACGTGGCCAAGATGCTCGAAGGCATCGAGGGTGGGTCCAAGGCGCAAATCGAGCAGAAGTTGAAGGGCGCACAGAAGCTGCTCGCCGGCAAATCCGACCACGCGCACATCATGGAAGTGCTCGACCTGGTGGAGATAAACCTCCCCAACTTGACTTGATAATGCAAAGTGCAGAGTGCAGAATTGAAAGCCTCTGCGTAGCTACAGCGCGCCGGTAGGTACCATGCGCTACGACGTGATCTCGGCCGATTGCCACGTCGATCTCTGCTGGCTGCCGCCGGATCTCTTCACCGCCAACGCTTCGTCCCAGCTCCGCGACCGCATGCCGTACGTGACCGACGGTCCCAGCGGCCGGCGGTGGACGACGAAGAAGGGCGCCAGCCTCGGGCTGATGAACGGCATGGGCTCGGCCGGGCGCCAGTACGTGCCCGGCAAGATCCACCGCGCGGACCGCATGGCGGAAATGGGCCTCTACGAAGACGGCAAGCGCGGCATCCGCCGCCTGACCGAGCCCGATCTGCGGGTAAAGGACCAGGACCGCGACGGCGTGCAGGCCGAGGTGCTTTACGGCGTCCTCGGCGCGACCGGCAGGCTCAATGATCCCGAAGCCGCGGTCGAGGTCATGCGCGTCTACAACGACTGGCTCGCCGGGTTCTGCTCGGCGCGCCCCGACCGTTTCGCGGGTCTCGGCTCGATTCCCAACCATCCGATCGAGGCCTCCATCGCCGAAGTCGAGCGTGTCGCAAAGCGCGGCGTTCTTCGCGGCCTCGATATCGCGAACTCCGCGGACCTGAAGCCGCTGTGGGACCCGTACTGGAACCCCCTGTGGGAGGTCATCAACGCCACCGGGCTGCCGCTGCACTTCCACACGGTCAGCGGCTACGTCCCCGAGCACATCCGCAAGATCCAGTTGATCGGCGGCGACCCGACGCGCGCCAATCTGCCCGGGATGCCCGAGGTGGAGCTGCCGGTGGCGCGCGCGGCGTTCGCCTCCAACATCACCTCGTTCCAGATGAACATGGCCAACGTGCTCATGTCGATGATCTACAGCGGCGTCCTCGAGCGCTTTCCGCGGATCCGCCTGATACTCGGCGAGTCGGGCATCGGCTGGATTCCCTACGTGCTGTGGCGCATGGACGCGGAGTGGGAGGACCAGTTCAAGGACCTGTCCCTCAAGATGCCGCCGAGCGACTACTGGCGGCGCCAGTGCTGGGCCACCTACCAGACGGATCCGATCGGCGTGAAGCTGCTCGACGAGCTGGGCGCGGACCGGGTCATGTGGGGCTCGGACTTCCCGCACCCCGACGGCATCTGGCCGGACTCGCAGGAATACATCCAGCGCGAGCTCGGCGGCGTGCCGGCCGCCGTGCGCCGTAAAGTCGTTTGCGAGAACGCAGCGCGGCTTTACGGCTTCGCGCTGACGTAGCCGCGAGACGCCAGTCGTCAGCCGCCAGGCGTCAGCAACAGCCTGCAGTTACGGTTCACTGACAACTGACAACTGACGGCTGACAACTCTCTTACATGTCGTAGTCGGTGGCGACCGATTCCGGCGGCTGCCCGGCCCACACCCGCTTCATGTTCGCGTAGGCGAACTCGGCGCGGCGGAACCAGGTATCCCAGGTCGTGCCCGCGCTGTGCGGGGACACCACGACGTTGTCGAGCCTGAGCAGCGGGTTGGCGGGATCGACCGGCTCCTGCTCGAACACGTCCAGGCCGGCGCCGGCGATGCGCTTGTCCCGGAGCGCCTCGTAGAGCGCGACTTCGTCCACCACCTCGCCGCGGCTGGTGTTGATGAATATCGCCGTGGGTTTCATCGTGGCAAGGCGCGCGCGATTGACCACGTGGCGGGTGTCGTTGGTGAGCGGGGCGTGGCAGCTGATGATGTCGGAGGTGCGGAACAGCTCGTCGAGCGACACCCGCCTCGCATCGAGCTCGCGCTCGCGCGCGGGCGTCTGCGGGAACTTGTCGTAGTACTGCACGACGGCGTCGAACGCCTGGACGCGCCGTGCCACCTTCTGGCCGATGTTGCCGAAGCCCATGATGCCCACCACCTTTCCTGCCATCTCGAAGGTGTTGGTGCCGTCGATGGCGGCGCGCCACTTGCCTTCCCGCGTCGAGCGGTCCGCCGCCGCGAGCCGCCGGTAGAGGGCCAGCATATCGAGCACGGCATGATCGGCGACCGCCCACGAGTTCGCGCCACCGTTATTGGCGCAGGGGATTTTCAGCTCGCGCAGGAGCTTCAGGTTGACGCTGTCGTAGCCCGCCGACAGGCCCTGCACCAGCCGGGCCTTCTTCGCCGAGCGCAGCACGCGGTCGCTCATCCGCGCGCTGAACCACAGGATGAAATCGGCGTCCTTGACCGCTTCGATCTGCTGCTCCTCCGGCGTTGCCTTGCCCTCGACCGCGACCGTCGTGAAGCCCTCGGGGTTGCGCGAGGTGATCGCCTGCAGGACGCGCTGGTTCACTCCATGGATGAACACGACTTTTACGTCCGCCATGCAAATGCTCCTGTATCGGGATTATTTTTTCGAGGCGTCCTGATCCGGCGGCGCGCCGTCCTCGGCCGCGGGCACGCGGTAGCGCTCGGCCGCCCACGCGCCGAGGTCGATCAGCTTGCAGCGCTCGGAGCAGAATGGACGCCAGGCATTGTCTGGCGTCCAGAACACGCTCTTTCCACAAGTGGGGCAGGTTACGACTCGTGGTTTTGGATTCATGTGCTGCTTATTTCAGGAATTTGGCGGGCGCTCGTCCGTCAAATTCCTAGAAGTTGCAGAAGGTCAGCTCGAACTCGACGTCGGCCTCGGCGGCCTTGGGCCGCTGGATGCCTTCCTGGGTGGTGAAGCGGATGTTGAGCGCGTACTTGTTCGCGCTGATTTCCGGGACGCAGTGATACTCGCGCTTGAGCCGGAGGCGCAGCATCTGCGACATGCGGCCCGCCATCACCTGCTGGTAGAGGCCCTGGTAGGCGACCTGCGCCGTGGTCTTGCCCGACTCGCGCAGCAGCCGCAGGACGATCGCGATGGCGTCGCGC
>JBIOVQ010000337.1:0-4072 GCA_044867805.1 Burkholderiales bacterium | reverse complement strand
CGCTCGGGCCGCGACAGGAACGTCAGCGGCGACATCACCGGGTACTTGAATCCGTAGATCAGGCTGCCCATCCACGCGCCGATCAACCCCATGTCGTGGTAGAGCGGCAGCCAGCTCACGAACACGTCCGCCGGCGTCACCCGCAGCGCGCGGCCCATGGAGCGGATATTGACGAGCAGGTTCTCGTGGGTCAGGACGACCCCCTTGGGATTGCCGGTGCTGCCGGAGGTGTACTGCAGCATTGCGATGTCCTGCGGCCGGGCGCGCGGCGCCGTGACGCCCGCCCCGGGGCGCATGAGCTCCGCCGGCGTGACCACGTGCTTGAGCGTCGCCACCTTGGGCTTGAGCAGCAGCGAGAGCGCCTTGGCCTGGGGCACCGTGATGAGGATCTGCGTCAGCGCGTTGGACAGGATGCCGGCGTGGCGCTGCAGGTGGTCCTCGAGCTGGGAGGCGCGCGCGGGCGGGTAGATCGGGACCGGTATCCCGCCGGCGAGGAGGATGCCGAAGAAGCTGTAGAAGTACTCGACGCCGGTGGGCAGCATGATCGCCGCCGCGCGTCCCGGCTCGAGCCCGCGCTCGATGAGCCCGGCGCCGATGGCGCGCGCCGCCTGGTCGAGCTCGGTATAGGTGACGACGCGCTCGCCGCCTTGCTCGTCCTGCAGCACGATGTGCGGTCGGTCGGGATGCCGCCGCACGTGCCACTCGAGCACTTCCGGCAGCGTCGCCGCTTCTTCCGGCGTCTCCGATTCGGCCGCGAGACCCGACAGACGCTCGAGCGCGCCGGCATGCGCGTGGGCGCCCGGGGTGACGGCGAGAATCGCGCGCAGCACATCGCGCGGCGTCTCCGCCTCCGCCATCACCGCTTCCGGCAGGCTCGCGCCGTAGCGCCGCTCGATGCGGAGAAACAGCTCGACGCGCCCGAGGCTGTCGAAGCCGTAATCCTGCTCGAGTCGTGCGTCGAGCGAGGAAGGGAAGCCGGACCGGGAGGGGTGCATCTCGGCCGCAAGCTGGCGGATGGCCTCGATCAGCGCGTCGGCGCTGATCGCGGTGCGGCCTTCTCCTCCTTCTTGCCTCGCGCCGGACGTTTCCACTTGTACGGTCCCGTGCAAGATAAGTGAAACGATGTTAGCACGCATATCCGGTCTTGAGGCGGTCGCGCCCCGCGGCGCGACGCCTTGCTGCCCGCAAACCCGCGCGTGTATGCTGGCGCCAATAGCCGCGTCACGCCGTACCCCCCGCGCCGGCTCAGGGAAAGGGCCACCATGTCCGTCGTGCTCATCGTTCTTGCCGCGGTCGCCGTCGCCTGGGTGCTTTCCTATCACCGCTCGCCTGCCGTCGTATGGACCATCGCGGCCGCGGTCGGGCTCGCGCTGATCACGGCGTATGCCCGCTGGCCGCAGCCGGTCATCGTGAATTTGTGGACCGTGTTCGCTGTCGCGGCGCTTCTGCTCAACCCGACGCCGCTGCGGCGCGCGCTGGTGAGCCGGCTGCTGCTGGCCCTGTTCCGCAAAATCCTCCCGCAAGTGTCGCAGACGGAGCAGGAGGCGCTCGATGCGGGGACCGTGTGGTGGGACGGCGAGCTGTTCAGCGGCCGGCCCGACTGGAAAAAACTCCTCGCCTACCCGAAGCCGAAGCTGACGGCCGAGGAGCGCGCCTTCCTCGACGGGCCGGTCGAGGAGCTGTGCGGCATGCTGCAGGACTGGGAAATCACGCACGAGCTGCGCGACCTGCCGCCGCACGTGTGGCAGTTCATCAAGGACAAGGGCTTCATCGGCATGATCATCCCCAGGCAGTACGGAGGGCTGGGATTCTCCGCCCTGGCGCACTCCGAAGTGGTGATGAAGCTGTCCACGCGCAGCAGCACCGCCGCCATCACGGTGATGGTGCCGAATTCGCTGGGGCCGGCGGAGCTGCTGCTCCACTACGGGACGAAGGCGCAGAAGGACCACTACCTGCCGCGCCTGGCGAAGGGCCTGGACATACCGTGCTTCGCGCTCACCAGCCCCGAGGCCGGCTCGGACGCCGGCGCCATTCCCGATTTCGGGATCGTCTGCCGCGGCGAATGGGACGGAAAGAAGGACGTGCTCGGCATGCGCCTCACGTGGGAGAAGCGCTACATCACGCTCGCGCCGGTGGCGACGCTCCTCGGTCTGGCGTTCCGGCTCTACGACCCCGACCATATTCTGGGCGACCAGGACGACCTCGGCATCACGCTCGGCCTGATACCGACGCAGACACCGGGCGTGCACATCGGCCGCCGGCACTATCCTCTCAGCGCCGTGTTCATGAACGGCCCGACCTGGGGCAAGGACGTGTTCGTGCCCATGGACTACGTCATCGGCGGCGCGGACTACGTCGGGCAGGGCTGGAAGATGCTGATGAACTGCCTCGCCGCGGGGCGCTCGATTTCGCTGCCCGCCAGCGCCTGCGGCATGGCCAAGGGCTGCGCGCTCACCACCGGCGCCTACGGGCGGGTGCGCCAGCAGTTCCGGCTTTCCATCGGCCGCTTCGAAGGCGTCGAGGAGGCGCTGGCGCGCATCGGCGGCAACACCTACATCATGGACGCGGCGCGCGTGATGACGGCCGGGGCGGTGGACCTGGGCGAGAAGCCTTCCGTGGTATCGGCGATCGTCAAGTACCACCTCACCGAGCGCGGCCGGCAGGTCATCAACGATGCGATGGACGTGCACGGCGGCAAGGGCATCTGCATGGGTCCGAGCAACTATCTCGCGCGCGCCTACCAGCAGACGCCGATCGCGATCACGGTGGAAGGCGCCAACATCCTGACGCGTTCCATGATCATTTTCGGCCAGGGCGCGATACGCGGGCATCCCTACGTGCTCAAGGAGATCCAGGCGACCCAGGAGCGCGAACCGGCGAAGGCGGTGCGCGATTTCGACGATGCGTTCTTCGGGCACCTCTCCTTCGTCACGTCCAACAAGGCGCGCGCGTTCTGGCTGGGCCTGACAGCGGCGCGCTTCGTGAGCGCGCCGGGCGACCGGCATACGCGGCGCTACTACCAGCAGTTGACGCGCCTGTCCGCCGCGTTCGCGTGGACGGCGGATGTCTCCATGTTCCTGCTGGGCGGCTCGCTCAAGCGGCGCGAGCGGTTGTCTTCACGGCTGGGCGACATCCTGTCCAATCTTTACCTGGCTTCCGCCGCCCTCAAGTGCTACGAGGACGACGGCCGGCCAGCCGAGGATCTGCCGCTGCTGCACTGGTCCATGCAGGATACGCTCGCACGCACCGAGGACGCGTTCTACGGGCTGTTCGCGAACCTGCCGAACCGCTTCATCGCGTGGGGGCTGCGCGGCGTGATCTTCCCGTTCGTGTATCCCTGGGGCCGCGAGTTCGAGCCGCCGCGCGACCGGCTGGGCAGCCAGGTGGTCGCGCTGCTCCTCGCCCCGGGCCCGGCGCGCGAGCGCCTGACCGCCGGCATCTTCATCCCGAAGAACCCGGATGAGCCGGTGGCCGTGCTGGAAGCGGCGCTGCGCGCGGTGATCGCGGCCGAACCGATTGGCGCCAAGATCCGCAAAGCGCGGGAGAGCGGCGCCATCAGCGCCCCCTTCGCCGATCAGATCGTGGAGGAGGCAGTGGCGAAAGGGGTGATCAGCCAGGCGGAGAAGGCGTGGATGGACCTCGCGAAGCAGCTGCGCCGCCGCTGCATCATGGTGGACGATTTCCCCAGGGACCTGGGCAAGACCGAGATCCACCAGACCACGCAACCGGTCACCTTCGAGGCCCTGCGCGGCAGGACTTCATGGCCGGAGATGGAGAAGCGCGGGCACCAGCCCAACCCCGCGCCGTGAGCGCGGAGAGGCGTGAATAGTGAATGGTGATTAGTGATTAGACTTTTTGCCTGGTAGTGCGCTACACCAATCACAAATCACCAATCACAAATCACGCTCTTGTCGAAGATGAGCGATAGCGTCATCTATTCCGTTGCCGATGGCATCGCCACCATCCTGCTCAACCGCCCGGCGGTGATGAACGCGCTCGACGCGGCGATGATCTCGCAGTTGCGCGCCGCGTGCGAGCGGGCCGAGCAGGACGCCGCCGCGCGCGCCGTGGT
>JBIOVQ010000336.1:0-8383 GCA_044867805.1 Burkholderiales bacterium | reverse complement strand
TCGGCCAGGCCGGTGGTCTCGATGATGACGCGGTCGAAATCGATGATCTCGCCGTTGCGGCGCTTGATGAACAGGTCCCGCATCGTTTCCTGCAGGTCGCCGCGCAGCACGCAGCACAGGCAGCCGTTGTTGAGCAGCATCATCTGCTCGGAGGAAACTTCGACGAGGTCGTTGTCGACGCCGATCTCGCCCAGCTCATTGACGATGACCGCTACGCGGTTCATCTCGGGACGCTTGAGCAGCCGGTTGATAAGGGTGGTCTTGCCGCTACCCAGGAAGCCCGTGATGATGGACACGGGTATCAACCCCGCAAGCGCGTCGCGGGTGGCGGTGGGACTGGCTTCAGTGGTTGTCATGATGGCTCGGACAGCTGCCCTTGGCTTCGGTTGCCCGTCGCTGGCCTCCAGGAGACGGCTGACGTCTGGCGGCTGGCGTCTGGCAGCTAGAACGTAGTCTCGAGAGTGTAGAGGCCCCCGCCAAACCGGTCCATCGCGTAAACAAGCCGGTTCTCGTCCACCCAGACGTCGTTGATCTGCGCGGATCCCTTGGGAGCGAGGCTGGGCACGCCGGGAACGAAGTAGCCCGCCTCCTTCGGCTGCAGCGGGTTGGACAGGTCGAAGGCCCGCACGCCCCCATTGAAGAAGGTCCCGAAGACGACGTTTTCCGACCGGAACGAGCACGGTCCCGGCAGGTTCTCGTGCAGGTTGTGAGAGCCGTAGCGCCCGCCGCGCTTGACGAAGGCATCGGCCGGCGGCAGCGGCAGCGTCGCCACCGGCACGAGGTTCGATTCCACCCTCGCGTCCACCACCCACGTGAGCTTGGGCCAGTCCTCGCCGTCGTCCCTCACGCATTCGTCCGAGATGATGAGGAGCTGGCGCTCGATGAGCGGCAGCACGGTATGCGAGAAGCCGTTGTAGGGCGGCGAGTACCGCAAGTGCCCCACCGGCTTGGGCCTGGACTTGTCGCTGATATCCAGTATCCACGCGCCGCCGTCGATGTAGCCGATGTAGGCCCGGTCGGGGCGCTGCGGATAGACGTTGGTATTGTGCGGGCGATAGCCGCCGTCGAACCTGGGGTGCCGGGGGGGCGGCGGCGCGGAATCACCCTTGCGGGTCCCGGGGTACCACCAGCGCCCCACTTCAGCCGGCTTCGAGGGATTGCGCACGTCGAAGATCCGGTAGAACTGGTCATCCTTCTGGTGGGTCGGCTCGAAGTCGGCGGAACCGGACGTGAGGTGCAGGTACTCGCCGTCCACGAACCAGACGCAGTGCGCGCCGCGCGAGCTGGGGCCCGAGGTGTCGAAGTGCGTGATCAGCCTGGGCTGCTCGGGCTTGCTGATGTCGAACAGGTCGAAACCCGCCGGCTTCTGGCCCCACTTCTTGGTCTGGTAGGCGACCGCCATGACGTCGCCCACGACGTCGAGCGAGTTGGAGCGCACGTCGGCGTGCGGCAGGTCGGTCTGGATCACCATCCTGGGCTTGCGCGGATCGGTCACGTCCACCGCCGTGAAGTTCTTGGGGGCGGACTCGTGGGCGAGCCACAGGATGCGCCGGCCATCGCGCGTTTTCTGCATATTGACGCCTTCGCCGATGCCGCCGAAGCCGGCCAGCTCGTTGTGCGCGAGCAGCTTCATGTTGAGGGCGAGCTGCGGCGCTTTCCCGCCCGGCCGCAAGGAACCTTCCATTGCCATGCTATTTCCCTTTCCTGGTAATGCGGCGTGGAGCGCTGCCCCGCAGCCTTGCGCGCCTGCGCAGGACCGCATGGATCGAGGCCGTGTCCTCCCTGCCCCACCCCTGCCGCAGCGCGTCGGTGTAATACGGCAGGCTGCGGTCGAACAGCGGTGTCGGGCACTTCAGGCGCCGCGCGAAGGCGCGGATGATGTCGATGTCCTTCTGGTAGATCTCGGACTTCATGTGCGCGGGCAGGTAGCGGCCCTGCACCATCAGCGGCCCGCGCACCTGGAACATGCGCGAAGCGCCCGCGCCATCGCTGATGACGCGATAGAGCAGCTCGAGGTCCACTCCCGCCTTCTCGCCCATGACCATTGCTTCGGCGGTCGAAAGATTGTGAATCGTCACCAGCAGGTTGGCGACGAACTTGAGCTTGGAGCCGACGCCGAATTCCCCGCAGTAATAGGTCGACCGCGCGAAGCCGTCGAATACCCGGCGGCAGCGGTTGAATGCCCGGCGGTCGCCGCTGGCGTAGACCGCGATGTCCTTTGCCGCCGCCTGCGCGCCGGTGCCGCTGATCGGGCAGTCGAGCAGGGTCACCTTGCCGCGCGCGAGGCGGCGGTGTATCGCTTCTTTCAGCTCGAGCGTCATGGTGCTGGCTTCGATCACGACCGTGCCGGGCCTGGCTCCGGCCGCGATGCCCTGCTTTCCGAAGTAGGCCGCCTCCATGGCGGCCGGCGACGGCAATGACGTAATGACGATGCGGGACCGCGCGGCAACCTCGGCGGCGGAACGCGCGGCCTGCCCGCCCGCACGGAGCAGCGCCTTCGAGGCCGCGGGGGCGATGTCGTAGCCGACGACGTCGAATCCGGCCGCGAGCAGGTGCCGGGCGAACGCCCCGCCCATGATACCGAGGCCCACCTGCCCGACCGTTCCCCTGCTGCGACGGCTACGCGGCATGCTGCACGCTTCTTGTCATGCCCATGAGGGCCGATTTTACCGGCACGCGGGCGTCCGCATTGTATTCATGATCCCGTTTTGTCCGCGGCGCATTATGCGACATAATCCTCTTCTTTGTCCGCAGCGATTTCCCCGGGGGAGAAGTGAAGCAAATCAATGTCGGTATCATCGGCACCGGCTGGTGCGGCGGCATCCGCGCCGAGACCTGCGCAGCCAATCCTGTCGTAGGTAACCTGCATATCGCCGAGATCAAGCCGGAGCGGCTGGCGGAAGTAGCAAAGGCGATCGGTGCGAAAACCGCCACCGAGGATTACCGCGAGCTCATGAAGATCCGCGAGATCGATGCTTACATGATCTCGGCGACGCCGGAGACCAATCACTACCCGATGGCGCGCGAGTGCCTGCTCGCCGGGAAGCATGTCTTCCTCGAAAAACCCATCGCCATCGAACTCCACGAAGCCGACGAGCTGATCGCGATTGCGAGAAAGAACAAGGTCAAGTTCACGATCGGCTACTCGCAGCGCTTCAATCCCAAGTTCGCCTACGTCAAGAAGGCCATCACCGACGGCACCATCGGCCGGCCGGTAAGCGCGGTTGTCAGCCGCCACATCACGCGCAGCCTCGGCAAGAAGATCATCGGGCGCGGCAAGCTCTCCCCCGCGGCGATGGAAGCCACCCATGACCTCGATTTCATGCTGTGGTGCCTGGAGCCGGCGAAACCGGTCCGCGTCTTCTCCACGGTCAATTACGGTGCAATGCGCGAATCCACCGGCGCGGACATCCCGGACACGCAACTCATTACCGTCATCATGGACAACGGCGTTTCGTTCGTGGTCAACGCGGGCTGGAGCCTGCCGCCGGGGTATCCGAACTTTTCCACCACCTGGATAGAAATGGTGGGCACCGAAGGCGCGCTCCTGGTGGACGACAGTCACCGGGATGTCGTTCTGAACACCGTGCAGCACGGCATGCGCCTGCCGATGTCCTCGATGCCGGGCGAGTTCGTGGACCATGCCTACGCCGGCCCGATGAAGGCCGAGACGGTGCACTTTCTCGAGGCGGTCGCCTGCAACCGGCCGGTGCTGGTCACGCCCGAGCAGGCGCGCCAGGTCATGGAGGTGTACATCGCCGCCGACCTCTCCGCCGAGCGCAACGAGCCGGTGAACCTGCCGCTGCCCGAATCGCGGGCTTCTGCCGCCACCGCTCGTTGAAATTCTCGACGCAAAGACGCGAAGGCGCAAAGAGATTCAGAAAATGGAAACCGGTTCTACCATTAAGGAGCGTCTGGCTTTCTTTGCGGCTTTGCGCCTTTGCGTCAAGATTTTCCACGTCGGTCTTTTGCGAACCAGCACATGAAAAAGAAACCCAAACGTATCGGGCTTGCGATCGTCGGCGCGGGACGCGTCGGCTTGATCCGCGGCGAGCTCGCCGCTCGCCACCCCGAGGTGGACTGGATCGGCATCGCAGAGATCAACCCCGAGCGCGGCGAGATCGTGCGCGAGAAGTGCGGCGCGGACTTCGTCACGACCGATTTCCGCGAGCTGCTGTCCCGCCCGGAGGTCAACGCGGTGGTGGTGTCCACCGACGAGCACCTGCACGTGGGTCCGGTGATGTTCGGCGCGGAGCGCAAGCTCCCGATGCTGATCGAGAAGCCGCTCGCGACCGACCTCCGAGAATCCGCCGCCACGCTCGCGGCAATCGAGAAGTCCGGCGTGGACGCCGTGATCGGCTATACCCAGCGTTTCCGCCGCCGCTGGCTGGTGGCCAAGGAGAAGGTCAAGTCCGGCGCGCTGGGCGAAGTGACGATGGTCACGTCGCGCGCTTTCATGAACCGGCTGGTTGCCATCGACAACTACAAGCGCAGCGACAACCGCCCGGAAGTGACGCCGATGGTGATCTCCGGGACCCACGCGCTCGACATCGTGATGTGGCTGATGGAAGCCAGGAAGCCGGTCGAGGTGTACGCGCGCTCCGTGAACAAGGCCCTCGGGCCCACGTGGCAGGGCGTGGACGGCACCGGCTACACCATCACCTTCGACGACGGCGCCATCTACCACGGGGTGATTTCCTGGGCGCTTCCCGAGATCTGGCCCGGCGCGGTCTACAGCCTCGAGATCGGCGCCGTGGGCACCGAGGGTGTCCTCACCATCGACGACACCCACCGCGACATGGTGCTGGCGACCAACCTGATCCAGGCCGAAGGCTATGCGCCGGACAAGCGCCGCCACGTCGACTTCCTGACGAGCTACCCGGTCGGGGACATGGCGCTCGGCGAGCTGCGCGGCCCGATGCGCGAGGAAACCAATTCCTGGCTGAACCGCGTGTCGCTCGGCGTGCCGACGCAGCATGCGACCGCGCGCGAGGGGCACAACCGCCTGATGCTCACCAAGGCGATCGACCTCTCGGCGAAGCTCAAGCGCCCGGTCCGCCTGCCGATCAGCCCGGAGGACATGAACGTCTCGAAGTAGCCACGTTGAACAGCCGCGCTCGAGCGGCGCACTCACCCGAGGAGGAAACCATGCAGATCATCAGAATGGCAGGCTTGTTGATTGCCGCGGCGCTCGCGGCCGGCGCCGCGGTCGCGGCGGAGAAGTTCCCGCAGCGGCCGGTGCGGTTCATCATTCCTTACGCCCCGGGCGGCGCGACCGATATCACGGCGCGCCAGCTGCAGTCGAAGATCAGCGAGCTGTGGGGACAGCCGGTCATCGTGGACAACCGCCCCGGAGCGTCCGGCAACATCGCGCTGGAGCTCGCCTCGAAAGCGGCGCCGGACGGCTACACGCTGATGGTGGGCAACGTCTCGACCAATGCCATCAACGAAACCACGTTCAGATCGCTCAAGGTCAAGCCGTCGCGCGACCTCACGGGAGTCACCAACCTGATCGAGCTGCCGCACCTGTGGGTCGTGAACCCCTCCATACCCGCATCCACCCTCAAGGAGCTGGTGGCATACGTGAAGCAGTCCGGGGCGCGCCTGAATTACGGGTCCGCCGGCATCGGGGCATACCCGCACCTGGACGCGGTGAAATTCCTCAAGGCCGCGGGCATCGAGATGACGCATGTCCCCTACAAGGGCGGCGCCGGCCAGATGATCCCCGCCCTCATGGGCAACGAGGTGCAGTTCATGTTCATCAACATGGCCTCCTCGATCTCGAATATCCGGGCGGGGCGGATCAAGCCGCTCGCCATCACCACGCCCCAGCGGCGCCCCGAGCTGCCGAGCGTCCCGACGACGGCCGAGTCGGGCTTCCCCGGCATCGGCACCAATGCCTGGAACGGACTCTTCGCTCCCGCCGGCATCCCCAAGGCGCGCCTGGCGCAGATACACGCCGACGTCGTGAAAGTCATGACGAGTTCCGAGATGAAGGCCTCCCTCGACAAGGTATTCATGTCCGTGGTCGTGAACCGCTCCCCCGCCGAGTTCCAGCAGTTCGTGCTCAAGGAGATCAAGGACTGGGGCAAGATCGTGATCGACAACAACATCAAGGTCGAATGAAGAACGCGGTCCGCGTTCTTCATAACGGAAATCATGAATAGGGCCGTTCAGCCCAAGTACGACCTCGTCGTCGAAAAGGATATCGAGATCCCCGTGCGCGACGGCGCACGGCTCAAGGCCGACATCTTCCGCCCCAAGGCGGGCGGACGCTTTCCCGCCATCCTGAACATCGGCGGCTACCGCAAGGACAAGCTGTGGGTGCCCCCGCCGGACCTGGAGGAGAAGGCAAACCCGTACATGAACTGGGAGGCGGTGAACCCGCTGTGGTGGATACCGCGCGGCTACGGGGCGGTCCGGATCGACACCCGCGGTTCCGGCAAGTCTCCCGGCACCTTCGACCCGTGGTCGCGGCAGGAGGCGATCGACTTTTACGACTGCATCGAATGGGTGGCGAAGCAGAAGTGGTGCAACGGGCGCATCGGCTTGAGCGGTATCTCCTACTTCGCCATGAACCAGTGGCTGGTCGCGGGACTGCGGCCGCCTTCGCTCAAGGCGATCATCCCGTGGGAAGGCGCCGCCGACATGTACCGCGACCTCGCCTACCACGGCGGCATCTTCTGCCTCGGGTTCGTCGGCAACTGGTTCAACAACCACATGGCGCACCACCTGTTCGGCAAGCCGCAGGAGCACAACCCGGACGCCTTCTCGAACAACTGGCTGTGGCAGTACATGCGCCACAACCTCGACACCGGCTGGTTCGACCAGCGCCGCGCGGACTGGAGCCGCATCGAGGTCCCGCTGCTCACGGCCGGCAACTGGAGCGGCATGGGCCTGCACCTGCGCGGCAACACCGAGGGCTACGTGCGCGCCGCATCCCGCCACAAGAAGCTGCGGCTCCACGCCGGCACGCATTACCACCCGTTCTACAGCGAGGACGGCCGCCGCAACCAGTTGCGCTTTTTCGACCACTGGCTGAAGGGCGAGCAAAACGGCGTGATGGACGAGCCGCCGGTCAGGCTCCTCATTCGCAAGGGCGGCAAGGACAACTACGAATGGCGGCAGGAGAAGGAATGGCCGCTCAAGCGCACCCGCTGGACGCGCTTCTACCTGGTTCCCGGCAAGGTGGTGACGCGCGGGCGCGATCCCGCGGAAGGACGGCTCTCGCCGACGGCGCCGAAGAAACAGGCCTGCGTGACGTATTCCGCCGCGGGCATGTCCAAGGCGGGAATCGCCTCGGCTTCCTGGACGTCGACCGTGTTGCCGGGCAGCCTGCCGCGCCTCGGTGCGTCGTTCGAAACCGAGGCATTCAAGCAGGATGTTGAAATCACGGGGCCGGTGGTGCTTGCGTTATGGGTATCGAGCACCACCGAAGACATGGATATCTTCGCCACCCTGCGCAATCTGGATGCGGACGGCCGGGACGTGTGGGAAGTCGGTCAGCAGCAGCAGCCCGTCCCGGTCGCCAAGGGTTGGCTGCGCGCCTCGCATCGTGGCCTCGACAGCACTCTCACTCTCGCCTACCGCCCTTACCATACGCACGACCAGCGGGCCTGGCTCAAGAAAGGCGCGGTGGTCCGTCTGGATGTGGAGATCTGGCCTACCTGCATGGTCTTCCGCAGGGGGCATCGCCTCCGCCTGGATATCCAGCCGCGCGATGGCGTGGGGTCCGCGCCCTACACTCACTACAGCGCGGATTACAATGTGGGCGACAATACGATTCATTCCGGCGGCAGCACGGCCTCTCACCTGCTGCTGCCGGTGATTCCCGGCAAGTAACCAACGATAAAGGAGGGTGGATCATGAGCTCTGGCCGTTACCTGCTCCCACTGCTGCTTGCGACCGGTCTGTTCCCGGCGGCACAGGCGGCGCAAAAGGACTACCCGAGCCGGCCGGTGCGCATGATCGTGCCATTCGCCCCGGGCGGCGCGTCGGACACCGTGGGCCGCATCATCCAGCCGGCCATGGCCGATTTGCTCAAGCAGCAGGTGGTGGTGGACAACCGCGGCGGCGCCGCCGGCAACATCGGGGTCGAAGTCGCGGTGCGCGCGAGCCCCGACGGCTACAACTTCCTGCTCGGGAACATCGGCACGATGGCGATCAACCCGAACTACTACGTCAAGTTCCAGTACCGGCCGCTGAAGGACCTGATCCCGATTACCCAGGTGGTGGATGTCCCGGGCTGCGTCGTCATCAACCCCGCCGTGCCCGCCAAGAACGTCAAGGAGCTGATCGCCCATCTCAAGGCGAATCCGGGCAAGCTCAACTACGGGGCGCCGGCGCCTTCCAGCGCGAACAACCTGGAGACCATCCAGTTCCT
>JBIOVQ010000335.1:0-8643 GCA_044867805.1 Burkholderiales bacterium | reverse complement strand
CCGAACGAGAGCACCGAGGCGTTCCAGCCCTGGCACTGGATCATCATTCCCATGGTCGGCATCACCATGGGCGAGATCTTCTACCTGAAGGACCTCGCCGACGACTGCGCGGCCGACAAGGTCTACGACTTCATGTTCGTCGGGCCGCCGCTTCCCATCACCGGGGCGGTCGGATCGCCGATCAATCCGCAGGCCATTAAGTGATCGGGCATCGATCACACAAGGATGAAGGATGAAGGATGAGGGATGACCCCACGCTGCGCGTGACTGTCATTCGTCCCTCCCTTTCACTCGCGTCCGGTCGGATGCCCAGCCTCCGGCCGAAGGTAACGAAAGGCCGGGACCTGTCGTTATCGCGTGAAGCGCGATGGTCATCCTTCATCCCTCATCCTTCATCCTTTGATCGATTTGTCGAGGAGCACGCATCGTGGCAACGCCTGCCAAGAAAGTAATAATCACGTGCGCCGTCACCGGCTCGATCCACACGCCGACGATGACGCCGCACCTGCCGATCACGCCGAAGCAGATCGCGGATGAGTCCATCGCCGCGGCGAAAGCCGGCGCGGCGATCATCCACCTGCACGCGCGCGATCCGAAGGACGGCCGGCCGACGCCGGATCCCAGGGTGTTCATGGAATTCCTGCCGCCAATCAAGGACGCGACTGATGCTGTCATCAACATCACCACCGGCGGCGGGCACAACATGACGGTGCAAGAGCGCCTCGCCGCGCCGCTCCAGTGCAAGCCCGAGATGTGCTCGTTCAACATGGGCTCCATGAACTTCGGCCTCTACCCCAACCTCGACAAGTACAAGCAGTTCAAGTACGACTGGGAGCCGCAGTACCTCGAGAACAGCCGCGACTTCATCTTCCGCAACACCTTCAAGGACATGGAGTACACGCTGAAGCACCTGGGCGAGGGCTGCGGCACCCGGTTCGAGTTCGAGTGCTACGACGTCGGGCACCTCTACAACCTCGCGCACCTGCTCGAGCGCAAGCTCGTCAAGCCGCCGCTCTTCGTGCAGACCATCTTCGGCATCCTCGGCGGCATCGGCCCCGATCCCGATAATCTCATGCACATGCGCTCGGTCGCGAACAAGCTCTTCGGCGACGGCTACGAGTGGTCAGTGCTCGCCGCGGGCCGCCACCAGATGGCGTTGACGACGATGGCGGGCATCTGCGGCGGCAACGTTCGGGTGGGACTCGAGGACAGCATCTACGCCGGCAAGGGCAAGCTCGCGACCAGCAACGCCGAGCAGGTGGCGAAGATCCGGCGCATCCTCGAGGAGCTGTCGCTCGAAATCGCGACGCCCGCGGAAGCGCGCCAGCGGCTGCAGTTGAAGGGGATCGAGAAAGTTGATTTCTAGCCGTCAGCCGTCAGCCATCAGCCGTCAGTCATGGGTCCGCAACGGCGTGAATCGTGATTCGTGAGCCGTGAATCGACTCCCCTCCTGCCGGAGGGTGAGGCGGGGTTTCGATGAAGGTGCCTTCGCACCTTCAAGCCGCCGAACGCCAGCCGCCTCTGGTGGCTGGCCGGGCGGGGTGGTCTGAAAAGATTTCGGGGTGGTGGGAGAAAGCCTGAAGCCTGTAGCCAGGGCGCGGCCGGAGTAGAATCGGCCCCGCGAAACCGAACAACGAGGAGGAGCTCCATGAACCAGCGAATCGACTGCCACCACCCCGGCACTTCGCGCCACCCCTCCTCAGTCAGGAGGGGAGCGATCCTCCTGGCGGCTGACGGCTGGCATCTGGCGGCTAGAATATTGGCCGCCGCTGTTGCGCTCGCGGCGCTGAGCGGCGGCGCCCAGGCGCAGTCCAGCTACTACGAAGGCAAGACGGTGCGCATCGTCGTAGGCCTCGGCGCGGGCGGCGGCTTCGACACCTACGCGCGCGCCATCGGCCGCCACCTGGGCAAGCATATCCCCGGCAATCCGACGGTCATCGTGGACAACCAGCCCGGGGCGGGCAGCATCCTGATGACCAATCACATGTACAAGACCTGGAAGCCCGACGGCTTGACGATGGGGCATTTCAACGGGGCCATCATCCTCGGCCAGGTGCTGGGCCAGAAAGGGATCGAGTTCGACGCGAGGAAGTTCGAGTACATCGGCGCCCCGGTCAAGGAAGACGTGGTGTGCGGGCTGACCAAGGCGAGCGGGATCACCAGCATCGAGAGCTGGCGCGCCGCCAAGGCGCCGGTCAAGCTCGGCGGCGTCGCCCCGGGCGCGACGCCGGACAACTCGGGGCGGATCCTGAACGCGGCGCTCGGGCTGCCGGTGCAGGTCGTGTCCGGCTACAAGGGAACGTCGGCCATCCGGCTCGCCGCGGAGAGCGGCGAGCTGGCCGGCGGTTGCTGGTCGTGGGAGTCCATGCGGGTGACCTGGCGCGAGGGCCTGGAAAGCGGCAACGTGATCCCGGTCGTGCAGGTCGTCGCCAAGCCGCTCCCGGGCATTCCCAACGTGCCGCTCGCGATCAATCTCGCGAAGACCGAAGAGGCGCGCCAGCTGATCCTCGTGGGCGTGCAGAACAGCAGCGCCTTCGCGCGGCCCTTCGCGCTGCCGCCGGGCACGCCGAAGGACCGGGTGGAGATCCTGCACAAGGCGTTCCACGCGACCCTGAAGGACCCGGAGTTCCTGGCGGAAGCCGGGAAGGCCAGGCTGCAGATCGATCCGATCACGGGCCCGCAGATGAGACAGCTGGTGGCGGACGTGTTCAAGCTCGACGCCGCCACGGTCGAGAAGCTGAAAGCGGCCCTCTACTGAGGATTTCGTCGGGCGAGGTCCCGACGAAATCCTGAAACGAGAACTCAAAGTGAGGTCGGAAGCGAGGGCGCCATCCCGGCCCTCGAATGGGGATAGGGACCCATCGTCCGTTCCGTCGTTGAAGGTTTTTCGTTCGGAATTTGTCAGGCGCTAGCCTGATAAATTCCTGGGAGGTACTCCCTGCTCGCCGAGATGGCCGGGGCGTTCGCCTCGGGCCTCTACCAGGTTCTCACCCCGACCACGCTGGGCCTGATGTGCGTCGGCATCGCGCTCGGCTTCGCCGTGGGCATCCTGCCGGGGCTGGGCGGGCCGACCGCGCTCGCCCTCATGCTTCCTTTCATCTTCACCATGCAGCCGGCGGAGGCGTTCGCGTTCCTGCTGGGCATGGCGGCGGTTACGGCCACCACCGGCGACATCACCTCCGTCCTGTTCGGCGTGCCGGGGGAGCCCACGACCGCCTCCACGATCGTCGACGGCCACCCGATGGCGAAGAAGGGCGAAGCCGGGCGCGCGCTCGGGGCGGTGCTCATGAGCTCGCTGATCGGCGCGATTTTCGGAGCGCTCGCGCTCGCGCTCGCCATCCCCGTCGTGCGCCCCCTGGTGCTCGCCTTCGGCTCCCCGGAATACTTCATGCTCGCCGTGCTGGGCCTCACCTTCGTCGCCGCGCTCGCCGGCGACAGCCTGCTGAAGGGCCTGATCGCCGCGGGCCTCGGGCTCATGTTCGCGACCGTCGGCCTCGACCCGATATCCGGGGCGCAGCGCTACACCTTCGGCCAGCTCTTCCTGTGGGACGGCATCGGGCTCGTGCCGATCACCATCGGCTTCTTCGCCATACCCGAAATCATCGACCTCGCCGTGCGGCGGTCCGCCATCGCGCGCGAGAGCATCGGCAAGCTGGGCGGCGTGATGGAGGGCGTCAAGGACGCCTTCCGCCACTGGTGGCTCGTCATCCGCTGCAGCGCGATCGGCGCCTACGTCGGCATCATCCCCGGCATGGGCGGCAGCGTGACGCAATGGCTCGCGTATGCGCACGCGGTGCAAAGCTCGCCGGGACGCGAGCGGTTCGGCAAGGGCGCCGTGGAAGGCGTCGTCGGCCCCGGGGCGGCCAACAATTCGACGCTCGGCGGGCACCTCGTCCCCACGGTCGCCTTCGGCGTCCCGAGCGGCGTCACGATGGCGATCCTGCTCGGCGCATTCATCATCCAGGGGCTCGTCCCCGGGCCCAGCATGCTCACGCCGGAATCGAGGGGAGGGCACCTCGGGCTGACCTTCTCTTTCGTCTGGACCATCGTCATCGCCAACATCGTCACGGTCACGGTGTGCTTCCTGTTTCTCAACCAGCTCGCGAAAGTGACGCAGGTGCGCGGGAGCCTGCTGATCCCGCCCGTGCTGCTCCTCATTTATCTCGGCGCGTTCGCGGAGAAGAACGCGTTCGAGGACCTCTACCTGGTGCTGTTCTTCGGCGTGCTGGGCTGGGTGATGGAAAAGGTCCATTGGCCGCGCCCACCGCTGATCCTCGGCCTCGTGCTGGGTCCGCTCGCGGAGAACCGCCTGTTCCTCTCCACCGACAATTACGGCCTGGAGTGGCTGACGCGCCCATGGGTGCTGGTCCTCATCGCGCTCACGCTGGCGGGCGCGATCTACCCGTTGCTCAAGGCGCGTTCGCGGCGCGGGGAGCCCGCCCAAGCCGCGGCCGAGCCGGTGCGTCCGCGTTCGCGCTGGGGCATCTCCTTCTCGGTGTTGATCGTCGCGGTCCTCGCTGCCGCACTGTGGGAAAGCCGCGACTTCGGCTTCCGCGCCGGGCTCTTTCCCTGGGCCATCGGCATCCCGGTCCTGGCGCTGGCGGCGATCCACCTCGTCCTCCAGCTCGCGGGCAGGGAGAAACCTCCGGAAAGCGGCCCCGCGGAAGCGGGCGTCGAATTGCCGCCGGCCGTGACGGCGCGCCGCACCGCCGATATCTTCGGGTGGATCGTGGGCTACCTCGCGGCGATCTGGCTGCTCGGGTTCACGCTCGGCGGCACGCTGTGCACGCTGCTCGCGCTCAAGCTCGGCGGCCGCGAGCGCTGGCCGATCACGATCGTGATGACGGCCAGCGTCGCGGCGTTCATCTACCTCGTGTTCGAGCGGGGGCTGAAAGTCCCGTTCCCGCCGGGGCAGCTCTTCTCCTGGTTCGGCGCGGGCTGAAGCGGCGTGACGCCTTCATGCCGGTCACAAAAATGAGCCGAAAGGACTAGGAAATATCTACCGGGCAGCTTTGTTCGCCTCGCTGGCAGTTGTCCTGCCGGTCACTCCACTTACTCATGGGAGATTTCTATGGCGAACAAAATTTTGACGCTCGCGCTGTTGCTTGGAATATTCACTCCGCTCCCGGTGTTTGCGCAGTCCCACCTCGTCAGGTTCGAAGGAGGCATCGGCAGCCAGCCGCTGAGATCCGGTCCGGCTGCCAACGTCGTCTTCGACGTCAATCCCGGCGGAATACCATGGGTCATCTCGCGCCTGAGCGTAGACGTCAGGCTGGACGGGAGGATCTCGGTGGTGGGCCTCGGTTTGCTGCTCGCCGGCGGTAACAATATCGGCACCCCCAGCGTGCCGCCGCAGAGGGTGCGCGCGCGCCTTTTCTGCGGCGGGGCGCCGCACGATTCGGACCTCGTGCAGCTCGAGCCGAACGGCGATTTCCGCATCGAGGGTCAGCTTGATCCGACGCCGCCATCCCCGTGCGCGAGCCCGGTGCTGCTCATCGTGAGCGCCGGCGGGAACTGGTTCGCAGCGGGCATCCAGAAGCCCTGACGATCGTCCTGTAGTTCACTCCGGCAACCCGCCACATCCCGCCTGGCGGGTCGCCGGAGCCTCCCTGCCTGGTCTAGCTCTTTCTCGGGCCCGACCGCGTCAATGTCATGGCACCGCCTCATTGGGGTGGGGCGCTCCCTCTGTTACGATTCAAGAAGTGACACAGTGACGAGGTGACGAAGTGACGAAAACCTTTTCCTTCTGCCTTCCGACTTTCGACTTTCGACTTCAGGCCGCAGCGGTGCTGGCGGCGGCGCTGATTTGCAGCGCGGCCGCCGCGCAGCAGTACCCGACGCGGCCGATAAGAATGATCGTGCCGCAGGCGCCGGGCAGCGCGTCCGACACCGTCGCGCGGCTCATCGCCGCCGAGCTCACGAGCCAGATGAAGCAGCAGGTCGTCGTGGACAACCGTCCCGGCGGGGCGCTGCAACTCGGGCTGGAGCTCACCTCGCGGGCCGCGCCCGACGGTTACACCATCGGCTACTGCATGATCGGCGCGATGGCGATCAGCCCCAACATGCTGCGCAAGCCGCCGATCGACACTCGGAAGGACCTGCTGCCGATCTCGCAGACGACGACCGGCCAGATGCTGCTCGCGGCTTCGCCCGCCACGCCCTTCAAGAGCGTGCGCGACGTGATCGGCTACGCGAAGCAGAACCCGGACAAGCTCTTCAACGCGTCCTCCGGCAACGGCACGCCCGGCCACGTCGGTTTCGAGCTGTTCAAGTTCATGACCGGCACGCAGATCGTGCACGTCCCCTACAAGGGCGGGGCGGCGGGCATCGGCGATCTCATTGCGGGCCAGGTGCAGCTCATGCTGGAGAGCACCAACTCGATCACGCCTTTCGCGAAGGCGGGCCGGGTGCGCGCGCTGGCGGTGACCAGCGCGAAGCGCACTGCCGCGCTGCCGGACGTGCCGACGGTGGCGGAAGCGGGCGTGCCCGGCTACGAGGCGACGACCTGGACCGGCATCGTCGCGCCGGTGGGGCTGCCCAAGCCCATCGTCGCGCGGCTCAACGCCGAGCTGGTCCGCGCCGTTGCGTCGCCCACCTTCAAGGAGAAGGCGGTCGCGATCGGCTCCGAGCCCATCAGCAGCACGCCCGAGCAGTTCGGCGCTTTCATCCGCAGCGAGCACGCCAAGTGGGGGGAAGTGATACGTCGATCCGGTGCGAGGATCGACTGACGCTCGATGGAGCGTGACGCGATGAGGCGTGACGCGGTAGGGCGTGACACGATGGAACGTGACGCGATACGGCGGAGTTGGCCCTAGTTCTTCTTTGTCTTTCCGCGTTTTTGCCTAGAAGATTTTGCCCGCCCTTGCGGCAGGCGCAAGGTTTCTGCGAGCCACGACGCCACGATGTCGGCGACGTGGTCCTCGCGGCCGTTGTAGAAGTGGTCGCAGTTTTCGACGATCTCCACGCGGCACGGCCCGCCTGCGGCGCGCTGGAATTCCTCGGCGGGATAGCGGCTGCGCTCCTCCTTGTCGCCCCGAATGGCGAGCACGGGGCACTTGATCCTGGGCGCGAGCGCGATCGTATCCGGCACCGTCTGGATGCGGTCGAGAAAGCTCTCGGCCGTGATCACATACCACCAGCCCGGCATGAGGATGAAGTCGCGCCCGCGTCCCGCACCGACCAGCGCGCGCGCCTGCTCCGTCAGCTCGGCCATGCGATCGCCGGCGAACAGGCGTTCGGGTCCACCCGACCCCGCCGCTGCTCCCGCTCCCCCACGTCCCGCCGAGAGCAGCACCAGCGCCGGTGTCTTGGGGTGGTCCACCACGTGCCGGGTCGCGAGCATGCCGCCGTTGCTGTGGCCGATCACTACCGGCCGAGGGAAGCCGCGCTTCGCGAGCCACGCGGCCGCCGTGCGGTTGTCGGCTATCGCCTCGCCGGTGGACTGGAACGCGCCCCCTTCCGGGGTGCGGCTGTTGCGCGTACTGAGTATGTCGTGGCCGCGGCGGTTGAAAGCGAGACAGGTGAGCCCGAGGCTCGTGAGGACCGGCGGCAGAAAGCGCGGCGCCCCGACGTAGAAGTTCATGGTGTTGCCGTGGAACAGCAGCACCGCGCCTATCGCCTTGCCGCGGTCGGGTTCGTGCAGCGCCCCTTCCAGCGGGACGGTGTCCGTCGGAATGGAGACGAGCTGGGTCCGCACTAGTGACGCTTCATCGTGTCACGCCTCATCGCGTCACGCCGTATCGCGTCACGCTTCTGGCCTTAGACCGTCCACTCCAGCACGTAAAGCCCGCCGGTGAAGCGGTCGCCGATGAACACCAGCCCGCGGTCGTCCACGTAGACGTCGTTGATCTGCACCGCGCCTTTGGGCGACAGCGCCGGGGCGCCGGGCACGAAGTAGGCGATCTCTTTCGGCTGGTACGGGTTGGACAGGTCGTAGGCGCGCACTCCGCCGTTGAAGAAGGTGGCGAGCACGATGCTCTCCGAGCGCCACGAGCAGTCGCCCGGGTAATTCTCGTACAGGTTGTGCGAGCCGAAGCGCCCGCCGCGGCGCGTGAACACGTCGGCCGGCGGCAGCGGCAGCGTGGAGATCGGCACCGGGTTCCTCTCGTCGCGGATGTCGAACACCCAGGTGAGCTTGGGCCAGTCCTGGCCGTCGTCCTTGGTGCACTCGTCGGAGACGATGAGAAGGTTCTTCTCGAACAGCGGCATCGCCGTGTGCGTGAAGCCGTTATAGGGCGGCGAGTAGTTGTAGCGCGAGACCATCTTCGGCTTCGACTTGTCGGCGATGTCGAGGATGACCAGCCCGCCGTCGATGTAGGCCACGTACGCGCGGTCGGGCCGCTGCGGGTAGACCTGGATATTGTGCGGGCGGTAGCCGCTGTCGAACTTCGGGTGGCGCGGCAGCGGCGGCTCGGCATCGCCTTCACGCTGCCCCGGGTACCACCAGCGGCCCGCTTCGACCGGCTTCGAAGGATTGCGCACGTCGAGGATGCGGTAGAACTGGTAATCCCTGGAGCTGCGCGCCTGGAAATCGGCGGCGCCCGAGGAGATGTGCAGGAACTGCCCGTCGCCGGTCCACACGCAGTGCACGCCCAGCGAATGCGGCCCCGACGCGTCGAAGTGCGACAGCTTTTTCGGCTGCTC
>JBIOVQ010000334.1:0-2216 GCA_044867805.1 Burkholderiales bacterium | reverse complement strand
CCACTTCGTCCACGAGTCCCGCAGCCCGCCGATCAGCTTGCTCATCCCGCGCCGGCCGACGTACACCTGCTCGCCCTCGGGGTAGTCCGGCGGCATCAGTACCTGGAGCTGCTCGTCGTAGTACTCCCCGAAAAGGTGATCGAGCAGGGCGCGCTCGCCCTCAGGCCCCATCGGGAGGGCAAACGGCCCTCCGTCCGCGTAGACACCCCGGACAATGTCGACGTTCTCGTGTGCCATCGCCTACGCACGCAGCGTAGAGCGCGGGCGCGCCGGTTACGGGGTTGGTGCAGGGCTGGAACGCGCCGCCGTCGAGGCCTTGCCGGTGTTGCCCGTGTCGAAGTTGAAGGCCGCGTTGGTGGTCTTGCCGCCGGCCGGAGGGCCGCCGGGCGAGATAGCCGTACGTCATCGTCGTCCGCTCGCACTCGACCCTGATGCGCCTGAAGTCGCCATACACCTGGACGAACGCGAACGGGGTCGCGCCGTTGAGTCCCCGGTGGGCGGACTGCTCCTCCTCGCGCCCGTGTAGAGCGCCCCGGGCAGGACTCGAACCTGCGACCCGCGGCTTAGAAGGCCGCCGCTCTATCCAGCTGAGCTACCGGGGCGGGTGATTGTGAAAGCGTAGGCCCGCGGGCGGCGCATGACGAGTCAGCGCCCGCCGCCCCCGCCGATCGAGGAGCCGCTGAGGAAGAAGAACCAGATCTCGAACGCGGCGGCCGCGATCAGGACGGTGACGACGACGACCTTCTCGGCTCCCGAGATGCGCGTCTTGGCGGCCGCCGAGTCGTGGCGCTCGCCCCGCATGCTGCGAAGCCAGGGCGCGTGCGTTCTGACCGTCGGCCTGGTGCCTGTTGCGTCCTGATACGCGCCCATCACGACCTTCAGCAGCTGGTACAGACCCCAGCTGAACGCGATCAGGGAGAGGATCACGACGACGTACGCGGCCATCGAAGGCTGGCTCTCCTCCCCCTGCACCTTCGACCCGATCCAGACCGCGAGCAGCGGGCTGCCCGTCCAGACGTTGAGCGCAAGGAACGCCATGGCAGCCGCCAACAGGATCGGCTTGATGCGTCCGCTTGAAGGCGAGTCCTGTGCTGATTCAGCCATTCGCCGGCTCGGAATTCACCTCAGGAGGACGTTACCTGCAGTCGGGGCGACTGGATTTGAACCAGCGAAACCTCTCGGCCCCAAACCGAGCGCTCTACCAGACTGAGCTACGCCCCGTTAAGCGGCGAGTGTAACCACTGCTCCTGAAGGGAATGGATCCACGCCTCAAGGCGTGCACGAAAGAGCGTGTCACTGGCGGAGACATTCAGTACTCCATAACGCGACCGCCACGTTCGGCCACTCAGTCGGCCGCTGTTCGACTTGCGTTGAAGTTTTATGTCTTGTGGTCTTGCGCCGAGCACGACCGCCCAGAACGTTTGGAGACCCGCGAGGTCTTGGTCAGCGTGGTACTGAACGGAGTACCGCACCGGGTTGCGCGCGAAACGGCGCACCCAGTGCGCGCAAAGCGCGACGATGACCGGGTCGGAGTTGCACACGGCCACAGTGTTGCGGCAGCGCTTGTAGCCCTCCGCCATGTACAGGCACACGAAGTCGCGAAATGTGGGCTCTTCGATCAGTTCCGCGAATTCGATGCGCCCCTGCAGATAAGCCGCCGCGCGTCGGATTGCATACTTCCGTTGCATGTTGCGCGTGCCCTTCCGCTGCCCGTCGCTCCACCGCGCCGGTCGGCCAAGGGGGATGTCCCACACCCAGTGGTAGACGGTCGCCTTCGACAGGGAAAGGCGTGCCGCGATCTCGTCGACCGAGAGGTGCTTCTCCAGCCTCAGCTCGCGAGCTTTCTCTCTCACGTACGCGGGATAAGTCACGAACGTATGTTCGTATACTGGCCGGACGGAAAGCGGTTAGACGGCGCCGGCCGCGTAGGCCGAGTAGAGGAGCACCACCGATGCCGCGCCCAGCAGGGCGACTCCGGTGACGGGCACGGCCTTGGCGCCGGCCGGGCGTGTCTTCTCGTGGATCATCACAGCCGTCAGCAGGGCCATCCAGATCAGGCTCGCCACGCCGGCCGCGAACATGACCAGCATCAGGGCCCAGCAGCAGCCCACGCAGAAGGCTCCGTGGCGGGCCCCCAGGCGGAAGCCGCCGGCGGGTCCGCGCTCGTAGTAGCGCATCAGGAACTGGGCGGGGTGGCGGCACTTGTCGAGGCAGGC
>JBIOVQ010000333.1:0-26043 GCA_044867805.1 Burkholderiales bacterium | reverse complement strand
TGCGCCAGAGGTTCCACGAGCGGTCGTAGTTCTGCCACGAGACGTTCGCGGCGACTTCCTTCGCATCCATGAAGTTGATCCTGCCCTTCGGCCCGGCCAGCACGATCGCCTGGAACTGCATGCGGGCGTTCAGCTCCAGGTAGACGCTGCGGCCGACCGCGCGCTGCAGGTTCTCGCCCACGGTGGTTGAGCCGTGCCCGCGCATCAAGACCGCGGGGTACTTGCCGAGCTTCTTCGCCAGCGACTGCCCGAGCTGGGGCGTGCGCACCAGCATGTCGGAGCCCTTCTGGGCATCGCGTATGTCCCAATTGGGCACTCCCAGCCCGATGAACGCGGACATGTGGAAGATCGGCTTGAGGGTCGCGCGCGAGGTGCAGCTGAAGGGCACCACCGCCGGAGCGTGGTTATGCACCACCGCCATCACGTCCGGCCGCGCCTTGTAGATCTCGCCGTGGATGAAGCGCTCGTTGTAGAACTTCCGGTCGCGCGGGTCGATCGGCTTGCTGTCGAGGTCGAACTCGAGGATGTCGGCCTCGGTCACGAGCTCGGGGGCGAGCTGGCGCGCCATCAGGTAGCGGGCGGGGTCCTTCTCCGAGCGCACGCTCACGTGCCCGTACGCGTCGATCACGCCTTCCTCCGCCAGCGTGCGGTAGGAGACGACGAGGTCTTCAATGAGGCTCATGGCTGCCTTTCTTCAAATCACAAATCACAAATCACGATTCACGAACCCCCTCCCGCGCCCTCCCCCTTGTCAAGGGGGAGGGTAGGGTGGGGGTCATTTGGCGGTGATGCCGGCAGCCTTGACGACCTTGTGCCATTTCTCGACTTCCTCCTTGATGATGGCGCCGTATTCGGCCGGCGTCGTCCCGGTCGATTCCATGCCGTCCTTGAGCAGGTGCGCCCTGGCCTCCTGCTTCTCGACTGCCTTCACCGCTTCGGCATTCAGCCGCGTGATGATGGAGCGGGGCGTCCTGGCCGGCGCGAGCAGGCCGACCCAGGAGGAGTGGCTGTACCCGGGGACCCCGGCCTCCGCGATAGTCGGGTACTCGGGTGCCCCGGCGGAGCGCTTGGCGCTGCTGACGGCCAGCGCGCGCACCCTCCCGGAGCGCACGTGCGGGATAGCCGTGGAAATGGCCGCGAAATTGAGCTGGCATTCGCCCGCGATCATCGCGATGATCGAGGGACCGCCGCCCTTGTAGGCGACGTTTACCATCTTCGTGCCGGTCATGTACATGAAGAGCTCGGCCGCCATGTGCGTGCTGGTCGCGACCCCGCTGGTGGCGACGTTCAGCCCGCCCGGCCTGGCCTTCGCGAGCACGATCAGGTCTTTCACCGACTTCACCGGAACCGACGGGTGGACGATCAGGATATGCGGGAGCGTCGCGAGCTGCGAGATCGGCGTGAAGTCCTTAATCGGGTCGAACGGCAGCTTCTTGTGCAGTGCCGGATTGATCGTGAACGAGGCCGCCACCGCGAGCAGGGTGTGGCCGTCCGGCGCCGCGTCGGCCACCATGTCCGTGCCGTTGAGGCTGCCGGCCCCAGGGCGGTTGTCCACCACCACGTTCTGGCGGAACGCGTCGCCCATGCTGTCCGCCACGAGCCGCGCGATCCGGTCCGTGGAGCCGCCCGCGCTTTGCGGGACGATGAGCCGTATCGGGCGGCTCGGGTATTGCTGCGCGCCCGCTGGCGTTCCTGCGGCGACCAGCGCGGCGCACAGCAATACCAGCGCTGAGTGCTGAGTGCTGAGTGATAAGTGGCTTTCGGTTTTCTGCTTGCGCGCTGATATCAGTGCCATTTACGTCTCCTCGGTGAAAGACTTTTCTTGACTTGTCGTCAGTCGTCAGTCATCAGTCGTCAGTCAACTTTGGCGCCGGAGGCCTTGATCACCTTCGCCCACTTCGCGATCTCCGCCTTGATGTGCGCGGCAAACTGCTCGCGCGTGCTGCCCACCGCGACGAGACCCTCAGCCGTAAGGCGCTGCCTCATGTCGGGGGCCTGCATGATCTTTGCAATATGGGCGTTGAGCAGGCTCAATATGTCGGCCGGCGTTCGCGCCGGGGCCAGCACGCCGTACCACTGGCTTGATTCGTAGCCCTTGAGGCCGGACTCGGAAACGGTGGGCAGCTCGGGCATGGCCGCCACGCGCTCGCGGCTGGTGACGGCCAGCGCCCGCAGCCGGCCCGATCGGACGAGCGGAACGGCGTTGGTGGTGGGCATGAACATGACGCTTGCCTCGCCGCTCATCAGCCCTACGATGGCCGGACCGGTCCCGCGGTACGGGACGTGGACCATCGTGACTTGCGCCAGGGTATTGAAGAGCTCCGCTGCGAGGTGCGGTGTGCTGCCGCTGCCCGAGCCGGCGTAATTGACCTGTCCGGGCCGGGATTTCGCGAGCGCGATCAGTTCCTTGACCGATTTCGCCGGCAGCGACGGGTGCACCACCAGCACGTTGGGCGCCAGCGCAACGAGGCTCACGGCCTCGAAGTCCCTGATCGGATCGTAAGTCGGCTTGTCATAGAGGCTCGGCGTGGTGACGAAATTTGCGCCGTTCACCATCAGCGTATGGCCGTCTTTCGCGGACTTGGCGGCCAGCTCGCTTCCGATCATGCCGTTCGCCCCGGGACGGTTATCTACGACGAACTGCTTGCCCAGCGCCTCGGTCAGCTTCTGGCTGATCAACCGACCCGCGCCGTCCACGCCGCCGCCCGGCGGGAACGGGACGATCACCCGCACCGGGCCGGCGGGATAGCCTTGTGCCGCTGCCGGCCCGATTGCGCAGATCAACGCCAGCGCGATTCCCGGCAGCGGCAAATGATGAATGATGAATGTTGAATGATGAATGGGTCGAATCACGAATCACCAATCACGAATCACGTTTTTCCTGCTTGCGCACGCTGCCAGGCCTTGTTGAGCGCGCGGTATGAGAACTCTACCGCCATCTCGCGCTTGTAGGCTGCGGAGCCGCGCACGTCCGACATCGGTTCCGCGAGCCCGCGCACGGGCTGGACTGCCTTGCGCAGCAGCTCCTGGCTGAGCCGCTGGCCCGCCAGCTCCTTCAAATCGAGGAGGATAGGCTTCCAGCTTACCGCTCCTACCGCGAGTCGCGCGGCCGCGCAGGTGCCGGCAGTGTTGAGGGCAATCGATGCGGCCGTGTTGACCGTGGGTATCTCGAGGACGCCACGGTGCATGTACTTGTAGAAGCTCGAAGCGGAGCGCTGCGCCGGCGTATCCACTTCGACCGATACCACCATTTCGTCCTTGGCGAACCTCTTCTGGAAAGCTTCCTCGAGCGTGACCATGCGCCGGCCCCTGGGTCCCGCGACGGTGACGCGCGCGCCAAGGATCAGCAGGGCGAGCGGCAGATCGAAGCCGCCGATCAGGGGCCCCACGCTGCCGCCGACGGTCAGCATGTGGCGGATGCGGGTGTGGCCCACGCCCTCCATCGCGTCGTGTATGGCGTGCCACGTCTGCCTCACCCGCGGCTCCTCGGAGAATGCCTGCTGGCGGACCGCGGCGCCGGCGCGCAGCATGCCGTGCGCGTCTATCGAGAACTCGCCCAGCTCCGGGATGCGCATGATCGACACCAGGCGCTTCGCCTGCGGGTAGCCTGTGCGCTCGCGGCGCAAGGCATGCCCCATGCCGCCGGCAACCAGGGCCGTATCGCCTGCGGCGAGAAGCTGCACGGCTTCCTCGACCGTCCTGGCGGAAATGAACTCAGGACTGAAAGGACGGGCGCCGGACGGCTTGCCGGCGGACACCCGCGCCCAGGTGCCGCCCCTGGGTGCTGCCGGGACCGCGGCCTTCTCGTCGGCGTAGAGAGCGGGGTTGAGCGCGCGGTGGATCTTTTCCGCCGTGATCGGCAGCTCGTAGATGCGCACCCCGACGGCATCGGCAATGGCGTTGGCGATGACGGCGGGAACGGCGTCGAGGCCGATCTCGCCCAGGCCTTTTGCGCCGAACGGGCCGGAGGGCTCGTAGGATTCCGCGAAGGCGACGTGCAGCCTGGGGATCATGCCGGCGCTCGGAATCGGGTAGTCCTTCAGCTGCGGATCCGTCGGCATGCCGTTCCACCAGTCGAAGTATTCGGTCATGGCGAGGCCGTAGCCCTGCATCACGCCGCCCTGTACCTGGCCGGCGGCGGTCGCGGGATTTATCACCGTGCCGCAGTCCACCGCGGAGGCGATCTCGAGCACCTTCACTTCGCCTGTGGCGCGGTCGACTTCGACTTCGGCCGTCTGGGCGATGAAATTGTAGGCGCCCGACTCGTTGCCGTAGCGGTTGTGGTCCGGGAATTCGGACGGATTGTCGAAGTTGCCCACGCCGACGATCGGCTGGCCGCCGGGCTTGTAGATGTTCGCCCGCACTACCGCGCCGACCGCCTTGAACTCGGTCTCGGGGCCATTGCGCGGCCCGATCTCGCCGTTGATGATGGTGAGCTCGGACGCGGGGCGCTTCATCTGCTCGGCTGCGGCCTCGAGCAGCTGCTTCGCCGCCGCCGTGGCCGCGTTCTTGACGGCGTTGCCGGCGACGTACGTGAGCCGGCTTGCCAGCGCGCCGAGCGAGTGCGAGTTCAGGTCCGTATCGGGGCGGGTGATGTCCACGTGCTCGTACGGCAGCCCCAGCTCCTCTGCGGCGATCTGGCGCAGCACCGTGAGGTTGCCCTGGCCGATCTCGCCCTCGCCGGTGATGACGGTGGCGCGGCCGTCCTCGTTGACGCGCACGATGGCGCTGCTCCCATCCCAGTCCCCGAAGCTGCGGCGGCCGTTCACGTGGACGCTGCAGCCCATGCCGAGGCCTCTATCGGGCTTCTTGTCGCGGCGCTTGGCTTCCCACCCGATCAGCCCCGCCGCCTTGTCCATGCACTGCTTGAGCTCGCAGCTGGTGATCTTGTGGTTGTGGGGCGACCTGTCGCCCGGGTCCACCGCGTTCAGGCGCAGGAGATCGAGCACGTCGATGTGGAGCTTTTCGGCCGCGAGGTCCCAGGCCTGCTCCACCGCCCAGTCGGCGGACGGGTTGCCGAAGCCGCGGAACGCCCCGGTCGGCACGAGGTTGGTATAGACCAGCGTGGAGTTGCCGCGCACGCAGGGGTACTTGTAGAGCGCGTCGTGGCGCACGCTCGCCGCGCCGAGGATGGCCTGCGACTTGCCAGTGTAGGCGCCGTTGTCCGCCCACATCTTGATTTCCTTTGCCGTGACGCGGCCGTCCGTGCGGAAGCCGAGCCGCACCCAGTAGCGCATCGGCATGCGCGGGTGGCTGGCCAGGAATTCTTCCTCACGCGTGTGGATCAACTTGACGGGGCGACCGCTCAGGCGGGCGAGGAGGGCACAGATCACCGAGGCGTTGTCGTCGCCCGACTTGCCGCCGAAGCCGCCGCCGACCTCGGTCTGGATGACACGGACCTGGCTTTCGGGCATCCCGAGCGCAACCGAGTAGCGGCCGCGCGCGAGGAACGGCGTCTGCGTGTTGCACCACATCGTCACCCGGTCGTTGTCCCATCTTGCCACGCAGCCGATGGTTTCCAGCGCGGTATGCCACTGCCGCACGGATTCCCACGTGCCTTCGACGACGACCTCGGCGTTCTTGAACCCCTCGTCCACGTTGCCGCGCTCGAAGCTGAACTGATGCGCGACGTTCCCCGGCGCGTCGTCGTGAACCAGCGCGGCGCCCTGGGCGAGCGCCTGGTCGAGCGAAAGCACGGCTGGCAGCACTTCGTACTTGACGACGATCTTGTCCACCGCGGCGCGCGCCGTCTCCGGGTCCATCGCCGCCACCGCCGCGATTTCATCGCCGACGTAGCGGACCTTTCCGATAGCGAGGGGGTAAAGGTCGGGGCGGAAGGCGCCCCATTTCTTTTTCGCCGTATCGGCTCCGGTGGCGACGGCCTTCACGCCGGGCATCGCCGCGGCGGCGCTGGTGTCTATCGAGACGATGCGGGCGTGGGGATGCGGGCTGCGCAGTACCGCGGCGTGCAGCATGCCCGGAAGATGGAGATCGGCAACGTACTGCGCAGCACCGGTCACCTTGGGGACGGCGTCGGTGCGCGGCACCTCCTTGCCGACGACGAGGAAGCTGCGGGCCGCTTCCGGCCTGGGATCGCGCTGGTCCACTTATTTGCCCTTGCGAGCGAGGGCAATCGCCTCGCGGTAGGCATCCAGGATGCGCACGTAGCCCGTGCAACGGCAATACACGCTGTCGGCGCTGGCACGGATCTCCTCCTCCGTGGGATCCGGGTTCCTCTCGAGCAGCGCGCAGGCCGCCATCACGTGGCCGGGGATGCAGATGCCGCATTGCAATGCGGACTTGTTGACGAAGGCCTGCTGCACGGGATGGAGCCTGGAGCTGCCCGCGAGCCCTTCGACCGTGCGGATGTCGGCGCCGTCGCACATGGCGGCAAGCTGCAGGCACGAGGCAATCGGGTAACCGTCCGCTATCACCGTGCAGGTGCCGCAGGCACCGATGCCGCAGCCGTGCTTGGTGCCGGTGAGATGGAGGTCTTCGCGGAGCACGTCCACCAGCAGGCGGTCGCCGGACTTGAGGTTGACCTCGACCGGGTCGCCGTTGAGCTTGAATTTGACGAGCATTCTGCTTCCAGAATCCGCGCGTTGAGCGGCGGGGCCCCGTCCGCTCGAATGCGCGCGGCCTCCGACAGGTTATCTATAGATTCGTTCGCATCGCATCGGCCGCATTGCGCGCTTCCGGGGTCGCACCCGCAAGCGGGCACCTGCTCCGCCCTCCAGCGCGCGCCAAACCGGCGCAAAGCGTCCGAGTTTAGCGGAAATTATATGTTATGGAGACAGGCAGAGACCGGGCCGGCATCGGTTGCGGCGGCCCCGGCTATACTCTAGGATCAGCCGCGCCCGCCTCATCATGTCACGCCTTGCCATGTCACGAATCATCGCGTCACGCCCCATCGCGTCACGCTCTTGAGCCGCTATGGCCGCCTACACCACCGCCCAATACTTCCTCGAGGGCCTGCTCGACGTCGGCGTCGAGTACCTGTTCGCCAACCTGGGAACGGACCACGCCTCGCTGATCGAGGCGTACGCGCGGCTCAAGAGGGACAAGCGGCCGCATCCCAAGGTCATCGTGTGCCCCCACGAGAACGTCGCGGTGCATATGGCCGGCGGCTATGCGGCGGTAACCGGGCGCGGCCAGGCAGTGCTGGTGCACGTGGACGTCGGCACGGCGAACGCCGGCAACGGCATGCACAACCTGTGCCGCGCGCGGCTGCCGGTGATGCTGATCGCGGGCCGGGCACCCTACACGGTACGCGGCGAGCTGCCGGGCTCCCGCGACAACTATGTGCATTTCGTGCAGGACCCGTACGACATCGGGAGCATCGTGCGGCCCTACGCCAAGTGGGAATACACGCTGTATTCCGGGCTGGTCTCCAAGGAAGTCCTGCGTCGCGGGCACGCGCTCATGCAGAGCGACCCGCCGGGCCCCGTGTTCCTGACGCTGCCGCGCGAAACGCTGGCGGCGACCTGGGAGGACACCGCGGTCCGCTCCTTCCCCGAAGGGCGCTACGGCCCGGTGAGCGCCGGGGGAACGGACCCGGCGACGGCGCGGAAAATTGCCGGCCACCTGATGGCGGCCGAAAACCCGGTGGCGATCACGTCCTACCTCGGGCGCAAGCCCGAGGCGGTCGGGGTGCTCGACGCGCTCGCACGCGAGTGCGGGATGCGCGTTTTCGAGTCGCATCCCTTTCGCCTCAATATCCCCCACGATTCGCCCTGTTTCGCGGGCTTCGAGCCGGGTCCCGCGATCGCGGACGCCGACGTAGGGCTGCTCGCCGACGTGGACGTGCCGTGGTTGCCGAAGTTCGCGAAGGAGAGCCCGCGCACGCGCTGGATCCAGGTGGACATCGACGCCATCAAGGCGGGCTTCCCGCTGTGGGGCTTTCCGACGGAAGTGCGCGTGCAGGGCGACTGCGCGACGGTGCTGGGGCAGGTGCTCGAGATTGTGCGCGCCGAGGGCAGCGCGGCCTTCCGCTCGGCGGTCGCCGGCCGGATGAAGAAATTGGAGGCGCAGCGGCAGCAGCGCAGGCAGGCATTGGCCGCGGCGGCCGCGCGCCCGGGCGAGCGCGACGCCATCACCCCGGATTTCCTGTGCGCGGCGTTGAACAAGGTGATCGGGCCGGACGATATCGTTGTCAATGAAGCGATCCGCAATGCCACGGCGGTGCTGAGCCACATCCCGCGCACCCGCCCCCAGACCATGATGGGCGTCGGTGGCAGCGGCCTCGGCTTCAGCGGCGGCATGGCGCTGGGGGTAAAGCTCGCGCGGCCGGACCGCCGCGTCGTGCAGATCGTGGGCGACGGCAGCTACCACTTCTGCACGCCGGACTCTGTCTACGCGGTCGCGCAGCGCTACGAGCTGCCGATTTTCACCGTGGTGCTCGATAACGGCGGGTGGCAGGCGGTCAAGGGCTCGGTGCTGCGCGTGCACCCGGAAGGGGCGGCCGCGGAAACGGACGAGTTCCTCGCCCGGCTCGAGGGCAAGGAGCGCCGCTACGAGCAGGTGGCGGCGTCGTTCGGCGCCTACGGCGCTGCGGTCGGCGATCCAGCGGAGCTCGAGGGCGCGATCAAGCGCTGCGTCGCGGCGGTAGACGCCGGCCAGGCGGCGGTGCTGACGGTGCGTATCACGCCGCTTTAGGAAGTGGGCAGTGGACGGTTGGCAGTGGGCAGTAGTCAGCGGACCGTAGAAAGGGGGAAAGGGAATGATTGCTCGAGCTGCCATCTTTTGGGTGGGACTGGCGGTTACCGCTTCCGCGGGCGCGCAGGGGGATGCCGCAAAGAGTTTTCCAAACAGGCCGGTCCGCATCATCATCGGGTTTGCCGCGGGCGGCGGCAACGACATCATCGTGCGCGTGCTGGTTCCCCGCCTCACGGAGGCGTTCGGGCAACCGGTGATCATCGAAAACCGTCCCGGCGCGGCAGGGAGGATCGGTGCCGAGATTGCGGCGAAAGCCACGCCCGACGGCTATACGATTTTCATGGGGCCGATCGGGACCATGGCCATGAATCCCGCGATCTATTCGAAGCTGCCCTATTCGCCGCTGGGCGATTTCTCTCCGATCACCATGATCGGATCGTTTCCCCTCCTGCTCGTGGTGCATCCCGCGCAGGGCCCCAGGTCCGTGAAAGAGCTGATCGCGTTCTCGAAGACAAACCCGGAGAAAAGCAACTACGCGTCGAGCGCGGCGCCGTTCCAGCTGTCGTCGGAGCTCTTCAACCAGAAGACCGGCAGCCGGTTCACCCAGATCAACTACAAGAGCAGCGGCGAATCGGTCAACGCCGTGGTCGCCGGCCAGGTGACCTTCACCATCGCGGACCCGCCGCCCCTGGTCGGCCAGCTCAAGGCGGGCAGGGTGCGCGCGCTGGCGGTGACCTCTGCCGCCCGGCATCCGTCATGGCCCGACGTGCCGACGATGGCCGAGGCGGGCGCCCCCGGTATCGAGGTCACGCTCTGGACCGGGTTCCATGCGCCGATCAAGACGCCCCCGGCCGTGGTCAAGAAGCTGCACGCGGAGATGTCGCGCGTCATCCGGCTCCCGGACAGCAGGGAGCATCTGGCGGTGATGGCCATCGATCCCGCCGGCAACACGCCCGAGGAGTTCACGCGCATCATCATGGCGGACCTCGAGAAGTGGGCGGCGGTGGCGAAGGCGGCGAACATCAAGGCGGACTGAGCCAGTTGACAGTTGGCAGTTATCAGTTGGCAGTAACTGCAAACTGCCCACTGCAAACCGCAAACTCGCTCGCAAGCGGGTCTAAGATAGGCATTTCCTGAAACGGGAAGCGCACCGGAGGCGCAGGCCATGAGCACCACGGTCCAGATCAGGAAAAAGTCCGGCCCCGTTCGCGAGGTCGTCAGCAAGGCCGAGTGGCAGTTGCGGTGCGAGCTGGCGGCGGCGCACCGTCTCGTCGCCCACTTCGTGTTCGTGGACATGACCTACAACCACATCTCGGTGCGCGTGCCCGGCGAGCCCGATCATTTCCTGGTCAAGGCCGACAACGTGTTCATGGAGCAGGTGACCGCCTCCAACCTCGTCAAGTACGACCTCGACGGCAACCAGGTGATGGAATCCGGCCACAAGGCGAGCGCCGCAGCCTACAACCTGCATGCCGCGGTGCTCAAGGCGCGCCCGGACATCATGGCCGCCGTCCATACGCATTCGCCCGCCAACCTCGCCGTTTCCGCGCAGAAGCGCGGCCTGCTGCCGATCACTCAGCAGGCGATGCGCTTCTACAACCGTATTGCCTATTACCCGAACGAGGTCGACGACACGACCCGGGAGGGCACCGATCTGCTGGCGCGCGCGCTCGGCGACAAGTGGGCCATGATCCTGGAGAACCACGGCGCGCTGGTGTGCGGCACGACGCTGCCGGAGGCCTACATCTATCACCACTTCTTCGAGCTGGCCTGCCGCGCCCAGGTGGGGGCGCTCGCCGGCGGGGCGGAGCTGATCGTGCCCAGCGCACGGGTGTGCGAAGACCGCGTGAAGAAGTTCGGCCGCGTCGGCGTCTACGACTCGAAGAGCCGCGACTGGGTTGCGTCCCTGGCGCTGGTGGAGAAGCTGTTTCCCGACTACAAGGATTGAACAGCGTGATTAGTGATTGGTGAGTAGTGATTTGTGGTTGGCTTCCGCTCCGCGAGCCGGCTGTTACCAATCACTATTCACTAATCACCATTCACGCATTTTTAGCGAAGCGATGAGCTTCAAGCTGCTGAACTACGCCGGGCGGCGGAGCGAGGCGCGCGCGGCCATCCTGGTCGACGACGCCGTCATCGATCTGCAGGATTCGGTACCCGGCAAGGCGTGGACGGTTTCCACGCTGGCGGTGCTGTCGGCGTGGGAAGAAGCGCTGCCCGCGTTGCGCAAGCTCGCCGGCGCGAAGGCGAAGACCACGCGCCGGCTGGCCGACGTGCGGCTGCTCGCGCCGCTGCTCTATCCGCCCGCGATCTACTATCTACTGTGCCGGGGCCAACTACGCGGATCACGCCGCGGAAATGTCGGCCGAGGGGAAGGGCGTGGACAAGGCGACGACTCAACCCTATTTTTTCCTGAAGTCCGGGCCGCACTGCATCATCGGTCCCGGCGCGGCGATCCGCCTGCCGGCCATCTCGGAGAAGGTCGACTGGGAAGCGGAGTGCGCGGTGGTGATCGGGCAGCGCGGCCGCAACATCAAGGCCGCGGACGCGATGCGGCATGTGGCGGGCTATACCATCATGAACGATCTCTCGGCGCGCGACCTGTCGCGCCGGCCCGATTGGCCGCGCTGGGGCGTAGACTGGTTCGGGCACAAGAACTTCGAGTGCGCGGCCCCGATGGGGCCGTGGATCGTGCCGGCCGAGGGAATCGCGGATATTTACGCCTGCCAGCTCAGGCTGTGGGTGAACCAGGAGAAGATGCAGGATACGCTGGTCTCGGGCCTGATCTTCAACATCGCCGAGATGATCGAGTATCTCAGCCGGCGCGTGACGCTGCTTCCGGGCGATGTCATCTCGACCGGCACGCCGTCCGGCGTCGGGCGGCCGCGCGGCATCTTTCTCAAGCCCGGCGACCGCGTGCGCATCGAGCTCGGGGGCGTCGGCGTGCTCGAGAATTCGGTGGTGCAAGGTGAGTGAGGCGTGACGAGTGACGGGTGACGAGTGACGAGGTCTGGCATGAAATACGACGTCGGTGGAGTACTGATGGACCGGCCGTTCAAGATCCGGCGGCTCGGCCATTTCGGCTACAACGTCGAGAACGTGGCCGCCTGCCTCGATTTCTACTGCGAACTGCTCGGCTTCCGCATCTCGGATCCGCAGGATTTCGCGGCGCATCACCCGAAGGGCGCCGAGCTGAAGGGCCTGGGGGACACCAATCTGTATTTCCTGCGCCACGGCAGCGACCACCACTCCTTCGTGATGTTCAACCGCCGGATCTTCAACGCGCTGGGCCGGGCGAACGGGCTGCCGCCGGACGTGGACGTGAACCAGATGACGTGGCAGGTCGGCAGTCTGGCGGAAGTCGTATCCGCCATCGACTACTTCGCGCAACGGAAGGTGCGCATCAACCGCGCCGGCCGCGACATGCCGGGATCGAACTGGCATGTCTATCCCTACGATCCCGAGGGGCATCGCAACGAGCTCTACTACGGCATCGAGCAGATCGGCTGGTTCGGGGCCGCGAAGCCGCGCGCCGCCCATGAGCGCGGCTTTCGGGAGCGGCCGCAGCTGCCGCAGATGCCCGAGTACGAAGAGATCGACAGGATGAGGGCGAAAGGAGTCGACCTCGGCTCCGGTTACCGCCACCCGGAGAAAGCGCCGGCCACCTACGACGTGGACGGCATCCTGCTGCCGCGTCCTTTCAAGATCGTGCGTCACGGTCCCATACGCCTGTTCTGCCGCGATCTGGACGCGATGGTGAGGTTCTATGGCGGCGTGCTGGGATTCATCGTCACCGAGGACACGACGTGGGACGGGCACCGCTGCGTGTTCCTGCGCTGCAATACCGAGCACCATTCGCTCGCGCTCTACCCGATGGCATTGCGGGCGGCGCTGGGCTGGCCCGGGAACAGCACGGTGCTGAGCTTCGGGATGCAGGTGGCAAACTACCGGCAGTTGCGCGCCGCCATCGCGTTCCTGAAGGAGCGCGGCTGCCGCTTCGTGGATGTGCCCGCGGACCTGACGCCGGGCACGGACTTCAGCGCCTTCGCGCTCGACCCCGCCGGGCACGGCGTGCAGCTCTACTACTATATGGAGCAGGTCGGGTGGGATGGCCGCCCCCGGCCGCGCGGCGCAGCGCAGCGCGGACCGGTCGAGCAGTGGCCGGAAACGGTGGAGCCCGCGTCGGACACCTACATGGGCGAGCCCTTTCTCGGGCCCTGGGCCTGACCCCCTCCCAGCCCTCCCCCTTGTGAAGGGGGAGGGATCGGGTGGGGGTCACTTGAGAATGGAAATCGCCTCGGACAACTTGTCCAGCAGGTAGAAGGCGAGGAACGATGCGGCCAGCAGCAGAACCCAGGTGATGCGCTTGGCGACGCGCATCCGCTGGACGGCAGGGTTGTCCTCCGGTTTCCTCGCCGCGAGTTCCTGGTTGTAGCTCTTCAGGTTCTCAACAGACCCCACGTTCGCACCGCCCTGGCTGACCCGGTGCGTCTACGCTATCAAAACCGGTCGACCCCGGCAACCTCGAGAATCTGCGCGCCCCGGTCAGCCTCACTTGCGCGCGCGGTAGGTCTCGATCTTCCTGCGCAGGTCCTCGTACGGATCGCAGGCCGCGGTCGGGCAGTAGCGCTTGAGCGCGGCGAGGTGCTCCTCGGCCTTGGCCGGATTGTTCGCCATCAGATAGGCCTCGCCGATGTACTCGTGGGCCCCGAGATGGCGCGGATCGAGCTGCAGCGCGCGCTGGTAGTGCTTGAACGCCGGATCGAGCTGGCCGCTATTGCGGTAGGCGTAGCCGAGCAGGTTCTGGATGTCGGCGTTGCGCGAGTCGCGCTGCGCAGCGCTCGAAAGCAATTTGATGGCGCCGTTCCAGTCCCGCGCCTCGATCGCTTTCTTGCCGGCGGCGTAATCCGCGCTGGGCGGCGGCGAGGGGTCGGTATCGACGGCTGTAACGCGACCAGCCGCAAGAACGAGAACTGCAGCGGCCAGCGCCGGCACGAGTTTGGTGCGTAGTTGCATGAGCGATCTCCCGCGAAGATTCGGAATCGTAACCAGACTCCGCGTATACGGTTAACAGACCTCCGCGGATTCGTATTCCAGGCTCCCATGACGGTTCGTTGACAGGGCTGAGACAGGCTCCTACCATCAGCCCCGTATCTCCCTCCACCAATAGAAAAGTCTACCGCCAAGGAGACAGCCATGCGTAATGCACCGAAGTCCCTGCTTGCACTCACGGCGCTCGCGACGGCTCTGGGTCTTGCCACGCCGGCCGGGGCCCAGGTGAAGAACCTCAAGTTCCAGTCCACCTGGCCCGCGAGCCTTACGTTGCAGGACAACCTTCGCATGTTCGCCGAACGCGTGGACAAGCTCACCAGCGGGCAAATCAAGATCGAGGCGATGGCGGCAGGGCAGATCGTGCCGGCGTTCGAGATTCTGGATGCCACGCACAAGAAGGTGATAGACGGCGGACATGGGGTCGCTTACTACTGGGTCGGAAAGAACAAGGCCGCTACGCTTTTCTCCGCCACACCTGCCGGGCCGTTCGGCATGGACCACTTCGACTTTCTCGGCTGGATGAACGAAGGCGGCGGCATGGATCTGTACTGGGAGTTCTACCGCGATGTCCTGAAGCTGAACGTCGTTGCCTTTCCCATCGGAGGCTCGAGTCCCCAAGCCTTCGGCTGGTTCAAGCGGCCGATCAAGAGCCTTGCGGATTTCAAGGGCATGAAGTGCCGGCAGACAGGAATCGTTGCCGAGATCTATCAGAAAATGGGCATGCAGACCGTCAACATGCCCGGCGGCGAGATCGTGCCGTCGGCCCAGCGCGGCGTGATCGACTGCGCGGAGTGGGTCGGAGGCATCGAGGATCTGCGCCTGGGCCTGCCGCAGGTGTGGAAGTACCACTACACCCCGGGGATGCACGAGAGCAATTCGATGCTCGAGCTCATCATCAACTCCGAGGTGTGGGCGAGCTTCACCCCGCAGCAGCAGGAATCCGTGCGCGCCGCGGTGTTCGACACATTTGTTCGCTGGGGCATACGCTGGCAGAAGCAGAACGCCGACGCGATCGAGGAGATGCGCGCCAAGTACGGCACCCAGATTCTGAACACGCCACCGGATGTCCTGATCGCATTCCTGAAGACGTGGGACAAGATGGCGGCCGAGGAGTCAGCCAAGAATCCTTTCTTCAAGAAGGTGCTTGAGTCGCAGCGCGCGTACGCGGCAAAGGTCGTGCCGGCGAAGCGCTTCATGTTCCCGCCCTACTCGTTCGCCGCCAATTACTATTTCCCCAGGGGGAAGCCCGCGGCCAGGGGCGCGCCGAAGGCGGTGGAGAAGAAGTAGATCACGCGGGTATCGAACGGGGAAAAGGCGGCCTTCAACCGCCTTTTTCTTTTCGGGGATGAGTGTCAATCCGCTCAGCCAGAAGCCATGAGTCATACCGAACCGGCTGTTCCGCTGCACATCCGGGCCGTCCGCGCCATCGATCGGTTCACCGACGTCACGGGAACCTGGGTCGCCTGGCTCAACATCCCGCTGGTGCTGGCGGTGAGCTACGAGGTCATCGCGCGCTACGCGTTCCAGGCGCCCACGATCTGGGCCTACGACGTCAGCTACATGCTGTACGGCACGATCTTCATGCTGGGCGCGGCCTACGCGCTGCACAAGGGCGCGCACATCCGCACTGATTTCTTCTTCGAGAAATGGTCGGTACGCACTCAGGGCGTGATCGACTCCATCGCTTACCTCGTGTTCTTCTTCCCGTCGCTCGCCATGTTCTTCGTCGTGAGCGCCGACGAGGGCTGGTACGCGTTCGTGATCGGGGAGACCTCGGAGCAGACGCCATGGCGGCCTATCCTGTGGCCGTTCAAGATGGTGATCCCGCTCACCTGCCTGCTGCTGATCATCCAGGGCGTGTCGGAAACCATCAAGAGCGTCTATGCCGCGCGCACCGGCGTGATGCTGGAACACAAGGAGAAGGTGGAGGTATGAGCCGCGGAGCAGGGGCCCCATTGTTGTCTAGGGGATGCGACCGGCGAAGACCTCCGGGCCGCCGACGCTACGAGCGTCGAATTACAGCTAACCTATCAGAGGCGGCAGTGTGACTGGATTAACGCTCCTCGGCCTGGTCATGCTGGTCGTCATGATCTTCGCCATCTTCATCGGCTTCCCGATCTCGTTCACGCTGCTGTTTCTCGCCCTCACGTTCGGCTATTTCGGCCTCGGCCAGACGGTGTTCTCGCTGGCCTATTTCCAGACCATCGGCCTGATGAAGGAGGAGCTGCTCGTCGCGGTACCGCTGTTCATTTTCATGGGCTTCATCACCGAGCAGGCCGGGCTCATGGAGCGGCTGTTTACCGCGTTCAGGATGCTGCTCGCGCCGGTGCGCGGCGCGCTCCTGATCGTCGTGATCGCGACCTCCACCGTGTTCGCGATGGCGACCGGCATCGTCGGCGCCGCGGTGACCGTGCTCGGCATCATGGCGTCCCCCATCATGGTCAAGACCGGCTACGACGGCCGCCTGTCCGCGGGCGCCATCACGGCCGGCGGCACCCTGGGCATCCTCATTCCGCCATCCGTGATGCTGATCGTGATGGGTCCGGTGCTCGGCGTCTCGGTGGCCGACCTCTACGCCGCGGCCTTCGGTCCCGGCTTCCTGCTCGCGGGCCTCTACGTGACCTATGTGGTCGTGCGCTGCTTCATCAACCCCAAGCTGGGCCCGCCGGTGCCCAAGGAAGAGCGCGTGCAAAGCGCCGCGGTGATCGTGAAAGAGGTGATCGTCGGCGTGGTGCCGCTGCTGTGCCTGATCGCGGCCACGCTCGGCTCCATCCTCGCGGGCCTGGCGACGCCTACCGAGGCATCGGCCATCGGCGCGCTGGGGGCACTGATGCTTGCCGCCGGCTACGGCAAGCTGACCTACGCCGGCTTGAAGCGGGCGGTGCTGAGCTCCACTGCCACCTCCAGCATGGTGCTCCTGCTCGCGGTGACCTCGACCATCTTCGGCGCGGTCTTCTCCCGCCTGGGCACCGCCGGCTGGATCACCGATGCGATGCTCGCCTTGCCGCTGCCGCCCGTGGCGATGCTGATCGCGGTGGTATTCCTGATATTCCTGCTCGGCTGGCCGTTCGAATGGCCGGCGATCATCCTGGTGTTCCTGCCGATTTTCTATCCCGTCATGGATGCGCTGCAGCCGGCGATCGGCGCCGCCCTCGGCATCCCCATCGATTTCGTGATGGTCTGGTTCGGCGCGCTCGTCGCGGTGACCCTGCAGACGGCGTACCTGTCTCCACCGGTGGCGATGTCGGCTTACTATTTGCGGCAGGTGGTGCGGGACTGGTCGCTTGCGACCATCTACAAGGGCATGTTCGAGTTCATGATCCTGCAATGCATTGCCATCGCCCTGGTGATCGCGTTCCCGGCGATCGTGACAAAATTTCCCGAGCACCTGCGCGAGGAAGCGCGCGGAGTCAAGGTCGAGCAGATCGACGACAGCGCCAACCGCCTGGAAGAGGACCCGTTCAAGGCGATGCAGCAGCAGGAAGCGGGAGTGCCCGAAAGCGGGCGGTGAAGGACATGGCGCAAAACCATCGCCCGGTACTCCAGACCACCATCGCCGGCAGCCTGCCCAAGCCGGGCTGGCTTGCCGCGCCGGAGAAGCTGTGGGCGCCGTGGCAACTGGAAGGCGAGGACCTGGCCGAGGGCAAGCGGGACGCCGTGCGGCTAGCGCTCGCAGACCAGGAGACGGCCGGCATCGACATCGTCTCCGACGGCGAGCAGACCCGGCAGCACTTTGTCACCACGTTCATCGAGCGCCTCGAGGGCGTGGATTTCCAGCACAAGAAGACGGTGCGCATCCGCAACCGCTACGACGCCGATGTCCCGGTGGTGACCGGCCCGGTGAAGCGCCCGATTCCAGTGTTCCTGGAGGACGTCAAGTTCCTGCGCTCGCAGACGTCGCGGCCGGTGAAGTTCACGCTCCCGGGCCCGATGACCATGGTGGACACGCTCTATGACGCCCACTACCGCAGCCGCGAGAAGCTCGCGCTGCAGTTCGCCGCGATCCTCAACGAGGAGGCGCGCGAGCTGGAGCGGGCAGGGGTCGACGTGATCCAGTTCGACGAGCCGGCGTTCAATGTCTATTTCGACGAGGTGCGCGATTGGGGCATTGCGGCGCTGATGAAGGCGCGCGCGGGGCTGAAATGCAAGACGGCGGTGCACATCTGCTACGGCTACGGCATCAAGGCCAACATCGAATGGAAAAAGACCCTGGGCGGGGAGTGGCGCCAGTACGAGCAGACGTTTCCGCTGCTCGCGCGGTCGGACATCGACCAGGTCTCGCTGGAGTGCGCCAACTCGCGCGTGCCGCTCGAGCTCATTGCCCTGCTGAAGGGCAAAGACGTCCTGGCGGGCGCCATTGACGTCGCGAGCAACGAGGTGGAGACGCCCGGGAAAGTGGCTGAAACGATTCGCGCCGCCCTGGCCTACGTCGAGCCGGGCAAGCTGTACCCCTGCACGAATTGCGGCATGGTTCCGCTCCCGCGCGCCGTCGCGCGGGGCAAGCTCAATGCCCTTGCCGCGGGGGCGGCGATCGTGCGGCGGGAGCTACAGGCCGCCGGACGACGCTGATGCCCGAGCTTTCCGACAAGCTGAAGCCGGGCCTGACCGGGAAAGCGGAAATCGTGGTGGGCACGCGCGACACCGCGCCGCACGTGGGCAGCGGCAAGATCGGAGTGCTCGCGACCCCGATCATGGTCAATCTGATGGAAGCCGCCGCGCTCCAGGCGGTCGAGCGCTTCATGCCCGCCGGCCATCAGACCGTCGGCACGCACCTCGACGTGAAGCACTTTGCCGCTACACCCGTGGGCATGCGCGTGGTGGCGCACGCCGAGCTCGTGAAAGTCGAGGGACGCATGCTCACCTTCCGGATCCGCGCCGAGGACGAGCGCGAGGCGATCGGGGAAGGCATGCACGAGCGGCTCATCATCAACGTCGAGCGTTTCGATGTCCGGATGCAACGAAAACTCGGTAAAGCGTGACCAGTGACTAGAAGCTATCTCAAAAACCACTTTAGCCACGGAAGCACACGGAAGCACACCGAGATTCCCAACCAACTACGGGCCGTCAACAGGTTAGGTTCTGGTCCGTGTAATTCCGTGTGATTCTGTGGCTATTCTTGAGACCGGCTCTGGTGACCGGCGGTCAACGCGACTAGAGCGACGCGGTTTCCGCGGCCCGGATGAGCAGGCACCAATACAGGAGGCCGAGTAACCCCGCGCCCAGGAGCAGCTTCCAGCCAGCGCGATGGAGCCAGCGCCGCGAGCGGGCCAGGGCGCGGCGATGAGCATGCAGGGCGGCGAGCGCCCGGCAGTAGGCGTAGAACTGGTCCAGCGCCCGGATGTCGTAACCCTTTTCAGGATTCGGTTGACGCACCGATTCTCCCCTGTCCGGCAAGCGCGATGGTGTGCGAATCTCGTCACTCATGAGCCGGATCACCGGATGCCGGTCATGATACTTCAGGCACACCGATGCCTCAAACCCCTGTTATTGCTCGGATAAATTCCGTCGCTCCGCCCTGGAAGCGGCTCACGGCCATGAATGAGGCAACTTCCATTCCACTGGCATGGCTGGGAGCGGCGCTGATAGCGGCGGCCGCGTGCGCGTGTTTCCCCGGCGCTGCCCGCGGCGCCGAGGATCCGGGGGCGCGGGCGCTGCAGCAGCATCAGCTGCAGCGGCAGCAGCAGCAGGATGCACTCCAATTGCACATGCAGCAGCAACAGCGCGCCACGCAGGCACCGCCCGCCGATGCGCGCCAGCAGCAGGCCGGAAAGCAGCTCGAGATCGAGCAGCAGCAGCGGCAGCAGGAGCTCCACTATCGGCAGGGCATCGAGACCTCCGCCGCGCAGCCGGCCGACGACGAGGGCACGCGCCGCGCCAAGGCACAGCTGGAGCTGCAGGAGGCGCAGCGGCAGGGCAGCCGCCAATTACAGCGTTTCGATGCGGAGGCGCAGCGCGAGGCCGAACGCCGGCGCAAGGTGGAAAGCCGGGGCGAAATCACCGCTCCCCAGCCGCAATAACGACACGGGGGATACGCCCCTCGTGCGCCCGTGAGGACCGTTCGGGGATTTTCAATGAAACGGCCCCGGGATCTCCGGGGCCGCTTGCCACAGGGAAAATCGGAGACGCCTAGTTGCGCCGGCGCGGCCAGGGCGTGTCGGCCGCGACCGAGAAAGTGACGCGGTTTTTCCCGTCCGCCCACGCGTAGTTCACGTTCCTGCCGAGCTCGCGGATCAGCAGGATGCCGAGGCCTCCGACCCGCCGCTTGGTGATCGACGCCTTCAGCTCGTCTTCGATGCCGGATTGATCGAAGGCATCATGCTGGGGCGCATCGTCCTCGTAACGGATCGTCAACGGCTCATCGCCGCTGAATTCCATCGAAACGGAGACGGAAACCGGCTCGGCGTCTCGCCGGCCATATTTCACGGTATTGGAGAAAAGCTCCTCGAGGACTAATTGCACACGCGTGCGCTGCCCCGGAGAGCAATTGGCCTGCGCGCAGGCCTTGTCCACGAATTCCCGCAGGCGCGGATATTCGCTGTTATCGGCAGCAAGCACTAAAGACATGGGTGGGGGGGGTCCCGCCATCTGAGACAGAATACATTATCTGTGCGCCCGGTTTTATGCCATCATAATGCGACTGGCCTTATTGCCGAAGGGTAAAAGTCACGCTATGTCATTCATGAGGAAGGAGATGCAAATGGCAACTCGATATGTCAGAAGCATGTTGGTTGGCCTGGGTGCGCTCGGTGGAATACTTGCCGCGGCACCGGTGGTGGCGAACGATATCGCGCAGATCAAGGTCGCGAGCGGCACCGTGATCGTCGAACGGGGATCGCAGCGCCTCATGGCTGCCCCCGGAACGCGCTTGCAGCAGTCGGACGTCGTGCGCACCGGCATCAACGGCTCCGCCGGCATCACGTTCACGGACAACACCATGATGTCCGTTGGCCCCAACAGCGTGCTCGCGCTCGACCGCTACGCCTTCAATTCGACGACGCACGAAGGGCGCCTGGATGCGTCCATGCGCGGCGGCACGCTGTCGGTGGTTTCCGGCAAGATCGCCAAGCAGTCGCCCGAAGCCATGACGGTCCGGACACCGGCCACGATCCTGGGTGTTCGCGGCACGGAATTTCTCGTACAGGTCGGCGAAACGAAGTAAGACCGCGTTTTTCTTCATGCGGAATGCATTCAGCAGCGGCCTGACCGCGGCGCTGGCCGCGGCGCTGCTGGGAGCCTGCGCGGCGAACCACCCGCCGCAGCTGGTGGTGGTCCTGCCTGAAGCCGGCGGGAAGGTGGGAACGGTCGTCGTGACGGGCGTCGAGGGCGGCAGCACTACGCTCAACAAGCCGTATGCCGCTGCCCGCGTGGACACCGTGGGCGGGAAATCGGAGCTGCGGACGGTCAGCGAGGGCGAGGTCAGGAAATCGTTCGGCGGCGCGCTCGCGGCCCAGCCGATACGCCCCATTTCCTTCCAGCTCTACTTCCTGGAGGGCACCGACGAGTACACGCCGGAATCTAAGGAAGCCTTCGAGAAGGTGTTTGCCGAAGTCGCGCGGCGCAAGGTCGCCGAGATCGCCGTGATCGGCCATACCGACACGGTCGGCGGCGTCGAATTCAATGATGCGCTGTCGCTGAAGCGCGCCGCGCGCGTGCGCAATGACTTCACCGGCCGCGGCATCCCGCCCGACTCCGTCAGCATCGCGGGACGCGGCGAGCGCGAGCTGGTCGTGCCGACGGCCGACGAGGTCTCGGAAGCCCGCAACCGGCGGGTGGAGATCAGCGTCCGCTGACAAAGCAGTGACCGGTGACGGGGACTTCAGCACCGCTGCCCGGTTTGTCCGAAGAGGAGAATGAAATGTCTGCCAACCACGTCAGGAGCATAGTGTTCGCGCTGGGCACCTTGGGGACTGGAGCGCTTGTCGCCGGACCAGTTGCGGCGGATGACATCGCGCAGGTCAAGGTCGCGACGGGTAGCGTGACGATCGAACGGGGGACGCAACGCCTCGCGGGCGTCGCGGGCTTGAAGTTGCAGCAGTCCGACGTCATTCACACCGGCGCACAAGGCTCGGTCGGGATCACGTTCACGGACAACACCATGATGTCGGCCGGCCCGAACAGCGTAATCGCTCTCGACCGCTACGCTTTCAACTCGACGACCCATGAAGGGCGGCTCGACACCTCGGTGCGCACCGGTACGCTATCGGTGGTTTCCGGCAAGATCGCGAAGCAGTCTCCCGAGGCGATGACGGTCAAGACACCGGCCGCGATCTTGGGCGTTCGAGGCACCGAGTTCTTCGTCCGGGTGGGTGATACCAAGCCGTAGCCCGATCATGAGGCTGGCGGTCCTCATCGGCTTGATCGCGAGTGCCGCGTCGCTGGGGGGGTGCGCGACGACCCCTCATCCCCCGCAGCTGGTGGTGCTCGTGCCGGACAGCCGCGGCAAGGTCGGGATCGTGGTGGTGAGGGAAATCGACGGCGCCAGCACCACACTGAACGAGGCGTATACCGCGGCCCGCGTCGATGCGGCAGGCGGGAAATTCGAGAGGCGAACCGTCACCTCGAGGGAAGTCAAAGCCGAGTTCGCCGATGCCATCGCGGCGCAGCCGATTCGACCGGTTTCGTTTCTGCTCTACTTCCAGGAAGGGACCGACGAGTTTACGCCGGCGTCGAGGGCGGCCTTCAAGAAGGTTCTGGCCGAGGTCGCGCGACGCAAGGCAGCCGAAATCACTATCATCGGCCACACTGACACGGTAGGCAAGATGGAATTCAACGATGCGCTTTCACTGAAGCGCGCCGAGCGCGTACGGAAGAACTTCTCGGACCGTGGCATTGGCATCCCGGCCCACCTCATCAGCACCGCTGGCCGGGGCGAACGCGAGCTGGTCGTGCCGACGGCCGACGAGGTCTCGGAAGCCCGCAACCGGCGGGTGGAGATCAGCGTCCGCTGACTGTCGTAGTGACTAAGTGACTGAGCGCACGGGCTGGCTTCGGTTACTCAATCACTCAATCACCTAGTTACTCAGTCACCGCTTTTTGAGGTCCGTGCCAGCGGACCACGAGCACGGTCACGTCATCGGCCTGCTCGGTTCCCTCGGAGTACTTCCGGACCGCGCCGTTCACGGCGCTGACCCTTTCTTCCGCGCTCAGCCCGGCGGGCATTGCGGCCAGCATCGATCCCACGCGCCCGCGGCCGAATAGTTCCTGGGCGCGGTTCATCGCTTCCGGTACTCCATCGCTCACCAGGACCAGCGAATCGCCCGGTGTCAGGCGCGACCGCAGGGTCTCGTACGGAAAATTCTCCAGCGTGCAGAGCGGGGGACCGCCGCCTCCCAGCTCGCGTATCGTCGTTCCGTCCGCGGCAACGATGTGCGGCAGCTCGTGTCCGGCATTGCAGTAGGCGAGCTCGCCGCTTTCCACGTCGAGCAGGCAGGCGATGACCGTCACGAACAGCAGTTCCGGGTTTTCCCGGGTAATCTCCACGTTGGCCCCGGTCATCGTGGCGCCCAGATCCGGCAGGCTGCGCAGCGCGGTGCTCTTGTAGAGCGCCTTCGACAGCGCCATGAAAATGCTGGCAGGCAGGCCCTTGCCCGACACGTCGCCCACCAGCATGAACAGGCGGGTGTCATCGAGCATGAAGAAGTCGTAGAGATCGCCGCCGACCTCCTTGGCGGGCTCCATGCTCGCGTGCAGGTCGAAGCGGCGCTCGCCCCAGAAGGCGAGGGAAGGGACCGGCAGCATCCCGATCTGCACCCGCCGTGCCGCCTCCAGTTCCCCCGCCATCCGCGCAGCGGCCTCGCGCTCCGCGTCCAGCTGGCGCTTCAGGTACTGTCGCTGGCGGTCGGCCTCGTTGAGCGTGGAGCGCAGCAGACCGCCGAAGAGGACATTGAGGCCGACGATAGGCGTGATTGCGTCGAACAGCAATCCTGCGTAGCGGAACAGCCCCATGCCCAGCGCCAGCAGCCCCCCGGTTATCGTCAGCATCAGCAGCGACGAGCGTGCCGGCGCGGTAACCGGTACCGCGAACACGAGTAGCGCGCCGAGAGCCGCGAACAGGCTGATTTGCAGCCAGCGCATCCAGCGCGGTTGCTGGATCAGGTTGCCGTCGAAAATGTTCTCCAGCATCTGGGCATGAACCTCGATGCCGGGAATGCGCTCCCCCAGGGGCGTCGCCTGCTGGTCGACCAGGCCGAGGCCGGTCACGCCGAGAAAAACGAGCTTGCCCTCGATCTTGTCCCGGTCGAAGGTTCCGGCGAGGACCTCCGTTGCGGAGACGAAACGGTCGAGGTTGTGCGGACTGAATCGCACCCAAACCTGGCCGTCGGGGTCGGTCGGAATCGCGACATCTCCGATGCCGATGGATTCGATGCCGCGCGTGCCCGTGCGCACCGATATCTCCTTGACGCCGACGCCCACGCGCAGGGTTTCCACGGCGAGCGAGGGCATCAGCGTACCGCCCACCGCCACCACCAGCGGAACGCGCCGCACGACCCGGTCGTGCACATCGGCGCTGAGTACGGCGCGGCTGGTCGCGGCTTCGTCGATCACCTTGAGGCTGGTGAGCGCGGAACTGAATCGCCAGAGATAGGGCAGGGGATCGCCCTGCATCCGGATCAGGGCGGCCGAGTGCGGCAGGGTACCCTGCCCGGGCTGGTCCAGCCCCGCGACGCCCAGCACCACCGGCAGCGGCCGGATCGCGCCGGCGAGCGCCTCGTCGTTGCTCAGCAAGCGCTTGAGCTGGAGCGCGAGCGCGGAGCCTATGTGGGGATTGTGCTGCGCCAGCTCGCCGGGGGACAGGCGGTCGGCTTCGGCGAAGATAATGTCCACGCCCAGCGCCAGCGGCCGGTGCTTGCCGATGGCGTCAACGAGACGGGCGACCAGGGTGCGGGGCCACGGCCATTGGCCGAGTTGCGCCAGGCTCTTCTCGTCCACCGCGACGATGGTCGCCGGCTGCGCCGCGCGACTCCGCGGCATGATGCGTTGATAGGCGTCGAACCAGGCGTTGCGCAGCCAGGTCTGGGCGGGTGTGTTGTAGAAGAACTGGAGTACCGTGAGGACTGCCAGCAGGATGCCGCCCATGATGCGCGGCTGCGCCAGCCTCCCGTACCAGGAAAGCGCCGGCGCTGCCGGCGTTGATTCGGGACCGCGCGCGCTCAGACGACGATCTCCATGCCGTCGTAGGCGCTGGAGATCCTGAGCGGGGGGCCCTCGCGGGTGATCTGCTCGAGGCGCACGGTCTCCTCCAGCACGGAAGCGATCTTGGCGTCGCTGTAGACCGGCTCGTGATGGAACAGGCAAAGGTGCTTGGCCTGGGCGAGCTGGCACAGCTCGACGCCGACGATATTGCTGGAATGGCCCCAGTCTTCCTTCACCGACACCGTTTCCGCGAGCGAGTACATGGCGTCGAATATCACGAGGTCGGCCTTGCTGAAGAACTCCACGACTTCACGCGTCGACGCCTTGTCGTCGGTCTTGTGCTCGGAATCCGTCGAATAGACGACGACCTTGCCGCCGTGCTCGAAGCGATAGCCGTAGGAGTCGCCGCCGTGCATTTGCAGCTTGGGCGTGACCTCGAGGCCGGCAATGCGATGGCGCTTGCCCGGCTCGATCTTGACGAACTCGACCCTGGCGGAGAGCTGCGAGAAATCGACGGGGAAGCACGGCGCCGAATGCTGCTTGCGGAACGCCTGCTCGATGGCCTCGTGGCACCCGTAGATCACGATGCGGTTGCCGGGTATGTAGGCCGGGACCAGGAAGGGAAATCCCATGATGTGGTCCCAGTGCAGGTGCGAGAGGAACACGTGGAACGTGCTCGGCTTCGCCGCCGCCTTCTTTTGCGCGAGGACGTGCAGCCCGAACTGCCGCGCCCCCGTGCCGAGATCGCACAGGATGTACTCCCCCGACCCGACGTCGAGCTCGACGCACGAGGAATTGCCGCCGTAGGTATGCGACACGGAAAAGGGCAGCTCCTTCTCGGCGAAGGATTCAGCGTCCTGGCGCGTCCGGAAGGCGCGGCCGGCGGCGGCCAGTAGCGATTCGACGATTTTGTGCTTGATCTCGGCGGCGGTGAGGGATACCGGCAGCGAGCCGCGAGTCCCCCAGAAGCGGATGCGCATCGGGCCTACCCCGATTTCATGGCGGCGGCCGCCGCCGGGGAGATCTGCTGCAGCGCGTCCTGAACCGAATCGAAGAGCTGGAATACCAGCGTGAATTTGCTGATCTCGAAGATTTCCCTGACTACCGGCTGCAGCGCGACGGCGATGAGCTTGCCCTGCTTCGCCTTGGCTTCACGCGCCGCGATCATCAGCACGCGCAGCCCGGCGCTGCTGATGTACTCGA
>JBIOVQ010000332.1:0-4852 GCA_044867805.1 Burkholderiales bacterium | reverse complement strand
CGCGAGCTATGGGTTTCTTGTTTGGCGTCAGGCCCAACTCTAGGTCGAACGGACGGGCCGTGAGTGTCGTGCCACATCCAGTACCCATCCGGCCCGCCGTCCACCACAACGTTAATCCATCCAGTTTTTGCATTTCTTGGCGCACATGGCGTCTTGGCGGTTCAATTTGTGTTTTGATTTTCCTCCGCGTCCTCTGCGTCCTCCGCGTTGAGAGGTACGGTTTTGAGGTAAGCTTTTACGCATGGCCGTCCTCGATGATTTTCATCCCGCAGTAGCCAACTGGTTCCGCCGCACCTTCACCGCGCCGACCGAGCCGCAGGAGCGCGCCTGGCCCGCGATCCGCGCGGGCCGCGATGTGCTGATCGCCGCGCCCACCGGTTCCGGCAAGACGTTCGCCGCGTTCCTCGCGGCGATCGACGCGCTGGTGCGCACTGGGGTGAACGGCGGGCTGCGCGACGAAACTAGCGTGGTGTACGTCTCCCCGCTCAAGGCGCTTTCCAACGACATCCACAAGAACCTGGAAGAGCCGCTCGCCGGCATCCGCAAGGAGCTGGCTGCGCTTGGCCTTCCGGACGTGGACATCCGCACCCTGGTCAGGACGGGCGATACGCCGCAAGCGGAGCGCGACCGCATGCGGAGGAAGCCGCCGCACATCCTGGTCACTACGCCGGAGTCGCTCTACATCCTGCTCACCAGCGAGTCGGGGCGGAAAGCGCTTGCGACTGCCCGCACGGTGATCGTGGACGAAATCCACGCCCTGGCCCCCAACAAGCGCGGGGCGCATCTCGCGCTCTCCCTGGAGCGCCTGGAGCACATCGCCGGCGAAAGGCTGGTCCGCGTGGGGCTATCGGCCACGCAGAAGCCGGTCGAGGAGGTGGCGGGCTTCCTGACCGGAAGCGGAAACCGGCCCGCCGGGCTGCTCGGCGGCGCCGCGGATACCGGGTGCGTCGTCATCGATACCGGCCATGTGCGCAAGCGGGACCTGGCGCTGGAAGTGCCTCCGTCACCGCTGGAGTCGGTCATGTCCGGCGACGTATGGGGGCAGGTCTACGACCGTCTGGCGGAGCTTATCCGCGAGCACCGCTCGACCCTGGTGTTCGTGAATACGCGGCGGCTCGCGGAGCGCGCGGCGCGCGCGCTCACCGAGCGGCTGGGCGAGGGCGAGGTCACCTCCCACCACGGCAGCCTCGCGCGCGAGCAGCGGCTCAACGCCGAGCAGCGCTTGAAGCGCGGCGAGTTGAAGGCGCTGGTTGCGACTTCCTCGCTCGAGCTCGGCATAGACATCGGCCACGTGGACCTGGTGTGCCAGCTCGGCACGCCGCGCGCGATGTCGGCGCTGCTCCAGCGCGTGGGCCGGTCCGGACACGCAGTAGGAGGACTGCCCAAGGGGCGGCTCTTCCCGTTGTCGCGCGACGACCTGGTCGAATGCGCGTCCCTGCTCGACGCAGTACGGCGCGGCGAACTCGACCGGCTGCGCATGCCGGCAAAGCCGCTGGATGTCCTGGCGCAGCAGGTCGCGGCCGAAGTCGCCTGCGGCGAGTGGGACGAGGACGATCTCTACGAGCTTCTGCAGCGTGCCTGGCCCTACCGAGACCTGAAGCGCGAGGAGTTCGGCGCGGTGGTGCAGATGCTGGCGGAAGGGTTTTCGACCCGCCGCGGCCGCAGCCGCACGGTCCTGCACCGCGACGCCGTCAACCGGAAGCTGCGGCCGCGGCAGGGACTGCGGCTCACCGCCATCACCTGCGGCGGCACGATACCCGACACCGCGGACTACGTCGTGGTGCTGTCACCGGAAGAGCAGGTGATCGGCAGCGTGAACGAGGACTTCGCCGTGGAGAGCATCGCGGGCGATATCTTTCAGCTCGGCAACACTTCGTACCGCATCCAGCGCGTGGAAGCGGGTCGGGTGCGGGTCGAGGACGCCGCGGGTCAGCCGCCCACGATTCCCTTCTGGCTGGGCGAAGCGCCGGCCCGCACCGACGAAGTTTCCGCCGCGGTGTCCCGGCTGCGCCGAGACCTGGAGACCCGGCTCGACGATTCCGCCTCCGCGCTGGCGTATCTCGTGGAAGAGGTCGGAATTGCCGCGGACGCCGCACAGCAGATCGTGGACTACCTCGCCTCCGCGAAAGCGGTGCTGGGCGTGTTGCCCACCCAGGACAACCTCGTCTTCGAGCGCTTCTTCGACGAATCCGGCGGCGCGCAGCTCGTGATCCACACGCCCTACGGCAACCGCATCAACCGGGCGTGGGGTCTCGCGCTGCGCAAGCGCTTCTGCCGCAAATTCAACTTCGAGCTGCAGGCAGCCGCCACCGAGGATGCGATCATCCTGTCGCTCACCTCGACGCACAGCTTTCAGTTGGAAGAAGTTGCGCGCTACCTGCACTCGGGCACGGCGCGCGAGGTGCTGGTCCAGGCGCTGCTCGACGCGCCCATGTTCATGACGCGCTGGCGCTGGAACGCCTCCATCGCGCTGGCGCTGCTGCGCTACCGCGGCGGCACCAAGGTGGCACCGCAATTGCAGCGCATGGAAGCGGAGGACCTGATCGCGGCGGTCTTCCCCGACCAGCTCGCCTGCCAGGAGAACATCGCCGGCGACCGCGAGATCCCCGATCACCCGCTGGTGAACCAGACCGTGTCCGACTGCCTGCACGAGGCGATGGACGTGGAAGGCTTCGAGCGACTGCTGGCGAAACTCGAAGGGGGCGAGGTGCGGGTGACCGCGCGCGATCTCGTCGAGCCCTCGCCGCTCGCGCTGGAGATCCTGTCGGCGCGGCCGTACGCGTTCCTCGACGATGCGCCGCTCGAGGAGCGCCGCACTCAGGCGGTGGCGAGCCGCCGCTGGCTCGATCCCGAGAGCGCGGCGGACATCGGCCGGCTCGACCCCGACGCCATCGCGCGGGTGAAGGAGGAAGCGTGGCCCGACGCCGGCAATGCCGACGAGCTGCACGATGCGCTCTCCTGGCTCGGCTTGCTGACGCAGGACGAAGCGAACGCGAAGCCGCAATGGCCGGGCCTGCTGGCGGAACTGGCGGCGCAAAAACGCGCGGCCAGGTTGATCATGCCGGTGCAGGGCCAAGGCGGCTATTGGATCGTGGCAGAACGCTTGCCGGAGTTCGTCGCGGTCCACCCCGGCTCGCGCACCGAGCCTTCCATCGGCGCTCCGGCGGAATACGCGAAGAAGAGTTGGACGCGCGAGGAGGCGTTGGTCGAAATCGTGCGCGGGCGCCTGGAAGGCCTTGGCCCCACGACCGCCGTAACGCTGGCCGCGGCCATAGCGGTGCCGGCCGCCGATGTGGAGCTGGCGCTGCTGGCGCTCGAAACGGAAGGCTTCGCCATGCGCGGAAGCTACACGCCGGGCGCCGCCGGGAACGAGTGGTGCGAGCGCCGGCTGCTCGCGCGCATCCACCGCTACACGCTGACGCGTCTGCGCAAGGAAATCGAGCCGGTCTCCGCCGCCGACTTCATGCGCTTCCTTTTCGGCTGGCAGCGCGTGGCGGCCGACCAGCGCATGGAGGGTCCCGACGCCGTGGCAGCGGTGGTGTCGCAGCTCGAAGGCTTCGAGACTGCGGCGGCGGCGTGGGAGACGGCGGTCCTGCCGGCGCGCGTCAGCGGCTACGAACCGGCGTGGCTCGACGACCTGTGTCTCGCGGGGCGGGTCGTATGGACGCGCCTCGACGCTCCCCGGCTGAGCACGGAACGCGCGCAGGGGCCGTCGCCGGTGCGAAGCACGCCAGTCACGTTGATTACCCGCAAGAACCTGCCGGTGTGGACCGCGCTGGTGAAACCGGCCACCGCCGAGGACTTGCGCCTGTCCTCGCGTGCGCAGACGGTGGCGGATTACCTGGCGCAGCACGGCGCGTCGTTCTTCGACGATATCGCCGGTGGGCTCGACATGCCGCGCACGTTCGTTGAGGAAGCCTTGCGCGAGCTGGTGGCGGCGGGGCTGGTCAATTCAGACGGTTTCAGCGGCCTGCGCGCCTTGCTGCTGCCCGCGGACCGGCGCAAGCCGGTCGCCGGCGGCGGCCGCCGCCGCACGGCATTGTTCGGCGTGGAGGATGCCGGCCGCTGGGCACTGATACGTCGGAGACGTATCCCCGCGGAGGCGTCAGTCCCCGCGAAGGCGGGGACCCAGTTACCGCGCGAAACCGTGGAACAGGTCGCACGCACCCTGCTGCGCCGTTACGGCGTCGTATTCTGGCGGCTGCTCGCGCGGGAAGCGGAGTGGCTGCCGCCGTGGCGCGAGCTGCTCATGGCCTGCCGACGGCTGGAGGCGCGCGGAGAGATCCGCGGCGGGCGCTTCGTCGCCGGTTTCTCGGGCGAGCAGTTTGCGCTGCCCGAGGCGGTAGGAGTCTTGCGCAGCGCGCGCAACGAGGAGAAGACCGGCAGGCTCACCGTGGTGAATGGAGCCGATCCGCTCAATCTCGTCGGCGTGCTGGTGCCGGGAGCGAAGGTGCCGGCGCTCTACGGCAATCGCGTGCTCTATCGCGACGGCGTCGCGGTCGCCGTTCTTGTTGCCGGCGAAGTGCGCTACTTTGAGCAGGTCACGCCGGAGATGGCGTGGGAGATGAAGAACCTCCTATTGCGCACCGCCGCGCCGGCGGCGCTCGCCGCGCTGATGTAGGAAATTAGCCGCCAAGACGCCAAGGCGCCAAGAGAAACAAGAATAATAAATTGGACCGCCTGGGTAATCCCCTGATTTTTCCTCGATTTTCTGAGCGGACGCAGCCTATTTCGATATTTCTGCGTGCTACGCAGCCTATCCTGGCGCCCCGATTTCGCAACGCACTGATCACTCGGCGCATTGGCGCGCTCTCGCGGCCGAAAGCCAGATTAGGCGACAATTACGAAGTTC
>JBIOVQ010000331.1:0-5452 GCA_044867805.1 Burkholderiales bacterium | reverse complement strand
AGCCGGTAGACGTCGAGCATGCGCACCAGGTAGTCGCGCGTTTCTTCCGGCCGGATCACCGCCTGCGCGGCAAAGACCTCGGCCAGGCCCCAGACATCGCTCGCCTGCTCGATCTCGGCGAGCTTTTCCGCGAAGCCCGGATCGCCCGGCTTGACGCCGTGCACGATGCGGGTCGCGAACTCGGGACTCATGAAGCTGACTTCGGCGGTCGGCCAGGCCGCGACGTCGTCCGAGTGGCGGCCGCCGCCCATGCACACGTAGGCACGGCCGTAGCTCTTGCGGATGATGACCGAGAGCCGCGGCACGGTGACGAGGGTCATCGCGTTCATGAAGTTCATGATCTTGCCGGGCGCGCCGCTCTTTTCGGCTTCCGTCCCGATCTGGAAGCCGGGCGTATCCACCAGCAGCACGATCGGCACGTTGAACGAATCGCACAGCACCAGGAAATCCGTGATCTTGCGGCAGGCATCGGCGTCGAGCGCGCCGCCGCGGTGCAGCGGATTGTTGGCGACGATGCCGACGCTCCTGCCGCCGAGCCGGGCGAGCCCGGTGAGCGCGCTCTTGCCGAAACGCGGCTTCAGCTCGAACAGGCTGTCCTTGTCCACCACGGCGGTGACGACGCGCCGCATGTCGTACACCTGGGTGCGGGACTCCGGCAGCAGCGAGAACACCTTCGGCATGTCCGCGCCGGAGCCGGACGGCACCGGCGCGTCCGGCGGCGCCTCGCTGTGATGGCCGGGCAGATACGAAAGAAAGCGCCGGATCGCCTGGAAAACCTCCGGCTCCGTGTCCACGACCTGGTCGACCAGCCCGGTCACTTCCGCGTGCATCCGCCAGCCGCCCAGCTCTTCGAGGTCCGCCTTCTCGTTCATCGCCATCTCGATCAGGCGCGGGCTTGATACCGCCATCGTCGCGCCCTTGTGCATCACAGCGAAGTCGGCGCAGCACGCGAGCCACGCCGACGATCCGAAAGAAGGTCCCAGCACCGCCGTCGCCATCGGCGTCTCGCGCGTGCGGCGGAACTGCGCAGGATCGTTGCCGAGCAGCACCCCCATGCCGCGCGAGCCCATCGCGTCCGGCAGCCGCGCGCCGGTGGATTCGCCGATGATGACGAGCGGCATGCCGCGCTCGGTCGCGGCGCGCCGCATGTGGGCGACCTTCTTGCTGTTCGTGGCGCTGGTCGAGGCGCCTTTCACCGTGAAGTCGTTCACCACCGCGCAGGCGTCGCGCCCGTTGATCCTGCCGTAGCCCGCGATCTTGCCGTCGGCCGGGGTCTCCACCGCCTCCTCGGGATAGACGCCGGAAGCCCCGAACAGGCCGGCCTCGAGGAAGGTGCCGGAGTCGAACAGTAGCTCGATGCGCTCGCGCGCATTGAGCGCGCCCGCCTTCTTGCGCTTGGCGAGCTTCTCCGCCCCGCCCATGGCGAGGGCCTTCGCCCGCCTTTTCTCGTACTCGGCTAGTAGAGTTTCATAAGCCATCTTCGGCTCCAGTGCTTCGAACAGCGTGATTCGTGAACCGGTCGGAGTGGACAGTTGGCAGTTATCAGTTGGCAGTTACTGCACACTGCCCACTGCAAACTGCACACTTGCTAGCCGTCAATGACGGCTACGACCTGCCCCTCCGCCACCGGGTCTTTCTCCTTCACCAGGATCTCCTTCACCGTGCCGGGGTCCTCCGTGATCACGGGAATCTCCATCTTCATGGACTCGATCACGAGCAGGGTATCGCCGGACTCGACCCGGTCGCCCGGTTTGGTCCTGAGCTTCCACACGGTGCCGGTGATTTCGGACTTGATTTCAATGCGCGCCACGGCTGCGCTCGCTGCTCTGGAGGGACGCGAAACTCGACGGGAAACTATAGCACGGCGGGTTGTGCCGCCCCGGCGCGCTGCGTAATATGGACTCGACGGCTGCGCGACCGTCCGCGATTCATAGACAATAACGACGTGGCCAATACTCCCGCACTCACCGATTCCCAGCTCAGGCTCGAGGGGCGCGTCGCGGTGCTCACCCTCGACCGCGACGACGTGCGCAATGCGCTCACCGGCACGCGCCTGGCGGACGAGATCTGCGACACGCTCGCGTGGGCGAACGCCGGCGCGGACGTCTCGGTCCTGATACTCACCGGCGCCGGCTCGGCGTTCTCGGCCGGCGGCAATATCAAGATCATGCGCGAGCGCTCTCTCGCGTCCTCGGCCGGGGAGCTCGAGCAGTACTACCGCCACGGCATCCAGCGCATCCCGCGCGCCATCGAGGCATCGGAAATACCGCTCATCGCGGCGGTGAACGGGCCGGCGATCGGGGCGGGTTTCGATCTCGCCAACATGTGCGACATCCGCATCGGCTCGGCCGCCGCGCAGTTCGGCGAGACCTTCGTCAATCTCGGGCTCATGGCAGGCGATGGCGGCGGCTGGTTCCTGCAGCGCCTGGTCGGCCCCCAGCGCGCGGCCGAGCTCACGCTGACGGGACGCGTCGTCAAGGCGGATGAAGCGCGGGACCTCGGCATCCTGCTCGAGGTGACCGAGCCGGGACGGCTGCTGGCGCGCGCGATGGAGATCGCCGGGCAGATCGCCGCCAAGCCGCCGCTCGCGGTGCGTTACGCAAAGCGCGCGCTCAATCTCGCGCGGCGGCAGACGCTCGCCGACCACCTCGAAACCTGCGCGTCCTTCCAGGGCGCGCTGCAGAAGACCGAGGACCACCTGGAAGCGCTCGCGGCATTTTTCGAGAAGCGCGCCGGGCAATACAAGGGGAAATGATGGCGAAGCTCGCGACGCGCGCGCTCTGCGTGTTCATGCTGGCGGCGGTACCTGCGCCGCTGTTTGCCCAGGAACAGAGGATCGAGGCGGTGGACGAGGCCGCCCGGGACCTTTCGTGGGCCTCGTTCCGGGCCAGGCTCCTCACCGCGCTCGAAAAGCGCGACCGGAAGTTCATTCTCAGCGTGATCCATCCCAACGTCCGCAACGGCTCGGACGCGCCGCCCGGCATCGCGGAATTCCGCAGGCAGTGGGAATTCGATTCCGATAACGGCGTCTTCTGGCGCCAGCTGCCGGCGACCCTTTCCGTGGGCAGCGCCTGGTTCCAGCGCTCCAACAAGGAGCGCGAGCTGTGCGCGCCGTACCTGCTCGCGAAATGGCCGCGCGAAGTGGACCCGGGCGTGTATGGCGCCATCGCCACGAATGACGCGCTGGTCAAGGCCGCGCCGGCCTGGGAATCGGTCACGATCGCCAGGCTCTCCTACCAGATCGTGCGGGTGACCGACTGGGAAGTGCCCGACATCGATCCGAAGTTCCAGCAGAAGTGGGTACGGATCCGGCTGCTGAAGGAAGGCAACGGCTACGTGCCGGAGGAGCACATCCGCAGCCCGATCGAGCATACCGCGTGCTTCGTGAGATCCGGCAACGGCTGGCGGCTCACCGTCTTCGGGCCCGCAGCTCGTGATTAACAGTCGAATGGACAGGATTTACAGGATTAACAGGATTCAACCTGAAATCCGGGAACGTCCCGGCAGGGTCTTGAATCGGGTCTAATCTTGTAAATCCTGTTAATCCTGTCTATTAGAACTGCTTTTGCCCGCGATAGGCGGGCCCCTTGGAGACTCCGGCAGGCACTGGGCGGTTTTCTGGCGGCATTTATCATGGCGGCTCCTGTCCATGCGCTCGACATCCAAGGCCACCGCGGCGCGCGCGGGCTCGCGCCCGAGAATACGCTGCCCGCATTCGCGCGGGCGCTGTCGCTCGGCGTCTCTACGCTCGAAATGGACTGCGCGATCACCAGGGACGGCGTCGTCGTGGTGAGCCACAATCCCGCCCTGAACCCCGACATCACGCGCGGCCCGGACGGAGAATGGCTGGAGAAGACCGGCCCCGCCATCTGGACCCTGACTTACGCCGAGCTTCAGCGCTACGACGTCGGCCGCCTCAAGCGCGGGACCTCCTACGCGAATCGCTGGCCGGAACAGAGCCCCGTGGACGGCGCGCGCATACCGCGGCTGGCCGACGTGTTCGCGCTGGTGAAGAAGAGCGGGAACGAGACAGTGCGCTTCAACATCGAAACCAAAATATCTCCCTTGGCTCCGGCCGAAACCACGGATCCCGAAGATTTTGCCCGTAGACTCATCTCAGCCGTACGTTCGGCCGGCATGGCTGAGCGTACGGCTATCCAGTCCTTCGACTGGCGCACGCTCGCGGTCGTGCAGAAGGAAGCGCCCGAGATCCCGACGGTGTACCTGACCGTGGAGACGGGCTTCATGGACAACCTTCAGCGGCAGGGCAACTCGCCATGGACGGCCGGTATCCGCTTCCGGGACCACGGATCCGTGCCGCGCATGGTGAAAGCCGCCGGCGGCGCGGTCTGGTCCCCCTACCTGGGCGATCTCACCCGCGAAGCCGTAAAAGAAGCTCAGGCGCTCGGGCTCAAGGTGGTGGTGTGGACGCTCAACAACCCCGCCGACATGCGCCGGGTCATCGAGTGGGGCGTGGACGGCGTGATCTCCGACCGCCCGGACCTGCTGCGCAAGGTTGCGGGCGAGATGGGCGTCGCACTGCCGTGCCCGACATCCGTCACCCCCTGACGTCAGCTACAGGTCTTCGTGGATGCAGAGGTAGTTGCCCTCGGTGTCCTTGAACCAGGCCGCTTTCTCCGCGCCGAGCACGCAGACGTGGTTGACGGTCTTGAAGCCGGGGAAATCGTAGTCCTCGAACACGACTCCTTTCTGCTTGAGATCCTTGATCACCTTCACGATATCCTTCACCTGGAAGCTCACGGCCGTATGCTCTGCTTTCGTCCCTTCGGGCTTGGGGAACAGCGCAATTACGCCACCGCTGCCGCCGGCGAACTGAAACTTGCCGTCCGGTCGCGAACCTAGAGGCTTCAAGCCGAGCTTCTTCTCGTAGAATTCCCGCGCCCGGTTCAAGTCCTTTACCGGGAGCATGGTGGTCACCGGGGCATTCGTGAGCATGGGAAACTCCTTTTCAGATCGCCAGTAGGAAATGGTGACGCGTGAAGCGCTGTCCTGGCAAGTTCCTCGTCACTCGTCACTCAGTAGCTCGTCGGCCAATTGGCCAGCCGGTGCTCGCCCACCCCGTTCTTCATCCGCTTGCGGTGCACCTGCAGCATACGGATCAGGAAGTCGCGCGTGTCGCGCGGATCGATCACGTGCTGGGCTTCGTAGAGCCGCGCGAGCTCCCACGGCGTGGTGTCGCGGTCGATCTCGGCGACGAGCTGCTTGAACTTCTCGGGGTCGTCTTCCTCTTTCGCGCCGTGGAGCACGTTGACCGAGACGCGCGGATCCATGAAGCCGAGGTCGGCCGAGGGCCAGCACGCGAGCTCGTCGGTGTTGCGGCCGCCGCCCATGTTGATGAACGCCTGGCCGTAGCTCTTTCTCAGGATGACGGTGATCCGCGGCACCGTTATCAACGACAGCGCGTTCATCCAGTTGATGATCTTGCCCGGCA
>JBIOVQ010000330.1:0-2624 GCA_044867805.1 Burkholderiales bacterium | reverse complement strand
CGTTCCGCGTCGCGGCGAACGGCGTCGCGGACGAGACGCAGATCCACACGCACATGTGCTACTCGGAATTCGGCGACGTGCTTCCGGCCCTCGCGGCGCTCGACGCGGACGTCATCACGATCGAAGCCTCGCGCTCGGGCATGGACCTGCTCGACGGCTTTGCGCGCTTCCGCTATCCGAACGCGATCGGCCCCGGCATCTACGATATCCACTCGCCGCGCGTGCCGGAAGCGGGCGAGATGATGGTGTGGCTCGGCAAGGCGCGCGGCGTGATCCCGGACGGTCGCCTGTGGGTCAACCCCGACTGCGGGCTGAAGACGCGCGACTGGCCCGAGGTCGAGGCTGCCCTATCCAATATGGTGAACGCAGCGCGCGAATTGCGCCTACGGGCGGGGCAGGAGTCCGGGGAAGTGCTGAGTGCCGAGTAACGAGTGCCAAGTAACGAGCGAGTGCACAGTGTCCTACGACTCCGCACTCAGAACTTCGCACTCAGCACTGTTCCCAGGGCAGGCCGTCGTGGCGCCAGCCGTTCTTCGCGTTGCGGTGATGGGTCTCGTCGAGGTCGCCCTCGAAGCCGTGCAGCACGTTGGCGACCTGGGTGAAGCCCGCTTCCTCGAGCGCGCGCCCCGCGTCGAGCGAGCGGTTGCCGCTGCGGCAGATCAGGATGATCGGGCGGTCCACGCTCGCCGCTTTCCTGACATGCGCGACGAAGTCGGGATTGACCTCCCAGTTGGGACCGTCGTTCCACGGGACCAGGATCGCGCCCATCGGATGGCCGACGAACAGGTACTCCATTTCGCTGCGGCAATCGATGAAGATCGCGTTAGGGTTCTTTTTCAGGTACTCGTACGCCTGTTTCGGTTCGTAGTGCTTCATGCCGGTTTTCGCGTGCCCGTCAGGGAGCGAGATTATATGCGTAACCGCCCCGGCGTCGCCACTTTTGGCGGCGCTATCCACCTCTGGCGTCAGGGTTTTTCCACAATGAATGGAACGGTCGCTGATGCAGGGGAGCGCGAGGGGAGTATCCCCTCGCTCCTTCCACAGCTGAACGCTCATGCCTGACCGCGCCGCGCTGCTCGATTCGCTGCTCAAGCGCCGCATCCTGATCCTCGACGGGGCGATGGGCACGATGATCCAGGGCTACCGGCTGTCGGAGGCGGACTACCGGGGCAGCCGGTTCCGCGATCACTCCCACGACCTCAAGGGCAACAACGACCTGCTCACGCTCACCCAGCCGCAGATCATCCGCGAGATCCACGACCAGTACCTCGCGGCCGGCGCGGACGTGATCGAGACCAACACGTTCAACTCGACCTCGATCGCCCAGGCCGACTACCGCCTGCAACCGGCGGTGCACGAGCTCAACCGCGAGGCGGCGCGCCTCGCCCGCGCGGCGGCCGACGCCTGTGCGGCCAGGGACCCGGACCGGCCGCGCTTCGTCGCCGGCGCGCTCGGCCCCACCAACCGCACGGCGTCGATATCGCCCGACGTCAACGACCCCGGGTTTCGCAACACCAGCTTCGACGAGCTCAAGGCCGCGTACGCTGACGCTGTACGCGGCCTCATCGAGGGAGGCGTGGACATTCTTCTCCTCGAAACCATCTTCGATACCCTGAACGCCAAAGCTGCGATATTTGCCATTGAAGAAGTTTTTGATCAGAAATCATCACGGTTACCCGTGATGATTTCTGGCACGATCACCGACGCGTCCGGACGCACGCTGTCGGGCCAGACGCCGGAGGCGTTCTGGAACTCGGTGCGCCATGCCCGGCCCCTCATGGTCGGGCTCAACTGCGCGCTCGGCGCGAAGCTCATGCGCCCGTACATCGAGGAGATTTCCAACGTCGCGGACATCTACGTCTTCGCGTATCCCAATGCGGGGCTGCCCAACCCGCTGGCACCCACCGGGTACGACGAGACGCCGGAGCAGACGGCGGCCTACCTGCTCGACTTCGCGAAGAGCGGCTTCATCAATGTCGCGGGCGGGTGCTGCGGGACCACGCCCGCGCACATCAAGGCCATCGCCGAGGCGCTGGCGGGCTTGCCGCCGCGGGCGGTGCCGCAGATCCCGCGCCAGACCCGGCTTGCCGGCCTCGAGCCGCTCAACATCGGCGACGATTCCCTGTTCGTCAATATCGGCGAGCGCACCAACGTCACCGGCTCGCGCGCCTTCGCGCGCCTCGTCCTCGCCGGCAACTACCAGGAAGCGCTGTCCGTCGCGCGCCAGCAGGTGGAGAACGGCGCGCAGATGATCGACATCAACATGGACGAGGCGATGCTCGATTCGAAGAAGGCGATGACGACCTTTCTCAACCTCATCGCCTCCGAGCCCGACATCTCGCGCGTGCCGGTCATGATCGATTCCTCCAAATGGGAGGTGATCGAGGCGGGCCTCAAGTGCGTGCAGGGCAAGCCGGTGGTCAACTCGATCAGCATGAAGGAAGGCGTGGACGAGTTCGTCAGGCAAGCGAGGCTCGCGCGCCGCTACGGCGCCGCGGTGGTGGTGATGGCGTTCGACGAGAAGGGCCAGGCCGATACCCTGGAGCGCCGGATCGGGATCGCCGGGACCGCATACGACATCCTGGTGAATCAGGTCGGTTTTCCCCCCGAGGACGTGATCATCG
>JBIOVQ010000329.1:0-5529 GCA_044867805.1 Burkholderiales bacterium | reverse complement strand
AGCAGGTGATCGTGGACACACGCCCCGCCGCGACCGGCATCATCGGCACGGAGATCGCCGCGAGGGCGGCGCCCGACGGGCATACGCTGCTGATCGTGACCTCGCAGGCCGTCATCGTCTCCGTCATGTACGACAAATTGCCCTATAACCTGGTCAGGGATTTCGCGCCCATCAGCCTGATCGCGACGACCCCCTTCATACTCGCGGTCAATCAAGCGGTCCCGGCGGCATCGGTCAAGGAGTTGATTGCGCTCGCGAAGGCGAAGCCGGGCGCGCTGCGCTACGGCTCCGGCGGCTCGGGCTCTCCACCGCACCTGTCGGCCGAGATCTTCAAGAGCATGACTGGGACCAGCATGCTGCACGTCCCGTACAAGGGAGTGACGCCGGCGATGCTCGACACGGTGGCGGGCGAGGTCCAGCTGGTGTTTTCCGTCATACCGGCGGTGCTGCCCACGGTCAGGTCCGGCAGGTTGAGGGCGCTCGGCGTCAGCAGCGCGAAACGCACGCCGCTGGTGCCCGATGTCCCTCCGATCGCGGATACGGTCCCGGGCTACGAGTTTCTCGGCTGGTACAGCCTCGTCGCCCCGGCCAGGACGCCGGGCAGCATCCTGGCGAAGCTCAATGCCGAGCTGGTGAAGGTGCTGAAGGCCCCGGAATTCCGGGAGCGGCTCTCGGCGGTCGGAGCCGAGCCGACCAGCTCGACGCGAGACCAGCTCGGTATGTGGGTGCAGCAGCAGCAGGACAAAATGCGCAAGGCCGTCAAGGAGTCGGGCGCTCGACCCGACTAGTCGTCAGACGTCAGCCGTCAGCAAGAGCTTGCTATAAGCTTCAACCGGTTTTTCAACTACTGAGGGCTGACAGCTGACAGCTGATGGCTCATTTACGGAGAAAATGTATGCCCAGGATGACCGGATCGCGGCTGCTCGCGGAGATGCTGAAGGGTTACGGAGTCACGCACGTCTTCTTCGTGCCGACGATCCTCATGGACGCGCTGGCGGAGATGGACAGCCTCGGGATCCAGAAGATCCTGACGCACGGCGAGAAGGCCGCTGCCTACATGGCGGACGGCTATGCGCGCGCGAAGAACGCTCCCGGCGTGTGCATGGCGCAGCAGATCGGGGCATCCAATCTCGCCGCCGGCTTGCGCGATCCCTATATGGCCTGCTCGCCGGTAGTCGCCATCACCGGTGGACCGGCGACGGCGAGCCGCTATCGCGGCGCCTACCAGGAAGTGGAGGATTTCACCCAGTTCGACTCGGTCACGAAGCTCAGCATGCGGGTCGACGATCTGGGCCGTTTCCCCGACCTGGTGCGCCAGATGTTCCGCGCCGCGACCTCGGGCGCGCCGGGACCGGTGCACCTGCGCCTGCTCGGCTCGCACGGGCAGGGCGTCGAGGGGGAGGCCGACCTGCAGCCGCTGAGCGAATTGCAATTCTCGCGCCTGCCGGCGTTTCGCCCCGCCCCCGAAATGGACCGGATGCGCGAGGCGCTCTCGCTACTGTCCCGGGCGCAACGGCCGATCATCGTCGCCGGCGGCGGCGTGGTAGCGTCGCAGGCGCACGCCGAGCTGGTCGAGCTGGCGGAAAAGCTCCAGGTGCCGGTCGCCACGTCGCTCACCGCCAAAGGCGCGATACTGGACACCCATCCGCTCTCCGTCGGGGTGGTCGGGACCTACTCGCGCGCCTGCGCCAACCAGGCGGTCGCGGAGGCCGATCTCGTGTTCTTCATCGGCTGCCACGCCGGCGGGCAGGTGACCGCCAACTGGCGGATACCCGCCCCGGGCACGCCGGTGATCCAGCTTGACATCGACGCCGGGCAGCTCGGCAGAAACTATCCGAACGCGGTCTCGCTCCTGGGCGATGCCAGGGTTGCGCTGCGGCAGATGGCCGACAGCGCGCAGCGGAAGGCACCCGAAACCGGCAAGGCATGGATCGGGCGCGTGCAGCAGCTCGTCGCGGACTGGCGGGCCAAGGCGGAGCCCATGCTGAAGTCGGATGTCGTGCCGATGCGGCCGGAGCGCATCTGCCGGGAGATCACCCAGGCGCTTCCCGCGAACGGCGTGGTGGTCTCCGACACCGGGCACGCCGGCATGTGGTCGGGGCAGATGTTCGACATCACCAAGCCGGGCCAGCGCTATATCCGCTGCGAGGGCTCCCTGGGCTGGGGCCTGCCGGGGGCGATAGGCGTGAAATGCGCGCTGCCCGACCGGCCGGTGCTGTGCTTTACGGGCGACGGCGGCGCGTACTACCATCTGCCCGAGCTGGAAACCGCCGCGCGCCACGGCATCAATCTCGTCGTGCTGATCAACAACAACGGCGCGCTCAACCAGGAGATCCCGCTGGTGAAGGCCGCGTACAAGGAAAAGCGCGACGAGCGCTCCGGCGAGATGTGGCGCTTCAAGAAGGACGCCGATCTCGCCAAGGTCGCGCAGGCGCTCGGCTGCGCCGCGTTCCGGGTCGAGAAGCCCGGCGAGCTGAAGGACCTGCTGCCGAAAGCCTTCGGCATGGGCAAGCCCGTGGTGATCGATTGCCAGAGCGAGGAGCAGGCGCTGGCGCCGACCGCCTGGGTGCCGGGGGCGGCTCCGCGAGGGCACTGATGAGCACAAAGTCGGAAGTCGGAAGAACAACCAGCCCGGGGCTTGCCCCGGGCGGGCCGAGCGATATCCTTGCCCGCTCCATGGCGCAGAAGCTCGCGGAAAATCAGGCAACTCGGGCAGCAGGCTAACTAGGGCGCGCCATGACGACGGCAACGGGCTTTCAGGTCGCGCGCCTCGCAGAAATACCCTGGGAGGACCGCAAGAACGTCGACGGCTGGCCGAGCCGGGCAGGCATGTACTGGGATGACCGCGAGAACCAGCTGTGCATGCGCCTGATCGACTATCCATACGGCTCGATAGAGCCGCGGCACGTGCACGCGGGGTCCCATGCGACTACGGTGCTCGAGGGGCGCGCGATCGTCGACGGGCTGACCCTGGGCCCTCTCGATGTGATCCTCGGGCCGAGCAACGAGCCGCACGGTCCGCTGAGCTATCCCGACGGCTGCAAGCTGCTCAGCGTTTTTCATGGCAGCTACTACCACAGCGAGGCGCAGGAGCTGTCCAGCGAGAGGCACTACCGGCTGATCCAGTCGGGCGGGATACCGTGGCAGCGCGGTGGCGGGTGCGAGGAGAAGACCCTGGTGGATCGCGGGGTCGGCCGGCTGGTATTGAAGGCGCTGCGTATCGCGCCCGGCTCGAGCCTGCCGGCGCGCGCCTATCCCGCGCTGAGGGCAGCCCTGGTGGTCGAGGGCGGTATCGCGGTGGGCGGCGCAACGCTTGGCGCTTGGGATTTCCTGCGTGTGACGGGCGGGTCGGGCCACAGCGCGATTGGAGCTCCAGGCGGCGCGACCCTGCTCGCGATCACCCTGCGCTGATCCGGGCTGCGTCCCGATGGACAAGACGTTCGGCGCCTACGACATCGCCGATCTGCGCGAGCTGGCGCGCCGCCGGCTGCCGCGCGGCGTGTTCGAGTTTTTCGACCGCGGCAACGGCGACGAAACCGCGCTGATCGAGAACCGGGCCGCGTTCGACCGCATCAAGCTCGAGCCGCGAGCGCTCGTCGACACCTCGGGCCGCGCCCAGGACATCGCGCTGTTCGGCCGGCGTCACGCGATGCCGATCGCGATCGCGCCGACCGGCTCGGCGGGACTGGCGTGGCATGAAGGCGAGATCGCCCTGGCGCGCGCGGCCGCCGCGGCCGGCATCCCGTTTGCCCTCGCCACCGGCTCGATGACCTCGCTGGAGCGGGTCGCCGCGGAGGCGGGCGGGACGCTGTGGTTCCAGATCTACATGTGGCCCGACCGCTCGCTCTCGCATCGGCTCGTCGAGCGGGCGAAGGCGGCGGGCTACCAGGCCTTGATCGTCACCGTGGACACGCCGGTGCCTCCCGGGCGCGAGTACAACCTGCGCAACGGCATGACCGTCCCGTTCCGCTTTACCCGCCGCAATGTCGCCGACGTATTGACGCACCCGCGGTGGCTCGCCGGCGTGCTGATGCGCTACCTGCTGACCACCGGCATGCCGCGCTACGAGAACTACCCGACGGAGCTGAAGGCGCGCATCACGGCCGCCCCGATGGGGCGCTCGATGATGGTGACCGATTCGCTCACGTGGGAAGACCTGCGCGCGCTGCGCAAGCTGTGGCCGCACACGCTGATGGTGAAGGGCATCCTGCGGGCGCGGGACGCGCTCGCCGCGGCCGATTGCGGCGCCGATGCGGTCATCGTCTCCAATCACGGCGGCCGGGCGGTGGACAGCACGCGCGCGCCGATTGACGTGCTGCCGGAAGTCGTGGAGGCCGCGGGCCGGCGCATCGCGGTGCTGGTCGACAGCGGCTTTCGGCGCGGCGCCGACGTCGTGAAGGCGCTCGCGCTGGGCGCCAGGGCGGTGCTGGTAGGGCGGGCAACGCTCTACGGCACCGCGGTGGCGGGGGAGGCCGGCGCGGCGCGCGCGATCGAGATCTATCGGGACGAGATCGACCGGCTGCTCGCCCTTATCGGCTGCCCGAGTGTCTCCGCGCTCGACCGCGGCTACCTGGCCGCGCCGTCACGCGAGGTTTGAATGGACAGGGTTGGCGCATTCAACAGCCAAGTCGAGCCGCCTTCGATTTAATCCTGTAAATCATGTTAATCCTGTCTATTCTGGTCCTGTAAATCCTGTCTATTCCACGTCAGGCCTTGCGGAACAGGACTATGCGGTTCGAGTTGGTGCCGAGCCGGTTGTTCGCGACGCCCCAGATGTTCGCGGTCTTCGTGAAGCTCTGCGCGTTGATCAGGATGGCGGAGCACTGAAAGCCCGCCGCGATGCCGAGCGGCGCCACCACTTCGTCCAGGTTCACGGAGCCGCGGCGCACTTCGCCCACCTCGAAGGCGACCCATCCCCCGGGGCGGGTCACGCGGTAGAGCTCCCGGAACACGAGCGACATCTCCATTTCCCATTCCTTCACGGTGCGGCTCGCGGTTATGCGGACATCGATCGCGTCGGCATCGAGCCCGTTGAACCAGCAGCGCAGCCAGTTGTCGCGCGCGTACTGCACGACGTCGAGGAACGGCGGAGAGGTAACGGTCAGGTGCACGCTCCCGTCGGCGATGTCGGGAGTCGCGGCGGCGTCGCGTTCGAGATAGCGCACGGTCTCCGCGGCGGTGCGCAGGCGCCAGCGGTCGGCCGCGCTGAGGCGGCCCTGGAGCTGCAGGGACTTCTTCAGGATCAGCGCCCGGATATCGCGGTACTCAGGCTCCTGCCGGAGCCGGGCATTGATCCGCATCTGGTCCTCGGGCGAGACCGCCTGGTTGGGCGGCAGCGTGTAGACCGAGAAGAAGCCCGGCGAGTGGCCGGTCAGGCGATTGGTCGCGACCATCCGGATCCACCGGTCCGCGGCGTCCTCCTTGCCGGCATGCAGGCGCCGGTAGAGGTACTCGCGCAGGCCGAGGATCTCGTACTCGGTGTCGGGGTGGAAGAACATCGAGAGGTCGAGCCCGCTGCGCGGCCGCGCC
>JBIOVQ010000328.1:0-36482 GCA_044867805.1 Burkholderiales bacterium | reverse complement strand
TGCGCGGGCTGGTCACCGTGAAAGACATACTCAAGTCCACCGAGCATCCCGACGCCTGCAAGGATGAGCACGGGCGGCTGCGCGTGGGCGCCGCGATCGGCGTCGGCGAGGGGACGGAGGAGCGCGCCGAGGCGCTGATCGAGGCTGGTGCGGACGTGATCGTCGTAGATACCGCCCATGGCCACTCGAAGAACGTGCTGGACCGGGTGAAGTGGGTCAAGCGCAAGTTCCCGGGTACGCAGGTGATAGGCGGGAATATCGGTACCAGCGCGGGCGCGAAAGCGCTCGTCGACCACGGCGCCGATGGCGTCAAGGTGGGCATCGGCCCGGGCTCGATCTGCACGACGCGGATCGTTGCCGGCATCGGCGTGCCCCAGATCAGCGCGATCGAGAATTCCCTCAAAGGGCTGGAGAAGACCGATGTGCCGCTGATCGCAGACGGGGGCATCCGCTACTCCGGCGACATCGCGAAGGCGCTCGCCGCCGGCGCCCACGCGGTGATGATCGGCAGCCTGTTCGCGGGCACCGAGGAATCCCCGGGCGAGATCGAGCTGTTCCAGGGACGCTCCTACAAGTCCTATCGGGGGATGGGCTCGCTGTCGGCGATGCAGCAGGGGGCGGCCGACCGTTACTTCCAGGACGAGGAGCCCGATACCGACAAGCTGGTGCCGGAAGGAGTGGAGGGGCGGGTACCGTACAAGGGGCAGCTCGCCCCGCTGGTGCACCAGTTGATCGGCGGCCTGAGCTCGAGCATGGGCTACCTCGGCTGCGCCACGATCGAGGAGGTGCGCGCCAAGGCGGAATTCGTCGAGATCACCTCCGCCGGCATGCGCGAATCCCACGTTCACGACGTGCAGATCGTGAAGGAAGCGCCCAACTATCGGGTCGAGTGACCGGTGAATCGTAAATCGGAAATCGCGAATCGTGAGGAGTACCCGAAACGCGGTGCTCTCGATTCACGATTCACCATTCACGATTCACGGCATTTGATGCACGAGAAGGTCCTCATCCTCGACTTCGGCGCCCAGTACACGCAGCTGATCGCGCGCCGGGTACGCGAAGCCAGGGTCTATTGCGAAATCCATCCCTGGGACGTTTCCGACGCCTTCGTGCGCGGCTTTGGCGCGAAGGGCGTGATCCTCTCGGGCAGCCATCTTTCCGCGTATGACGAGGCAACCGCGAAAGCGCCCAAGGCGGTGTTCGAGCTGGGAGTGCCGGTGCTCGGCATCTGCTACGGCATGCAGACGATGGCGCAGCAGCTCGGCGGCCGCGTCGAGGCGGGCAGCGTGCGCGAGTTCGGCTACGCCGAGGTGCGCGCGCGGGGCCATACGCAGCTGCTCGACGGCATAGAGGACTCCCGCACCGCGGAAGGCCACGGCCTGCTGCAAGTGTGGATGAGCCACGGCGACAAGGTGGCCGAGCTGCCGCCGGGCTTCAAGCTGATGGCTTCCACCGACGCTTGCCCGGTTGCGGGCATGGCCGACGAGAGCCGGCGCTTCTACGGCGTCCAGTTCCATCCCGAGGTGACGCATACGCTCCAGGGCAAGACGATACTGGAGCGCTTCGTGAGAAGGATCTGCGGGCTCTCGGGCGACTGGAGCATGCCGAATTTCGTCGAGGAGGCGGTGCAGCGCATCCGCGCCGACGTGGGCCGGGAAGAGGTGGTGCTGGGGCTCTCCGGCGGCGTGGATTCCTCGGTCGCGGCGGCGCTCATCCACCGGGCGATCGGCAAGCAGCTCACCTGCGTGTTCGTCGACCATGGACTGCTGCGGCTCAACGAGGCCGACCAGGTGATGCACGCCATCGCCGGCAGCCTTGGCGTCAGCGTGAGCTACGTGGATGCGCGCGAGCAGTTCCTGAAGCACCTCAAGGGAGTGACCGACCCCGAAGAGAAGCGCAAGATCATCGGACGCGAATTCATCGAGGTATTCCAGCGCGAAGCGGCGAAGCTGCCGCAGGCCAAATGGCTCGCGCAGGGCACGATCTATCCGGACGTGATCGAGTCGGCCGGCGCGAAGACCAAGAAGGCCCACAACATCAAGTCGCACCATAACGTCGGCGGGTTGCCGGACACCCTGCATCTCAGGCTGCTCGAGCCGCTGCGCGAACTGTTCAAGGACGAAGTGCGCGAGCTCGGCCTCGCCCTCGGGCTGCCGCGCGAGCTGGTGTTCCGCCATCCTTTCCCGGGGCCGGGCCTGGGTGTCAGGATCCTCGGCGAGGTAAAGGCGGAGTACGCGGACCTGCTGCGCCGCGCCGACGCGATCTTCATTGACGAGCTGCGGGCAAGCGGCTGGTACGACAAGACGGCGCAGGCATTCGCGGTTTTCCTGCCGGTGAGATCGGTGGGAGTGATGGGCGACGGGCGCACCTACGAGCACGTGATCGCGCTGCGGGCGGTGGAAACCCAGGACTTCATGACCGCGCAGTGGGCCGGGCTGCCGCACGCGCTTCTGTCCAGGGTATCGAACCGCATCATCAACGAAGTGCGGGGTATCAACCGGGTGGTGTACGACATTTCGAGCAAGCCGCCGGCTACGATCGAGTGGGAGTAGGATTGGAGGGAGTGGCATCGGCTTCGCGACCCCTAGTACATTGGATTTCACGGCTTTCCTGAGGGAGGAACAACATGGGCCAGTTCAAGCGTAGGGACATCCTGAAAATTGGCGCGGTCGGGGCGGCAGGCGCCGCGACGGGACTCGGCTTTCCGGGGATCATCCGGGCGCAGCAGAAAGAGCTCGTGATCCTGGGCATCTGGCCAGCTACCGGGGCGTTCGCGGACGTCGGGCCGATCCTCGACCGCGGCATGCGGATGGCGCTGGAAGAGCGCAACATGAGGATTCAGGGGCGTCCGGTCAGGTACATCGTGCGCGATTCCGCGACACAAGCGGGGGCGGCGACGCGGCGCGTCGAGGAGGCGGTTGACGGCGAGGGCGCGAAGTTCGTCATCGGCCCCTGGTCCTCGGGCGTGGCGCTGGCGGTGTCGGAGGTGGCGAAGCGAAAGAAGGTATTCCATTACTTCAGCGGGGGCACCGAGGACATCTCCGGCGCGCGTTGCCACCGCTACTCGTTCCAGTGGGCCGCGAGCCCCTACACCGCGGCCAAGACCGTGGTCGACACCTTCATGAAGGCGAATCCGAAAGCGCGGCGCTGGCACCTGCTCGTCGCCGACTACGCCTTCGGCTGGTCGGTCGAGAAATACATCAAGGAGGTCGGCAAGAACCACGGCATCGAGTTCGTCGGCGCCGATCGCCATCCGCTGGGCGAGCGCGAGTTCTCCAACTACGTGCAGAAGGCGGCGGCGAACCGGCCCGATGCCGTGGCGATGATCAACTTCGGGCTCGATGCGGTTTCCGGGGCGCGCGAAATCTTCAACTTCGGCCTCACGCCCAAGGTCCCGCTGATCATGACCTGGTCCTCCGGCGTGGAGGAGCTGGTGCAGCTCACGCCCGAGATCCGCGAGAACATCTGGGTCGGCTCCAACTTCTACTACACCGCCGACACGCCGGTCGCGAAGGCCTTCGTCAAGAATTACCAGGCGAAATTCGGCAACCCCCCGGGCTACGCGCCCTCGGCCGCCTACGGCATGACGCGCATGATGCTGCACGCCTTCGACAAGGCCAAATCGGTCGAGGTGCGGGACGTGGTCCGGGCGCTCGAGGGCATCGAGGTAAACGACCTCGTCGGGCGGATGCGGGTTGACGCGAAGACGCACCAGACGCTGCGGCCGTACTTCTTCATGCGCTGCAAGCCGAAGTCCGCGATGAAGCACGCGACCGACTTTGCGGACATCATCGCCACCGGCGACACCCCGTTGCCGCCGGCGTACGCGGCGTGCAAGGACATCGGCGGCTTCTGAGCTGAGTCGCTTTGAATCTCCTGCTCGGCCAGATCCTGAACGGGATCGCGACGGGGATGCTGTACGCCCTGATGGGGCTCGGCCTCGCGCTGATCGCAGGGATCCTGAACATACCCAACTTCGCCCACGGCGCTCTCTTCGCTGTAGGCGCCTACCTGACCGTCACGGCCATCGGAGCCGTCGGCAATTTCTGGATCGCCCTGGTCCTCGCTCCGCTGGGGGTGGCGCTGCTGGGCCTCGCGATCGAGTATGCGGGTATACGCCGGCTTTATGCGGCGGGGCACGACTATCAGCTGCTGTTCACCTTCGGCCTGTCGCTCATCCTCGCCGAGGGCATCATCGTCATCTGGGGCCCGGTCGGAATCAGCCAGCTGCCACCGGACCTCCTGCGCGGCGGGGTCGACCTTGGCTTCACGTTCTATCCCAAGTATCGCCTCTTCGTCATGGTCGCCGCGGGGCTGCTGGTGGTCGCCACCTGGCTCTTCCTCGAGAAGACGCGCTACGGAGCGATCATGCGCGCCGGCATCGAGAACAAGGAGATGGTGTCGCTGCTCGGCATCGATATCCATCGCCTCTTCACCGTCGCTTTCGCGCTCGGTGCCTACCTCGCCGGGATCGCGGGCGCGCTTACCGCGCCCATTCGCGGCCTTTCCCCCGGCATGGGCGTGGACATGCTCGGCATCGCCTTCGTCGTGGTGGCGCTCGGCGGCATGGGAAACATACTCGGTGCCATCGCCGCCGGGCTGCTGATCGGGGTCGCGCAGGCCATCGTGGCGGCCTACTGGATCGAAGCCTCGGTGGTGGTGATTTATCTCGTAATGGCGGCCGTCCTGGTGTTCCGCCCGCAAGGGCTGTTCGGAATAAGGTGACCGGGAGGTAACTGAGGCGATGAGCCGCGCCACGCTCGCCATCCTTGCTGCCGTGGTGCTGCTGCCCGTCGTGGTGCGGCCGGTGATCGCGGCGGAGATCTGGATCTTCGCCATCTTCGGGCTGGGAACGAACCTGCTGATGGGCTACACCGGACTGCTTTCCTTCGGCCAGGCGACTTTCTTCGGGTCGGCGGCCTACGTCGCGGGATACCTGCTCAAGCACTACGGCATCAACGTGTTCGTGGCCCTGGGCGTCGGCATCGGTGTCGGCGCCTTTTCGGCCCTGCTGGTCGGCTACCTCTGCGTGCAGCGCTCCGGCATCTATTTCATCATGCTCACCTTCGCGCTGAACCAGCTCTTCTATTTCGTCGCCTACCAATGGACCAGTGTCACCGGCGGCGAGGACGGCATGCCCGGCATCGGGCGCCCCGCGATGCTCGACATCGACTTCGGCGATCCGCTCGCTTACTACATGTACGTGTCGGCGCTTTTCCTGCTCTCGTTCTGGGTCATGAAGCGCATCGTGGAGTCGCCGCTCGGCAAGATCCTGCAGGCGATCCGCGAGAACGAGGTGCGCGCGGAGGCGGTGGGCTACAACGTGCCGCGCTTCAAGCTGCTGGCGTTCGTGATTGCCGGCGCCTTTTCCGGCTTCGCGGGCGTCCTCTACGCGATGCTCTTCGGCATCGTGCCGCTCGAGGCGATCGGCTTCGTCACATCGGGCAACGTCGTGTTTGCGACGTTGATCGGCGGCAGCGGCTCGCTCTACGGGCCGATCATCGGCTCGTTCGTGTTCATCTGGCTCTCCGAGTCGGTGAGCCTGATCTGGGAGCGTTGGCCGCTGCTGCTCGGCGTGGCATTCGTGATCGTGGTGCTGTTCTTCCGCGGCGGGGTGGTGGAAGCCTGGGCCCGTCTGGCGGGGTGGTGGGAAACGAGATGGCGCTCCTCCAGACCGAGCACCTGACCAAGTCCTTCGGGGCCCTGCTCGCGGTCAACGACGTGACGCTGAACGTCGAGACCGGCAGCCTTCATTCGATCATCGGGCCGAACGGAGCGGGCAAGACGACGCTGTTCAACCTGCTGACCGGGCAGTTCCCGCCGACCTCGGGCCGCATATTGTTCGACGGGCGCGACATCACGGGCACCCCGGCGCACCGCATCGCGCACCTGGGGCTCGCGCGCTCGTTCCAGCGCACCAACGTGTTCCCGGCGTTCTCGCTGCTCGACAACATATGGGTCGCGGCCTTTGCGCGCAGCCGCTCGTGGTCGGGGCTGCTATGGCGGCGCGCCGACCGCTATGCCGAGCTCACCGCGCGCGCGCGCGCCGCGCTGGCAGACGTCGGCCTCGCCGACAGGGCTGAACAGCCGGCGCGGGAAATCTCTCACGGCGAGCAGCGCCAGCTCGAACTCGCCATCGCGCTTGCCGCGGCGCCGCGCGTGCTGCTGCTGGACGAGCCGGCGGCGGGCCTGTCGCCCGAGGAGACGCGCCGGATGGTCGCGCTGGTGCGTGCGCTCAAGGGCCGCTACACGATCGTGCTCATCGAGCACAAGATCGACATCATCATGAGCGTGTCGGACCGGATTTCGGTGATGCACTTCGGCAGCCTGATCGCCGAAGGCACCCCGGACGAGATCCAGCGCAACGTCGAGGTGCGCCGCGCCTACCTGGGCGGAGTGGCGGCATGATCCTGGAGGTACGCGGAATCGACGCGTACTACGGCCTGGGCCTCATCCTGCGCGGCCTTACCCTCACCGTGGCCGAAGGCGAGGTCGTGGCGCTGCTCGGGAGGAACGGTGCCGGCAAGACGACGACGTTGCGATGCATTACCGGGCTGACGCCGCCGCGCGCAGGCGAGATCCGCTACAAGGGGCACGACATCGTTCGCGTCGAGTCGCACCGAATTTCGCAGATGGGGATCGCGCTAGTGCCCGAGACCCGGGGGATATTTTCGTACCTCACCGCGCGCGAGAACCTCGCCATCGCGCGGCGTCCCGATTCACGCTGGCAGCTGGAGACCGTGCTCGAGCGCTTCCCGACGCTGCGCGGGCTTCTGGACCGCAAGGGGAGGCTGCTGTCGGGCGGCGAGCAGCAGATGCTCGCCATCGCCCGCGCGCTTCTCACCGGCCCAGATCTCCTGCTCCTCGACGAGCCGTCGCAGGGCCTGGCGCCGCTGGTCGTCAATACCGTGATGAGCACGATCCAGGAACTCAAGAACGAGCGGGTGAGCATGCTGCTGGTGGAGCAGAACGCGGAGATGGCGCTGCAGCTCGCCGACCGCGTCTACGTGATCGATCACGGCGCCGTGGTGTTCGAAGGCGCGCCCGACCGGCTGCGCGCCGACCGGCAGGTCATGACCACCTATCTCGGCGTCGGCGGATAACCGTTCGCGTCTGGCAGACTATGATGCGTGGTCGCGGGTCATGGGTGTGAACGACGAAACCTTCATGCACGAGGCGCTCTCGCTGGCGCGACGGGCGTCCGACGCCGGCGAAGTGCCGGTGGGGGCGGTGATCGTCAAGGACGGAGCGGTGGTCGGGCGCGGCTACAACCGGCCCATCTCGGCGCGGGACCCTACGGCCCATGCCGAAGTGATTGCGTTGCGGGACGCCGCGGAACGGATCGGCAACTACCGCCTGGCGGATTGCGCGCTCTACGTCACGCTGGAGCCCTGCGCCATGTGCGCCGGCGCGATCATGCATGCCCGCATCGGGCGGGTGATCTACGGGACGACCGATCCCAAGTCGGGGGCCTGCGGCAGCGTAGTGAACCTATTCGCCGAGAACCGGCTCAATCATCATGCGACGGTGATAGGGGGGGTGCTCGCCGAGGAAGCGGCCCGGCTGCTGCAGGACTTCTTCGTGGCGCGGCGCCCGACCCAGGGTCATGCCTAGAATCAACATCAATATAGCAATACAACAGCTTGAGTTAATTGATGATAATTCATCGTTGATCCGGCGGTATTCGATTTCGACTTCGAAGAACGGGGTAGGCGAGGCGAACGGCAGCTACTGCACCCCCAGAGGCCGCCACATCATCCGCGCCAAGATCGGCGGGGGTGAGGCAGTCAATACTGTCTTCGTGGAACGGCGCCCGACAGGAGAGATTTACAGCGCCGAGCTGGCCAAGCGCTTCCCCGGGCGCGACTGGATCCTGACTCGTATCCTGTGGCTGTCGGGCTGCGAGCCGGGCCACAACCGCCTGGGCAACGTCGACACGATGCGCCGCGCCATCTACATCCACGGCAGCCCGGACAGCGCGACGATGGGAAAGCCGGGGTCGCACGGGTGCGTGCGCATGCGTAACGCCGATATCATCGAGCTGTTCGAGCTGGTTCCCGTGCGTACCCCCGTCGAAATCCACGAGTAAGACTGGCTTCCGGCACCCTGATCTTGCACTGCCAGATCAGGCCTGTTGCATTTCTACATCAATTGTTCCAATAAGTTGCATCACCAAGCCGAACTGTGATCGATTCATTATTGTGCAATGCGATAGAAATGGTATAGTGCAGCCATTTCATAGCCTTAGAGGCTGAAAAGAAATGGCTGACAAACGCAGCAACGGCAGGGGAAACGGACACGAACACGCTGATGGCAACGGCAACGGCACCGCCCACAGGCTGGCTGGCAAGGTAGCCATCATTACCGGCGCGGGCAGGGGCATCGGGCAGGCGACCGCAGTGAAATTCGGCAAGGAGGGCGCCAAGGTCATTTCCTGCGATATCAACGCGGATCTGGCCCAGGAAACCGCCCAGCTCGTAACCTCGGACGGCGGCGAGGCCAGCGGCTTTCAGATGGACGTGCGGGACAAGGCAAGCATTGCGCGGGTAGTGGAGGCGGTGGTCGCGAAGTATGGGCGTGTCGACTGCCTGGTCAACAACGCGGGCATCGTCCAGGATGCCACGATCAAGAACATGACCGATGAGCAATTCGACAGCGTCATCGACGTCAACCTGAAAGGCGTCTACAACTGCACCAAGGCGGTGGTGGACGTCATGCTGAAGCAGAACTCGGGAGTCATCCTCAACACTTCATCCATCGTCGGTCTCTACGGCAACTTCGGCCAGACCAACTACGCCGCCAGCAAGTTCGGCGTCATAGGCATGGTGAAGACCTGGGCGCGCGAGCTCGGCCGCAAGGGCATCCGCGCCAACGCGGTCTGCCCGGGATTCGTCTCCACGCCCATCCTGAGCAAGATTCCCGAAAAAGTGCTGAAGGCGCTCGAGGACCGCGTCCCACTCGGCCGGCTGGCGCGCCCCGAGGAAATCGCCAATACCTTTGCTTTTCTCGCCTCGGACGAAGCGAGCTACATCAACGGCGCGGTGATCGAAGTCAGCGGCGGGCTCACGCTTTGAGCGCGTGAATCGTAAATGGTGAATGGTGAATCGTAAGGGCCTGCTACTGCCTTCACGATTTACGATTTCCGATTGACGATTTACGGTTTTTGGTGCTCCACCTCGAGCACCCGTATCTTCAGCTTTCCCACCCAGTCCGTCAGCGGCATCAGTTCCGCCAGGTTTTCCCCCTCGACCAGCTTGATGTGGGTGGCGTCGGCCGTAAGCTGCCCGAACGTGGGATCCACCGCCTGCCAGCGCGCTTCGACCCGGCTTTCCGTCCAGCTGTGGTAGAGGAAGCCTTGCAGCTCTTCCGAGTAGACCAGTCCGTTCACTACCCGTGTGGGTATCCCCGCCGCGCGCGCCAGCGCGGTGTAAAGATAGGCATGGCCCTGGCATTCGGCCTTGCGCTGCTGCAGCACGTCGAGGGCCGAGAACACGTCGAGCGGCGCCTTCTCGACGTTGTGCTCGAGCCAGCGCAGGATGCGCGCGATGCGTTCTTGCGTCGCGGTGCTGCCGCCCGTAATCTCCGCGGCCAGGCGGCGGATGGCCGGATCGTCGCTCTGCACCGTGACCGATGAGCGCAGGTAGCGCGCTTCCGCCGGCACTGGAGGGGCGACATCCCCGCCGGTCATCATCCCCGTGCGCTTCATCTCACAGGAGACGCCCTGCCGGACGGCCGCGCATCGCTGCGCCGCATCCGAAGGCGGCGCGCGATCAACGCCCTGGAGCATGACGCGGAGCGCCGACACCGCGCGGGGGTCCCGGATCGGGCGGTCGGGCCGCACCATGCTGTACTCGATCAGGCCCTCCTTCTTGTTGAGGCTGGCCAGCGCCAGATAGCGCGCCGCCGACCCGGCATCTTCGAGGAAGGAAATCATGGCGCCGTGCAGCGCCAGCTCGAACACCGGCCTGCCGTCGGCACCGATCCAGGTCGTGACCCGCTGGCCGCGCATGGCGGTTTCGACCTTGAAAGCGTAGCCGACAAAGAGATCGCTCTCCTGCCAGGCGGTAACGCGCTGCGTGACCTCGGCGATCGCCTGGAGCTCGCCGTTGTACACGTTGTAGCCGTGCTCACGCCCGATCTCCAGACCGTGCAGCACGGGGTAGAGGATGATCACGCTCGAGGAATAGAGCTTCCCTTCCACCGGGAGCCGCTGCTCGGTGGGCTTGCCCGCGGTGACGATGGAGGCAACCAGTTCCCGGGGCTCGCGCCGGCCGGAGACCATGAGCTCGCTGCCGTCGATCCGGTATTCGTAGCCGAACTCGACCAGCGTCAGGTCGTCCCGGATCAGGTCGCGTGACCTGAGATTGATCTTCTTCTCGATGCCGAGAAAGCGCAGCGCGAACGAGGCTTCGGAACGGATCTCGTAGTTCCCAGCGCCGGCCTTGCGGATGGTGAAATGGGCGAAGCCGATCTTCTCCCCGTTGAAAACGATGCCGGTCCAGTATTCGGAGTAGGGGAGGGTCGCCAGATCGTGCCGGATGACCGGGGCGGGCCCGGCATCGCGGAAATATAGGCCAGCGCACCCTCCCAGGGGCAGCAACAAGGCCGCCAGCCCGCAGCGCAAAAGTGCGCGCACGCCGCAGCCTTCAGTGTGTACGGCAGCGCTCACAACGTATTGATTGCCGAATGCCCCACGCGCATACTCCAAAGTCGCCCGGAAGAAATCTAGCTCTCAACCATTATCAGCCCCGTGATCGAACCCCTTCAATATACCGTCAAGCCGGTGTACTGGACCGCCACGCAGAATATCCTGCGCGAGATCCGCACCAAGGTGTTCGTCGAGGAGCAGGGCGTCTCGCCCGACCTGGAATGGGACGGGCTCGACGAGCACGCCTACCACGTCATCGCCTATGCCCCGGATGGCACCCCGGTCGGCACCGGCCGGCTGCTCCAGGACTCCCACATCGGGCGCATCTGCGTGCTCAAGGACTGGCGCGGCAAGGGCATCGGCAAGTCCATACTGGAGATGCTGCTGGTCATCGCGCACAAGATGGGCTACGAAAAGGTGACCCTGCACGCCCAGACGCGGGTGAAGGAGTTCTATTCGCGCCGCGGATTCCGGGCGCGCGGCAAGGAATTCATGGAGGCGGGCATCGTGCACGTCGTGATGACCCGCACGACCTCCGACCGGACGGTCTGGCCCCCCGTGTTTCCCGCCGGGTACGCTCAGGACACGGCAGCCCGGCGCTGAAGCGCGAAGCGCTGCGATGTCTCGCCCAGCGGCGCGCCCCGCGCGCCGAAGCGGCGCTCCGCGACCACCACCTCGTTCCGGCGGCTGACCAGGATCACCGTGGTCGCGCGCGTGCCGTAGCGCTCGCCGGCAACGAAAGCCGGAGACAGCTCGCGCTCCCGTTGCAGGCCCACCCCCGAGTCCGGGAGCTCGGCATCGGGCGCCACGGTGCGATCGGCCAGCGCCAGGAACAGCCCCTCGGCGAGTTCCGCTTCTCCCGCTTTCAGCAACGCCTTCAGCCGCTGCTTGCTGCGTACGATCTTAGGCCACGGCGTGTTCATCAAATGATTGCTTACGCCGTGCACGCCCGGCGTGAGTTCCTCGATCCCCCCGCCGCGATTCGAAAAAGCGAACAGCTGTTCCTGGTCTCCGACGACCAGGGTATAGCCGCGATAGTCCTGCGCACGGGACGCCACCCCCCTGAGGTAAGCGCGGGGCGCGGCGCTGCCGCGCAGGAAGCCGGCGGTCAGCTCGCCCCGGGAACGCGCTGCCACCGCTCCGGTCCCGTCCCGGTAATTGGTGACTGCCGCGATGCGGCCCTCGCGCGTGATCCCCAGCCAGGTGCCGCCCATCTCGAGGTCGCGGCCGCCGAAAATCCGCGAGTCATCCTTCCAGAACTCCGCGGGTGCGCTGGGGCGCTCGTACGCTTCGTCGCGGTTGCCGCCGAACGCGAGCGGGTACTCGGGGTGGGCGCGCCAGGCGAGAAGAATCAAGCACATCAGTGATGTGCCTCGAAGGATGAAGGATGAAGGATGAAGGATGACCTAAACGCTCCCCTCCTGCCCGAAGAGGGGTGCCCGTAGGCGGGAGGGGTGGTGGGAGCCGAATCACGAATCACGAATCACCAATCACGCTTGTCGATCTAGTGCTCGAAGCACTCCATGTGCCGCGTCGTGCCCTCCTGCAGGAGTTCCTGGAACTTGAGACGGCCGGCAGCGTCGGCAAGCTCCCATTCGAACTTCGCGTCGTCCCGGACGCCGAGATAAACCTCCATCCACAGGTTCGACTCGCCGCGCTTCCTCAGGAGCTGGCCGGAAATGCCGGTGGCCTTTTGCACAGCCGCGAACAGCTCACGCACCCGCAGCCCGCATTCAGCCGACTTGGCCGGGTCCACGCGGTAGTAGATATAGAACGAGAACGCCACGGGGTTTATGCTACTCGCAATCGGTAAAGCAGGAACCTTCAAGATCCCAAGCAACCGCAGATAAGCGCCGATTAACGCCGATATATTGCAACAACCCCTTACCTTTTTCTGTCAAGGGTCGCGTGTATCGAGGCATCATCCACAGTTCAATGGTGCGCTTGATTCTTCGCGCAATTCTGGATGTCAACGACGAGCCGGGCGCAAGCCGGCCGTCGATAAACGTGGACGAGTGTACCTCCTGAGGACTGCCTTGGTATTCGATACTATCCGCGTTCATCTGCAGTTCCATGGGGGTTGGCAGCTCCAGCCGAAGGCCGCCTCGAGCAGAAAGTGGGTGGGCAGATAGATGAGCACAGGAAAGACGAGCATGGCCAGTCCGAGCCAGGCAAGCGGATGCATGCGCGTCTGCGGCGTCGAGTTCCAGCCGAACACCCCATTGACATTGTCCCGCTTCGGGTCGGTGATGAAATAGCACAGCGGCAGCACGATCCAGGCGAGCACGGTTTGCGCGACCAGCGCGCGAGCGTCGTAACCGAGCCGCGCGACCATCCACAGCAGGATCAGCGGCAGGAATACATGGAATAGCGACAGACCCCTCAAGTACAGGGGCTTCGCGGGATCGAACATGTAATCGGTCAGGCCGCCGAAACGCTTTCCCGTCAGGAGCCGCCCGATGAAGCCCAGGTTCCACATGACCTCCGGGAGCAGGATGCCAAGCAGCATCATGCTCGCGAGCAGGCTGCTTTCGAGCCACAGCGCGGGCACGGTGAGGATCAAGGCGATGTCCGAAAACCAGAGGAAATTCCACAAAGGATACTTTTTGGCATATACGGCCACTGTCGCCGCGGCGTACACGGTGTAGGAGACCTTCAGCCATAACGGCATCATTTCCATGATGCCAGAGCCGCCAGACGCCAGCCGTCAGCCGCCAGCTCATGGGGCGGAACGGCGTGAATCGCGATTCGTGATTCGACTCGAGAGAGGTAAGGCATTCTTGGTCTTATCAAACTGCCTCCTGCCGGAGAGAGGTGGCCGAAGGCGACGGGGCAGTGCGAGCCGGCCTCTATGAGGGTCGCCTCATCGCGTCACGCACCACTGCGTCACGCCCTATTGTGTCACGCATCATTGCGTCACGCTGTAAGGTAGTTGAAGCAGCTTGAGCGGCGGCCCGTCGGGCGTCTTCCAGTGCAAGTTGCCCCGCTCGGCGGCGCTGATCTGGATCACCGCGAGGAAATCATGTCCGCCCTCGGGTGAACGCGCGCCGTTGACGACGGTGCCGCAGGCCTGTTCGCCGAAGCCGGGGCTGTAGAGCTTCTCGCCCGGATGCGGCCGTTCTCCCGACTCGACATTGGCAAGGTACATGCGCTGCTTGAGCGTCCCGCGGTAATGCATGCGCGCCACGATTTCCTGGCCGGGGTAGCAGCCTTTGTCAAAGCTCACGCCGCCTATCAAGTCCAGATTGATCATCTGCGGCACGAACTCCTCCTGGGTGGCGGGGAGGATCACCGGCACGCCGGCGTGAATGATCTGCCGTTGCCAATGCTCGGCGTCCGTTTTTTCGGCCCCGGCAGCAAGCGATGCGAGCATCGAGGACGCCTTGTCGCGCGCGGTAATGATCTCGAAGCGGTCGCCCGGCAGCCGGATGACCATCGAATCGGGCGTCTGCGTGAGCTCGTGGATTGCCAGGGGCGCTTGGCCGGCCACGTGGCGCACCAGCGCAGCCGCATCCTTGCCCATCACGCCAACCAGCGTCCATTCGGCCGTCGCATCCGCAGCCTCCACCCTGGAGCGCAGGATGTATTTCGAGATCTGCTTTTGAATGGACTCGCGCAGGAGGGAGGGGAGCTGCATGAAAAAGCCCTGTTCCGCGCGCCACAGCAGAAAGCTCGCCAGGACCCGCCCCTTGGGCGTGCAGTAGGCACCGTACGAACTGCGCCCCGGCTTCAGGGCGCTGACGTCGCACGTCAACTGGTTGTGCAGGAAATCCTGCGCTTCCTCGCCGGAAAACCGTATCAGCCCGAACTGCGCAAGCTCACAAAACCCCGTCTTCGCCATCAGGTAACGTCGACACACGCGTGACGCAACAAAGCATTATCGCCTAATGCGAGCGGGAGTTCCGCCCGGAAAGGATAGTGAAATCCACGAGCGGTCCAGGCCTTGAGATGCCCGAAACCTTGCGCGGGCTGCGGACCGTCGCCGGATATCCAGGAAAGGGACCGGCTCCGCTTACTTATGGGCCCCGGGAAAGTGGTCTTCGCTTTCGGCGGGGCTTTTTGCCCGCCGCCATCGGTCGCACCCCCGACGCCGGGAGGCGAGGGAGGCGTCACAGGCGTTTGCGGTGCTTGCTTGCCGGCTGCCCGCGGGAGGGGAGGTGGGCCATCCTGGATCACGCACTTTTCCGGCGGGGCGCCGCAAACAAGCGGGGTCAACGGGATCGGTGCGTTGGGTCGTATCCGCGGGATAGGCGGACGCCGTCAAGAGCAGCATCCATATGCCTGCCCAGCCTGCGGCTCTTTGTAACTCTGATGCTTCCTCGGCCCATGACCGAACGACCGCCTGCGCATTGGCGAGTTCACCGCCCCGCAATTTCACATTCCGGAAAAGGCTCGGTGCAAACCTCACATTTTGTGAGATTTCTATGACGCATCACTATGATCCGGCAAGACTTATTAGCCTTGCAGGCCGAGAAGTTGTATAACAGGGCATGGTCAACAGCCTGTTCATTTCCTGCGAACTGCAGCAGCCGGGAAAAAACTATGACTGGATCGTCGCCGCGATCCAGTCCGTCGGCGCCCCCTGGACGCAGGTGCAATTCACGCTGAAGACGAAACTCTCGGCGGGGCAGATCCGCGACCGGATCAAGCCGGCGCTGGACAACAACGATCAGCTGGTTGTCATAGACGCGACGAACAATAGAATGGCGTCCATCAACCTGCGCGCGGAAGCATCGAAGCAGCTCTACGATCAGGGCTTCCTGAAGGTCACCTGAACGGCTTTGCGCACAGAGCGACCCGGCGGCTGCCGGGCAGTTTTTCGCAGGGAGGGGAATATGTTGCGTGGCTGGATGTGCGCGCTGCTCGCCACATGCGCGTGGATGCCTGCCGTATCGGCTATTGCCCAGGGCGGCGCAGCGCCGGCCCATCGCGGTTATCCGCTCCCCGATCGCGGATTTCTGGTATTGCCCGTGCCCGAGGGCTGGAAGGAGCAGGTGCGCCGGCGCGACGCCATGACGCCGCCGACGATTCACTACCAGCCCGAATCCGGGCCGGACTTCGCCGTGCTTGTCACGGCGATCGGGCCAATGAAGGAGGGGATCGCCCGACCCACGCCGGCGGAGATCAAGCGGAACGTGCAGTCCGCCGTGGAAGGCGTGAGGTCACGGTCGGTCGAAAAGTCCATCGCGGTGGCGGAGCTCAAGGGGCCAACCGCGCATGGCTACTACTTCAAGGCGACCGACCGTACGCCGAAGCGCGGTGAGTTCAAGTACCTCGCGCAAGGCATGCTCGGGGTCGGCGAGCTGCGCGTCACCTTCACGGTACTGACAAACGATGGACAACGCGCGGTCACCGACACGGCGCTGGGGATGCTGCGCAACGCGCGGCACGTCCCGCCGCAGGCTGCGCAACCGGGGACGCCCGGGGGCAGCATTCCCGGTGTCCCGGATCAGGCCCGGCTGCGCGGCCTGCTGGAGGCGGGCAATTACGGCCAGCTCGATGCCGAGCTCTCGACGTACCAGGACGCCTATCGCCGGGGCGCGATCGGCGATGAGGAAACCGCGAAGGCATTCATCGTGCTCCAGCGCAGCGATCCCGACTTGCGGCCCGCCTATGACAAGTGGGTGGCCGAGAAGCCCGGCTCGTATGTGGCCCGCCTCGCGCGCGGCTACTACCTGATGAACCTCGGCTACCTCGCCCGGGGTGGCGCCTACAGAGCGAAGACCAGCAAGGCGCAATTTGCGGACATGCACGGATTGTTCAAGGTGGCGCAGGAAGACCTGGAGGCCTCGCTCAAGCTCGATTCGAAGCCGGTGCTGAGCTATGGGACATTGATCGCGATCGCGCAAGGGCAGGGCCGGCGCGAGGACGCGGCGAGCTACGTGATCAATGCCATAGCGCTCGACCCATACGTCTACACGGCGAGAGCCGCCTACCTGGCGAGCCTGCGGCCGGAGTGGGGTGGAAGCCTGGAACAGATGGAGCTCGCGCTCGCGACCTGGAAGAGGACGCTCGACGAGGCGCAGATCATCCGGCTCGGCCGCATGCTCGAGGACGCGAAATGGCGCGCCGCGCTGGAGCCGGCGCAGAGGCTGGTGGATCGGAAGCAATATCGGGAGGCGATCGCCGAGTACAGCAAGGCGCTCGCGCAGGAGCCGAACGCCCGGGCATTCGCCATGCGCGGCTACTGCCATGCGCAGCTCAAGGAGCACGGCAAGGCGATAGAGGATTTCAGCAGTGCGCTGGAGCTGGACCCGGACGGCGAGTGCTGCGCCGGCACGCGATCGAACCGGGCGCGGAGCTATCTGGTCAGCGGGACGGTGGACAAGGCGCTTGCCGACCTGCACATCGCGGCACGGAACGATGACGCCTGGGCCATGCGCGAGCTGGCGATGATGTACGCGTTCGGGCGGCATGGGACCAAGAAGGACTACAAGGCTGCGCGGCAGTGGTGCGAAGGCTCCGCCAAGCAGGGCGATGCGCTTTCGATGTATTGCATGGGCAGCCTGCTGCATGCCGGCCTCGGCGTGCCGAAGGACGCGGCGCGCGCGGCGAAGTGGTTCGAGGGAGCGGCCCAGCGCGGCGTTGCCGATGCGCAGGCCGACCTCGCCTACATGCTCTGGAACGGCCAGGGCGTCGCGCAGGACCGCGACCGCGCGATCCTGTGGTGGCGCGCGGCGGCGAAGCAGGGCAATGCCCGCGCCCAGGGCCAGCTCAAGAGCCAGCTCACGACATGGGAGTACTTCAGGAAGGTCACGTTGGCGGAATGGAGGGAAATGATTGAACAATGGCGCACCGGTAGCGGCGGCTAGCATCGGCGCCCTTTCCCCGGCCGTGCAGCCTGGCGCGGCCGGGGAGCGCACCCTCCGTCCGGAGTTCACCGGCTCGGCGGGCGAGTATTTCCGCATCTGGATCGTCAACCTGTTCTTCACCCTGATCACGCTCGGGATCTATTCGGCGTGGGCCAAGGTGCGCAAGAAGCGCTACTTCTACGGCAGCACCCGCCTCGACGGCGACAGCTTCGACTACTTCGGCAGCCCCAAGGTGATCCTCAAGGGGCGCATCGTCGCCTTCGTCGTCTTCGTCACCTACGCCTTTGCAAGCGAGCTCTATCCCCCGGCCGCTTTCGCGTTCTGGGGGGTGGCGCTCCTGCTGCTGCCCTGGCTGATCGTGCGGGCGTTCATGTTCAACGCGCGCAATTCGGCGTACCGCGGCCTGCGCTTCGATTTTTCCGGGACAACGGGCCGGGCCGCGCGGGTTTACATCGGCATGCTGATAGTCGCAGCGCTCACGCTCGGCCTCGCCTACCCCTGGTTCGTGGCACGGCAGAAGGCGTTCGTGGTGTCCCACCACGCGCTGGGCACAACGGGCTTCGGCTGCCGGATCTCCGCCGGCGATTACTTCGCGATCTACCTGATCGGGGGCCTGATACTGGGGGCGCTGGTGTTCCCGCTCACGATAGCGATGGGCTTCGCTATGGCCGGCCAGTGGCTTCCCGAATCCGTTTCCTGGCTGGGCTTCGTCGTGCCCATGGTCCTGATCTACGCGGCCTACGCGGTGGTCTACGCCTATATCCAGGCGCTCACCGCGAACCTGATGTGGAACGGCACCTACGGCCCGGGCATCCGCTTCTCCAGTACTCTCGGGGCATGGAAGCTCGCGCGCCTGTACATCGGTAACGCGGTCGCGGTCGCATTCACGGCGGGATTTCTCATTCCCTGGGCGGTGATCCGCACGCTGCGCTACCGGCTCGAGAGCATGGCCGTGATCGTCGAGGGAGACGTCCTGTTCGAGGCGAGCCCGGCGCTGGAGCGGGTCGGCGCGACCGGTCAGGAGCTGGGTGATATCTTCAACCTGGACCTCGGAATATGAGCGTCCTGCAGGCCTGCTATTTCGACGGCAAGACCTCGCTCAAGCGCCCGGTGAGCGTGATGATCACGGGCAACAAGCTCAAGGTGGTCGGCCGCGACGTGGACGAGGAATTCGACGCCCGCGGGGTGCGCCGCTCGCTGCGCATCGCCAACACGCCGCGCTGGCTCTATCTCCCGGGCGGCGGGGCCTGCGTCACCTCCGACAACGACGCGGTGGACCGCATGACGCGCGACCGGCACTACGAGCGGGTCCTGCACATGTGGGAGTCGCGGCCCGCCTACGCGGTGCTCGCGATCGCGCTCGTCGTGGCGACGCTGTGGGTGCTGGTCGATCGCGTGCTGCCGGCAGCGATCGAGCAGATCGCCGACCGCATCCCGGTGGAGGCCGAAGCGGCGCTCGGGCGCGAGACCCTCCGCGGCATGGAGCAGTATTTCCTGCAGCCTTCGAAGCTGCCGGCGGCGCGGCAGCAGGCCCTGGGCGCCAAGTTCAATGCCATGGCGCGCGCCGCCGACCAGTCGGTTCCCTACCGCCTGGAGTTCCGCGCGAGCCCGGTCGTGGGGCCGAACGCGTTCGCTCTGCCGGCCGGAATCATCGTCATGACAGACGAGCTGGTGAAGCGCGCGCGCAACGACCAGGAGGTACTGGCCGTCCTGGCGCACGAGCTCGGCCACGTGCATCACCGGCACACGATGCGGCGCCTGCTCGAGGGCTCGGCGACCGCGCTCATCATCGCCGCGGTCACTGGCGATATCGCCTCGACGACGTCGCTCGCCGCGGCCGCCCCGACGCTGCTGCTACAGACCAAGTACTCGCGCGACAACGAGCGGGAGGCGGATGCCTACGCCGTCGAGCTGATGCGCAAGGCCGGCATCGAGCCGCGTCACTTCGGCGCGATCTTGGCGCGGCTGGAGGCCGATGAGCCGCGGCGCGGCGGTATTCCCAACTTCCTTTCGTCGCATCCGCCCACCGATGAGCGTGCCAAGCTCTCGGGGGGCATCCACCCGGACGCGCAGACAGGGGAGGCAGCGGACGAGGGCGGCGACGCGGCGCTGGTGCCGGAAAGCCCCAAACTCATCGCCGTTGACCCGGTGCAGCGCGAGATCATCGACCTGCTCGACAAGCGCGATTACTCGGCGCTGGAGCGCCTGCTCGGCGGCCATCAATGGGCATTCGAGGCCGATTCAGACAGCAGCCGGCAGCTGGAAAACGCCTTTGACGCATTCCGGAAGGTCCCGAGAAGCGGGGAGGCCGCGCTCAACGAATGGGTCGGGAAGTATCCCGCTTCCTACGCAGCCCTGGTTGCGCGCGGCAGCTACTACTATGCACAGGGGCTGGACGCGCGGGGGACCGCCTTCATCAAGGACACGCCGGACGAGAACGTCGAGGCGATGCGCGTCTACATGAGGAAGGCACGGCGGGACCTGGAACGATCGCTGAAGCTGACGCAAAGGCCCTACTTGAGCCGCCTGCTGCTGATGTCGGTCACGAGGGCCGCCGGCGGCCGCCGCGGCGCGAAAGCGCAGTACGTGGAGGCCGCCAAGCTCGCGCCGCAAAGCGTGGAACTGAGGCTCGCCTACATGACCAGCCTGGAACCGCGCTGGGGCGGCAGCTTCGCGGAAATGGAGGCGTTCGCAGCCGAGTCCCGCGCGCAGCTGAAGGATTCCGCCGCAGCGGCGCGCGTGGCGGCACGGATCCCGGCGTACCGCGCGCACGAGCGTCAGCGGGCAAAGGACTTCACCCAGGCACTGCAGCTCTACGATGAATCCATCGCCCTCTACGCCGATGCCCGCGCTTTGTGCGAGCGCTCGTACGTCCTGAGCCAGCTGAAGCGCGACGCCGAGGCGTTCGCGGACGTGAAGCTCGCGCTCTCCAAGGTGCGCGACATCCGCTACTGCCTGGACCGGGCGGTCTCGGCCGCGGCCCGGATCAACGCCGCCGACGATGCCATCGGCGTGCTGAACCTCGTCATCGAGGTAGATCCCCGCTCCCACCATGCCTACAATCAGCGCGGGTGGAAGCACCAGCAACAGGGCAGGCAGGAACTGGCCTTCCAGGACTACCTCGCTTCCGCGAAGCTGGGGGACGCCTGGGGACAGCTGCAGGCCGGCAAGTTCTACTGGGCCGGCCGGGGCACCCGGGAGGATCGCGAGGAAGGCCTGGCCTGGCTGCGCAAGTCGGCCGAGCAGGGCAACGCCGACGCGAAGGCGAGCCTGCAGCAGGCGCTGGACCAGGTTGGCAAGAAATGACGGAAGTCATCCCCGCGCAGGCAGGGGATCCACCTGCTCAGCGGTAGCGGATCGCCAGCACCAGGACGGACGTCGCCAGGGCGAGCGCGTGGAAATGCCCGGCCCGGGCGATATAGTATGCCCTGTGCGACGGACCCGGATTGACGCAGCCGACCGATGACTACGCTTTGCCGCCTCGAGCAGCGCGCGGGACAGGCGACTCTGTTCCTCACCGGCGACTGGCGCCTGCAACGGCTCGCTGACATCGACGCCGCGCTCGCCGGTGCGGGAATGACGGCCTCGCCCCTCACGCTGGACGGCGCCGGGCTCGCCGCGCTCGATACCGCCGCGGCGCTGGCGCTACTGCGGCGCATTGCCGGCGCCGGCGCGGGCATCGAGCGGCTTGCCAATTTCAACGCCAGCCACACGCGCGTGATCGAGGCGGTCCGGGCGCGGCTGCGCGACACGGCGCACGAAGTCCCGCGCGAGCGCCACAGCCCCCTTGCCCTGCTCGGCATGCATGTGATCGGTTTCCGCGGTCTGATGGAAGGGCATCTCGGCTTCTTCGGACGCTCGGCGGTCGCGCTGGGCGACCTGGTGTGGCGTCCGCGGACGCTGCGTCTGAAGGAGCTTACCGCCCAGTTCGAGCAGACTTGCGTCAGCGCGATACCGGTCGTCGTGCTCGTCACCTTCCTCATCGGCGTGGTGCTCGCCTACCTGTTCGGGATGCAGGCGGAAAAGTACGGGGCGAACATCCTGGTCGTGGATGCGGTCGCGATCGGCACCTGCCGCGAGCTGTCCCCGATCATCGTCGCGGTCATCGTTGCCGGTCGCTCGGGGGCCGCGTTCACCGCGCAGCTCGGCACGATGCTGCTGACCGAGGAGATCGACGCCATCCGCACGCTGGGCCTGTCGCCCATGCAGGTGCTGGTGATTCCGCGCTTTGTCGCGCTGGTGGTCGCCCTGCCGCTGCTCGTGTTCATCGGGGACGCTTCCGGCATGGCGGGCGCGATGACCGTGGCCAACCCGCTGCTCGACATCACGCCGACGACTTTCATCGAGCGGGTGCACGCGGAGCTGAGCCTCGATCACGTGACGGTCGGGCTGGTCAAGGCTGCGGTGTTCGCGGCCTTCATCGCCATCATCGGCTGCCGCATGGGCATGACAGTGAGCCGCGATTCGCGCTCCATCGGCATCAACACCACCTCCACGGTCGTGCAGTGCATCGTGGCCGTGATCCTGCTCGACGCCTTCTTCGCCGTTCTGTTCCAGGAGCTTGGGATTTGAACGCCGCGGCTCCGGCCATCGAGGTGGATTCGATCGTGACCCGTTTCGGCGAGCAGACGGTGCACGACGGAGTCTCCTTCACCGTGCCGCGCGGGCAGGTCGTGGGCATGATCGGGGGCAGCGGCAGCGGCAAGTCGGTGCTGGTGCGGGAGATCATCGGCTTGCTGCAGCCGACGTCCGGGCGGGTGAGGGTGCTGGGCACCGACGTCTGGAGCGCCACGGAGGAGGAAATGGCGGCCCTGCGTCGGCGCTTCGGGATGCTGTTCCAGGACGGCGCGTTGTTCTCCTCGCTCACGGTCGAGCAGAACGTCGCCGCGCCGCTGATCGAGCACTCCCCCGTGCCCCCCCACCTGTTGGGACCGCTGGTGCGGCTGCGCATCGCGCTCGCCGGCTTGCCGGTCGAAGCCGCCACCAAGATGCCGAGCGAGCTCTCCGGCGGCATGCGCAAACGTGCCGCGATAGCACGGGCGCTTGCTCTCGAGCCCGAGGTGCTGTTCCTCGACGAGCCGACATCGGGACTCGACCCGATCACCGCGCGCGCCTTCGACCGGCTCGTGCGGTTCCTGTGCGACGACCTCGGACTGACGGTGCTGCTGGTCACCCATGACCTCGATACCCTGCTCGGCATCGTGGACCGCGCGATCGTGCTCGCCCGCGGGAAAGTCATCGCGGACGGGCCGGTGAGAGAGGTGTGCCGGGTCGACGATCCGTGGTTGCAGTCCTACTTCCACGTGCGCAGAATGCTCGAAGGTTGAACGCCCATGGAAGCGGAAGCCCGCTATAAGACCGTCGGCGCGACGCTGGTCTGCCTCGTGCTCGCAGTCGTGCTCGCCATGGTATGGCTCGCGCGCACCGGCGCGCGGGCCGACTTCCGCTACTACACGATCTACTTCGAGCGCCAGTCCCTGGAGGGCCTGCAGGTCGGGGGCGACGTCAATATTCGCGGGGTGAAGGTGGGGCGTGTCGAGCAGTACTCGATCTCGCGCGACAACATCAACGTAGTCCGCGTGACGATCCGCATCGACCGCAATTCGCCGGTCAGCACCAACACCGTCGCGGTCGTGGACCGCAATATTCTGACCGGCCTCGCGCGCATCAACCTGGTGACGCCGGGCCGCCCCGGGCCCGAATTGACGGAAGTCCGCGCCAGCGAGGACTACCCGGTGATCGCCGAGGGACATTCGGACATCGAGCAGCTCACGGGCGCCATGAACCGCCTCGCGATTACCGGCGCAAGCGCGCTGGCGAACATGGAGGACCTGTTGAACAAGGAAAACCGCGACGCATTCAAGGCGACGCTGGCGAACCTGCGCGAGCTTTCGGGCAGTCTCGCCAAGCGCGTGAGCCGCTTCGACGAGGTCGCGGGCGCCTTCGAGAAGACCGCGGCCGATTTCGGAAAAGCGAGCCGCGAAATCGCCGCCGGCGTGGACAACCTGAGCAAGAGCACGCAGCCGGTCGCCAACCAGGCGGACACCACGCTGCGCGACCTGTCCAAGGCGGCGCAGGCGCTGGAGCGGGCGACCACCACGCTCTCGAAGTCGCTCGACGCGGCCACCCACACCGGCGTGCTCGAGCTGCGCGCAACCGCGCAGGAGCTGCGCGCGAGCGCGGAAATCCTGGCCCGCGCCGCGGACCGGCTGCAGGATCCCCGCGCCGTGATCTACGGGCCTAATCCGGCGCAGCTCGGGCCCGGGGAGCAGATGCGGTGAGAACGTCCCTTGCGGCAGCGGCGCCGGGCTTGCTGGCCCCGATCCGAGCGCTGCGCTCCCGCCTCCGTGGTGCGGAATTCTCGATGGGATTGCTATGCGCGCTCGGGACGGGACTCGGAACGGGGCTGGCGGGCTGCCTGCCCAATCCCGCCAGCCTTCCGCCGCAGCAGTACTTCGTGCTCAGCGACCTGGCCAATCCCGCGGCGGGGAAGCCCCCCGCGCGAGCGGCGGGCCGCGCATTGCTCATCAACCCGACGGTGACGAGCCCGTTCTACGACACACAGAGCCTGGCCTACAGCCGGGCAGCCGGCCAGAGGGGCTACTACCAGTTCGCAGGATGGACGGAGCGGCCCGGGCGCAGATTCTCCGAGTTGCTGACGCGCCGCTTGGAGGCGCGCGGGGCCTTCGGCTCGGTTGCCTCCACGACCGCGGGGGTCAGGGGCGACGTCCTGCTCAACACCCGGCTCGAAGAGCTCTACCAGGATACGGGGGCGAGCCCGGGCCGGGTCGTGGTGGAAGTGACGGCGGAGATAGTGGATTACGCGGAGCGGACGATGGTGGCGCGGCGCAGGTTTTCGCAGTCCGTCGCCACCAGCGGCGACAATGCGGCTGCCGCGGTCAACGCGTTCAACCAGGCCGTCACCGCTTTACTCGACGAGGTGTCGACCTGGGTCGAAGCTACGGCCGCAACCCGACCGCGCTAGGCGTATCCTGCATAATCAATTAGTTATGACATCCGCGGGATGCCATGCCGGCACCACCCGCGAACATGCCAAGGCCATTAGTCACACCCAAAGCCGCGCGCGGGCGGTAGAGTTACGGCGGCGCGGCGCTTCAGGGGACGCCGGGGCCGACGGTTTTTTCAAGCCCTGCTTGCGCATGGCTGCCTCAATCGGGTTCCAGCTAAGGAGGAATGCGCTATGACGTTCGTGGTAGTTCTGCTGCTGATCATTGGCGTTATCGTGGTGATGGTCGCCGCCTTGCTCGGGCTCTCGTATGCGGCGGGGACGCATTTCTACTCGCGCGAATGCCCGCGCGCGAGCCCGGCGGGGGCGGACCCCTGCGCCCAGTGCAACGCCGACCGCGACTGGTACCAGGCTCTCCCGCTCTGGAAGCAGAACCTGACCTCCGCATGGTGGTGGGCGAACCGGGTCATCTGCGCCGGCAAGGGCTGCCGGTAGTGCTGGTCCAGCGGGTCGCCATCTCACCTTCGGTCCGGCTCGCGGTAGCGCTGTGCCTCGTTCACAGCATTGCGGCTGCGCTGCTGTGGCTGGTTCCTCTTCCCGTCCTGGGCAAGGCGGTCTTCACGCTCGCCATTGCCATCAGTCTCGTCTACCTGCTGGCGCGCGATGCCACCTTGCACGCCGCGCACGCGATCGTCGCGCTCGAGCTCGATGATGGCGGGAGCCTGTTCTTTCAAACCCGCGGCGGGCGGCGGGTGGAGTGCGAGCTGCTGGGATCGAGCTACGTTTCTCCCGGACTGACGATCGTCAGCATGCGGCCGCGGGGCCGCGCGGGCACGCGGCGGGTGGTCCTGGTCGAGGACAACGTCGAACCGCGCGATTTCCGCAGGCTGCGCACCTGGCTGCGCTGGAAGCGGGGCGAGAGGCAGGACCTCGGGGCGGTCGTCGACTGCTGACCCCCCGGACGTCGCTTCCGACGCTCATCCCTGCCGGCTGGCGCGGCCGCTCCATCCGATTCAAGGCCTTAGGAGCGCGCCGGCGGCGAATCGCGGAAGCTGAAAAATCTAACAAAATGAGAGATTTGCCATGCCCTCCGGCAGGAGCTACGCTAGGTCCAATCCGGGATCGCACAATTTTGCCGCCGCCATGACATCCAGAAAGGAAGAACTGAGCGCGCTGCGTGCCGGACAGCCGGTGCCGGCGCACCGTATCGTGCAGCTGCGCGCGATGGGGATGCATTCGATCCGGTTTGAATTCGTGGTTCGCCTGCTGCGCTCCGGACTGAAGGTTGATACGCTCTCGATCTACTGGGATCACGGCACCGAGTTCATGCTGAGACGCGAGCTGGAGGACGCGCGGCGCCGGCTGGTGCTGGGGCGCCGCAAGCGCGTCGCAGGCACCTTTCCCGACTTGTGGCTGTTGTGCTACCCGGATGACGCCGAAATCAAGCAATCGGTCGAGCAGGAGCTCGACCGCATGGTCGAGGCGGTACGCGAGCTTGGCGCGGACCTGGAAATGCGTGAATCGTAACGCATCGAGGCGCGACAGCCTGGAGGAGTTCCTCGAGGTGAAATCGCTCCAGCTCACGCAATAGGATGAGAACTGCGGCCCTCATCGTTGTTGTCGCGGCTCATTTCACGCCCTCCAGCGCCGCCGCCCAGCCGTTCCCTTCGAAGCCGGTCAAGATCGTGGTGCCGTACCCGATCAGCGGCCCGTCGGATATTCGCGGGACGATGCGCATGTCGCGCACCTACCGCATGATCGCGCACAGTGCCCCGCCGGCGATATCGGACACACTGGCGCGAATTGCCGCCCAGGCCATGCAGCCCGACAGCCGTTTCCCCGTCGTCCTCGAGCGCCAGCCGGGGGCCGTCACCACGCGCGGGGCCAATTCGGTCGCACGCGCCGAGGCCGACGGCCACACGCTGCTGCTGGCAAGCAATGGCACGATCGTCATCAACCCCCACTATTTCCTGGGCGTCGAGTACGACCCCGTCCGGGATTTCATCCTGGTGACGCCCCTCGCCACGATGCCGTTCGTGCTGATGGCGAGCACGAGCCTGCCGGCCGATTCACCGCGCGCGCTGATCGACTGGCTGCGCCCGCGGCCGGGCGAAATCAACTACGGGTCCTCCGGCGACGGCAGCACCGGTCATCTGGCAGGCGAGCTGTTCCGGCGCAAGGCCGGGGTGCACATCGTGCACGCCTCGTTCAACGGCGGGGTCGCGGCCTTGAGCGGCATCGCGCAACAGCAGGTCTCGTTGATGTTTGCGGCGCTGCCGCTGGCGCTCGGCTACCTCCCCAACGACCACTTCAAGCCCCTGGCTGTCACCAGCGCGCGGCGCGCCGATCGGCTGGAGGGGGTGCCGACGCTGGACGAGTCCGGCCTCCCTGGATTCGAGATCGAAGGTTGGTACGGCCTGTTCGCGCCGGCCGGTACGCCCGCTCCGGCGGCCGCGTGGGTGAGAAGCCAGGTGAGCGGCCTGATCACAAGCCGGGCCATCCAGTCGCATTTACGCAGCCTCGGACTCGAGCCCGCCACCATGACCTACGAGCAGTTCGCGACCCGCATCCATACTGAAATGGACAAGTGGGCGCCGGTGCTGCGCGCGAGCCGCCTGCCATCCCGCGAGCGGGATTCCCGATCGCGGAGTGGGCAGTTTGCAGTGGGCAGTGTGCAGTAGGTACCGGGCAGTTTGCAGTTACTGCCAACTGTCCACTGGCAACTGTCAACTTTGTTCTTCCGGCGGTTTCACCTTTCTGAACATCCCGAGCAGTGTCAGGTCGTAGGCGATCTTGAGCACGCCGCAGATGACCAGCGGCCAGCCGAAAGTGCTCAAGGTCAGCAGATAGCCGGCGATAGCCGGGCTGGTGGCCGCGGCGAGGCTGCGCGGCACCGCGGTGACACCCGCGGCGGCAGGCCGTTCGGACGGGGAGACCACCGCCATCACGTAGGAGCTGCGCGCCGGGACGTCCATGGACGAAAGCGCCGCGCGCAGAAGCAGGAACAGCACGGCGAGCGCCAGCGTCGGCATGAACGGGACGAGCACGCAGAAGATGTTCGCAGGCAGGTGCGTGAACACCATTGTGTTGATGAGGCCGAAGCGCCGGGCTATCGCCGGGGCCGCAAGGAACGATGCCGCCGCCAGCACGCCGGTCCAGAAAAAGATCGTGCCCGCCATCTCCACCGAGAGATCGAAACGGAGGAACAGCCACAGCGCGAGCAGAGATTGCACGGCGAAGCCGCCTCCAAAGGCGTCGAGGCTGAACAGAGCCGCCAGGCGGTAAACAACGCTGCGTGAAGGCCCCAGGGGAGCGGGACGCGACTGGTCGCCGCGGGAGCCGGCAGAGACCAGCCGCCGGTAAAGAGCGAGCACGACGAGGGCGGACAGCCCGTAGGCCACGAACATGACCTGCACAGCGGCCTTCAGCTCGACGACCTCCCATTGCGCGACTATTCCGGGCACTGCGGCGGCGAGCGCGCCGAGCGCGCCGACCAGGTGGGCTACCAGGCTGTAGCGCGAGAACAGAACGGTGCGCTGTTCGGCCCGGGCCGCATGCGAGAGGATGGTCTGCTCGATCGGCAGGAACACGCTGACATCGCTGGTCGACGGATTGAGGGTGCCGATAGCGGCCACGAGGAGCAGCGGCCAGAAGTCCGTGAAGGCGGCAAAGCCCAGCCCGCTGATGAGCATGAGCGCGCACGCCGCGGTGAGCAGCGCGTGGAGCCGGAAGCGGTAGGCGAACAGGCCCACGAGCAGCGTAAGCAGCCCGGACCCAAGGAGCGTTGCGGTGGCGATGATGCCGACCTCCAACGCTCCATAGCCAAGCAGCGTGAGGTAGTAGGGGAGCAGCAGCGCCACGTAGCCGTCGGTAAAGGCGCGGATACCGCGCGCGGTGAGGATCAGCCCGGCGTCCGGCGACGTGCCCGGCGGCAACCACCATGACATGAACGATGGCATGCGAGGATCAGCGTGGCAGGAGATAGCGCGGCGCTCGGTTACTCCGGCGCCACGAAGTTGGTAGGATGCACTCTCGTAGCGATGAAAGCAGAATGCAGAGCGCAGAACGTGTTGCCTGCGAAGCAGGGCACTGACAATTCATCATTCATCGTTCATCATTACCCTAGGGGGTCCATATGATAGACGTATACACCTGGCCGACACCGAACGGTCACAAGGTCCACATCGCGCTCGAGGAGACCGGGCTCCAGTACCGGATCCACGGCGTCAACATACGGGAAGGCGAGCAGTTCCAGCCCGAATTCCTCAAGATCAGCCCCAACAATCGCATCCCGGCGATCGTGGATCACGACGGGCCCGGCGGCAAGCCTCTCTCGCTGTTCGAATCAGGCGCGATCCTGCTCTATATCGCCTCCAAGGCCGGCAAGCTGCTGCCGACGGACATGCATGCGCGCTGGAGCTGCATGCAGTGGCTGATGTGGCAGATGGGCGGCCTCGGCCCCATGATGGGGCAGGCCAATCATTTCCGCCGCTATTCGAAGGAGAAGATCCAGTACGCGATCGAACGCTACACCAACGAGGCCAATCGCCTGACCCGCGTGCTGGACAAGCAGCTCGGCCAGACGCGCTACCTCGCCGGCACCGAGTACTCGATCGCAGACATCGCGAGCTTTCCCTGGCTGCGCGGCGCCGACGCCCGCGGCGTCGACATCGGGGAATACCCCAGCGTCAAGCGCTGGTTCGACGAGATCAACGTTCGCCCCGCCGTGCAGCGTGCCTTGAAAGTGCTCGCCGACGTGCAGGCCGCCAACCAGACGCCGCACAGCGATAAATCGTGGGAGATCATGTTCGGCAAGGTGCAGTTCCAACGCCGGTAGAAGGTCACGACGCAAAGTCGAAAGCCGCAAAGAAGACATTGAACTATTAGAAACACTCCCTCTGGGGGGCTGGAGATTGGCGCCGATAGAAGGCGCTGTGGCTGTGAGAATTATTCTCTCTCCTTTGCGCCTTCGCGGCTTTGCGTCTAGTGTCTACCGTGAACACGGCACGCAAGAACGTCGCGGTACTCCTGGCGGGAGCCGGCATCGCGTGGCTCGCGTGGTCGCGACGCCAGCCGCGCACCGGGCTGCCCGCCCGGCGGGAACGATTTGGTGTAAACTTATTCCAAAATCAGGCAAGGCTACCAGGGGGATGGTCGCTTTGCCTTTGTTTTTACAAGACAAAAGATCGACGCGTACGAGAGGATGCGTATGAATCACCCCGTCAGCGCTGCCCACCTCGCCCAGGCCCCGGCAACTCCCGCCTACGTCAAGCACGCCAAGCTCGCGGCCTGGGTTTCCGAGATTGCCAGCCTGACGAAGCCCGACCGCATCTACTGGTGCGACGGGTCGCAGGAGGAATACGACCGGCTGTGCGCCGAGATGGTCGCCAGCGGCATGCTGATCAAGCTCAACCCGCAGAAGCGGCCCGGCTGCTTCCTGGCGCGCTCCGATCCCGGCGACGTGGCGCGCATGGAAGAGCGCACCTTCGTGTGCAGTCGCAACCAGGAAGACGCGGGCCCCAACAACAACTGGGTGGCGCCGGACGAAATGCGTGCCACGTTGAAGCCGTTGTTCGACGGCTGCATGCGCGGGCGCACGATGTACGTGATTCCTTACAGCATGGGGCCCCTCGGCTCGCATATCGCGCATATCGGGGTCGAGCTCACCGATTCCCCGTACGTGGTCGTCAACATGAAGCTGATGACGCGCATCGGGCGCAAGGTGCTCGACGTTCTGGGGTCGAACGGCTATTTCGTGCCGTGCGTGCATACCGTGGGAGCGCCGCTCGCGCCCGGCCAGAAGGACGCGGTGTGGCCCAGCAACAAGCAGCACAAGTACATCGTCCACTACCCCGAGACCAAGGAAATCTGGTCGTTCGGGAGCGGCTACGGGGGCAATGCGCTGCTGGGCAAGAAGTGCCTCGCGCTGCGCATCGCCTCGATCATGGCCAGGGAGCAGGGCTGGCTCGCCGAGCACATGCTCATCCTCGGAGTGGAGACGCCCGAAAAGAAGAAGCACTACGTCGCAGCCGCGTTCCCGAGCGCCTGCGGCAAGACCAACCTCGCGATGCTGGTGCCGCCCAAGGTGTTCAAGGACAAGGGGTGGAAGATCACCACCATCGGCGAGGATATCGCCTGGATCAAGCCGGGCAAGGACGGCCGCCTCTACGCGATTAACCCCGAAGCCGGGGCTTTCGGCGTTGCGCCGGGCACCTCCGAGTTCACCAACCCCAACTGCATGAAAGCGGTTACGCACGATACGATCTTCACCAACGTTGCGCAGACCCCGGATGGCGACGTGTGGTGGGAAGGGATGACCAAGAGCCCCCCCGAGCATCTCATCGACTGGCAGGGCAAGGAATGGACGCCCGGGTGCGGGCGCAAGGCCGCGCATCCCAACGCGCGCTTCACCATGAGCTGCGCGCAGATACCGTCGGTGGACCCGGACTGGGAGAACCCGCAGGGCGTACCGATCAGCGTGTTCCTGTTCGGCGGGCGGCGCGCGACCGCGGTACCGCTGGTGACGGAATCGCTCGACTGGACCCACGGGGTGTACATGGCCTCGACGATGGCGTCGGAGACGACGGCCGCCATCGTGGGGCAGGTGGGCGTGGTCCGCCGCGACCCGTTCGCCATGCTGCCGTTCTGCGGCTACCACTACGGTGACTATTTCAAGCACTGGCTGAAGATGGGCGCGGGGCTCAAGCACCCGCCGCGCATCTTCGGCGTCAACTGGTTCCGGCAGGACGCCAGCGGCGCGTTCATCTGGCCCGGCTATGGCGAGAACATGCGTGTGCTCAAGTGGATCATCGACCGCATAGAGGGCAAGGTGGAGGCGGTCAAGACACCACTGGGCCTGCAGCCGCGCTACGAGGACCTCGAATGGGCCGGGCTCGATTTCCCGCGCGCGCGCTTCGAGGAGCTCTCGAGGGTCGATCGCGCCGTATGGCACAAGGAGGTGAAAGACCACGCCGAGCTGTTCGACAAGCTCAAGTCGCGCATGCCGAAGGAGCTTTACGAGCAACGGGACCGGCTCGAGCGGGCACTCTGAGTTGCAGTGACCGGTGGCCAGTGATCGGTGACCGGTATGCAGAAAGAGGCGAGCCATTTGGCTCGCCTTTGTGTTTCCAGGCGACCTAACCCGTTGAAAGCTTGCCGCAGTCCGCGGCCGAACGCGCCACTGCAAACACGAATATGGGAGTCGGAATTCGAATCCATTGTGTGGACTCTGCAAGGAGCGCATAGTTGCCCTCCCGGACCGCAACGGTCCGGAACCACAGCAACCTCACAGGGGAGGGCAGCATGAAGGTACCGACAAGGGGCCGCGCCGCGGCCTTGCTCTTCGCAGTCGCAGTTCTTGCAGCATGCGCTACCGCACCGACGGTTCCACCGGCCGCGCGCTCCGAGCTTGCGCCCACGGGCAAGCTCCGCGTTGGCTTGCTGGTTACGAACCCGTCGTACGTCACCAAGGACGGATCGGCTGTGGAAATGCAGGGAATCGCCGTTGATCTCGGCCGCGAGCTCGCCCGGCAACTCGGGGTTCCTTTCGAGCCGGTCCGGTATGAGGCGGTCAGCAGGATGGTGGACGGAGCGAAGGCGGGCGCCTGGGACGTGGCGTTCCTGGGGTTTGAGCCGGCACGGAGCACCCACATGGACTTCACCGCCGCCTACGTCGAGATAGGAAATAGCTATCTTGTGCCAGCGGGCTCACCGATCCGGGGCATTGGCGACGTGGACAAGCCGGGTCACCGGATCGGTGTATCGCAGCGCAGTGCGCAGGATGTGTTTGTCACCCAGAACATCAAGCAGGCCCAGCTCATCCGGGTGTCCTCCAACGCCGAGAGTGTCAAGCTCTTGGCGTCCGGCAAGATACATGCAATGGTGGCAAACCGGACAGCGCTCCTCTCCATAGCGGAAAGAGTTCCGGGTTCGCGGATTCTCGAGGGCAGCATTTTCAGCGTCAAGCAGTCACTTGGGATCGCCAAGGGACGGCCGGCCGGCACGGCGTACGCGAAGGATTTTATCGAGCACGCGAAAGCGAGCGGCCAGGTGCAGCAAGCGATCGATCGGGCGCAGTTGCGGGGAGTGAATGTAGCCGCGGCCGCCTCGCGCATGTGACCGCAGATAGCGTAGTTCCAATGGAGAGCGGGCCTGACGGCCCGCTTTTATTCGCCGGTCGACGTACGTTGGCCGTCAGTTGATGGACGCCGGCTTGCCGGTGTCCATCGAGCGGATGATGCCCTCGAAGGCCGCTACTACGTCCACGATCTCCTTCGGCGTGATCGGATAGGGGGCGCGCCCCTCGATCGCGTCGGCGAAGGCGTCGAGCTCGGCGAGTATCGAGTCGACCTTCGGAAAATCCCGAACCTCTGTCTTTCCGCCGCGCGACCGCAGGACGACCTGCGTCTCGCCGAGCGCCTCGGCCGAGCCTTCGTCGCCGAACACGTGCACCCGCCAGTAGACGGGCGAGGCGCGCACGGCGCCGAAGTAGCCGGTGAGGCCGCTCGCGAACTCGAAGTTGACGCCTATCGTGTCGCGCGGGTCGGCTCCCGGACGGTGGGTCACGAGCCGAGCGTTCACCCCGGATACCGGACCGGCGACGCTGATGAAGGCGTCGAGCAGGTGCATGCCGGTGCCGGTCATGCCACCGCCGGGAGATTCGTCGGGCGAGTCGCGCCAGGCCGAGAAGTGCATCCCGGAGTTTTCGTTGCTGTAGTGGCCCTCGATCAGCATGATGCGCCCGAGGGTGCCGCTCGCCACCACGCGCCGCAGCTCCACCATCGATGGCCAGAAGCGCTTGTTGGTGCCGACGCCGAGCGCGACCCCGGCCCGCGCGCAGGCCGCCACTGAGCGCTCCGCGTCAGCGCGCTTCAACGCGAAGGGCTTCTCGCAGAACACGGGCTTGCCGGCGCCCGCCACGCGCACTACCTGACCCGTGTGCAGCGAGTGCGGCGTGGCGAGCACCACCGCCTCGACGCGCGGGTCGGCGAGCGCGCGCTCGAGGTCGTCGGAGAGCGTGAGGCCGTGGGCTTCGGCAAGGGGCAGCGCGGCATCGATTTCCTTGCTCACGCCGTGCACGAAGCGGAGCCTGGCGCTCTTGCCCTGAACCGCGGCGAGGTGAGCCTTGCCCCACCAGCCCAGGCCGATTATGGCGGCATTTATCATCTGAATCCCGGTGATTGAGTGATTAAGTGATTGGGTGATTAAGTAAAGAACCGACTGCGGGCTCAATCACCTAATCACTGAATCACTTAATCACTCGCCTAGAGGCCGGCGCGATTTTTTTCCCGGACCGCCTTATTGACCACGTTGATCGGCCATTCGCCGGTAAGCAGGCGGCGCACCTCGTTGGGCGCCCCCGCCTGCAGGCCTATCATCGCCGTCTCGCTGTACCACGCCACATGGGGATTGAGTATGACGTTTTCCCGTCCGCGTAGCGGATGAGGATTCGGCAGCGGCTCGGGGTCCACCGTGTCGAGCGCGCAGCCGGCGATCTTCTTCGCGTCGAGAGCGCGCACCAGCGCGTCGGTATCCACCACCGGCCCGCGCGAGCAGTTGACGAGGATGGCAGTCGGCTTCATGCGCGAGAACGCATCGTCGTTGATCATCTTGCAGGTTTCAGGCGTGAGGGGAGGGTGCACCGACACGAAGTCGGACTCCTTCAACAGCTCGCCCAATTCCGCCTTCCTGCCGGGCGCGTCGAACTGGCCTTCCTTCACGAAGGGATCCGCATACAGGACTTTCATGCCGAAAGCGGCGGCGCGCACCGCGACCTGCCGCGCGATATTGCCGAAGCCGACCAGGCCCAGCGTCTGGCCCACCATCCGGTAGAGCGGCTTGCCGGGCGGCACCGCCCAGGTTCCGGCCCGCACCATCCGATCGTAGAACGCGATCTTGCGGGCGGCGGACAGCAGCAGCGCCATCGTGTGCTCCGCCACCTCCTCGACGCAGTAGGTCGGGTTGTTGGTGACGATGATGCCGGCGCGGGTGGCCGCCTCGAGGTCGATCGTGTCCACTCCAATCCCGTAGCGCGCGATGATCTTGCACTTCGGCATCTTGGCCATGACGTCACCCGTGATGGGCCCGGCGTAGGTATTGAGCAGCGCGTCGCAATCCACTGCCTGCGTGAGAAAGTCCTCCGGCTTCTTGGTCTGCAACGGCACCAGGTCGGCCAGGCCCGCGAGGATTTTTTTCTCGACGTCCAGCGACTCCCACACGTAGTCGGTGAGCACCACTTTCGCCTTACCCGCCATAACCGTTACCTTTCAATAGGAGGAGCCGCGTCGGTAGTTCAGATGAATCCGCGGAACGCAGATTCTATCGAATCACCAATCACGACTCACGAATCACTGGTATATCTCCGGGTTGCAGCAGTTGGGCGGCCGCTTTCCAGCCAGCACGGCGAGGATATTGTCCACCACGATGTTGGCCATGGCTTCGCGCAACTCCCTAACGGCGCTGCCGAGGTGCGGCGTAAGCACGACATTCTTCATGGTGATCAGCTCGGCCTCGACTTGGGGCTCGTTCTCGTAGACATCGAGGCCGGCGCCCGCAATGCGGCCAGCCTTTAACGCGCGCACCAGGGCTTTCTCGTCCACGATCGGGCCGCGCGCGGTGTTGACGAGGAATGCGGTGGGCTTCATCAGCCGCAATTCGCGCTCGCCGACCAGGTGGCGGGTCTCGGCGGTGAGAGGCGCGTGCACCGAGACGAAATCCGATTCGGCGAGGAGATGGTCGTAGGGCACGTAGGTGAGCCCGGCTTCCCGCTCCTCCGCCTCGGGCTTGCGGCGCGGCGTCCAGTATACGGTGCGCATCGAGAAGCCCTGCGCCCGCTTCGCCACCGCCTTCCCGATGCGTCCTCCGCCGCCGATGAGGCCGATGGTCCGCCCGTGCACCGCGGCGCCCAGCAGGTGCGCCGATTGCGCGCCGGGAAACACGCCGGCACGCAACAGCTGATCGCCCTCGACCACACGCCGGGCAACGGCCAGCAGCAGAGCAAAGTGCATGTCGGCGGTGGCTTCCGTAACCATAGGCGGGATGACCGTGACCGGCAGGCGACGCGCCGTGGCCGCAGCCACGTCTATGTCGGAGGGTGTGATCTTCATCGAGGCGATGGCGCGCAGGCGCTTGCCGGCCGCAATGACGTCATGGTCGACCTTGTCGTGCAGCAGGCAGAACAGAAAATCGAGCTGCGGCATCCGCTCCAGCAGCTCGCTCTTGGTGACCTTGTGCAGCGTGTCAGGGTTCAGCTCGACATCGGCTACCGCGCGCAGCCGCTCGATGGCGTTGCTCGCGACGGGCTGGGTGATATAGATTTTTGGTCTCATCGGCCGTTTAAAAGCGGGACGTGATGAATCGGGGCATGATAGAGTGGGACATGCTGGGGCGGATTTGTTTCAGCCCCGCATTGCCACGTCCCGAAGTATCGTGTCCCGCCGTACCATGTCACGCCGTATCAGGTCCCGCTTTTCCTGCCGTCGCAGATGCGGCAAGCGTAGTCCTCGAGCGCCCCGCGGGTCACGCCGACCGCGCGATGCTGCCTGCGGTTGTACTCTTCGGGCTCTAGCTCGGTGCGGAAGGAATCGTTCAGCCGGTTGATCATGTTGAACATGGCGCAGGCCAGAGAAATCTCGACGATCTCGGCATCGCTGAACAGCCCCCGCAGCTCATCCCAGACCGCGTCGTCGCGCTTGGCCGTGTTGAGGGTCATCGCTTCCGACCACGCCAGCACCGCCTTTTCGCGCCGGTCGAAGAGGCTGCTCGCGCGGTAGTCGCCCTGAAGGGCGTCGAACTCTTCGTCCTTCAGCCCCAGTGCTTGACCAAGCACCCGGTTGTGCTCCGTTCAGTACTTGCAGCCGTTGATCGTGGACGTCTTTAGCACCGCGAGGTTGCGCAGGCGCACGTCGGATACCGCGCCGGCGCTGGGCTGGCGAACCGCGGCTATGAAGGGCAGCAGCCAGCGCGCCACGTACGGGCTGTGCGCGAGGATGCGCTGCAGGTTGGCGGTCCGGCCCAGCATCCGGTTCGATGCCTCGAACAGCTCCTTGGCCGCGCC
>JBIOVQ010000327.1:0-6930 GCA_044867805.1 Burkholderiales bacterium | reverse complement strand
CGGGCGCATGGTCGGCTTCGTGTTCCAGTCGTTCCAACTGCTGCCGGCGATGACGGCGCTGGAAAACGTGATGCTGCCGCTCGAGCTCGCGGGCGCGGGCGGCGCGCAAGATGCCGCGCGCGCGATGCTGGCGCGCGTGGGCCTCGCCGACCGGGTGAACCACTATCCCAAGCAGCTGTCCGGTGGAGAGCAACAGCGCGTTGCGATCGCGCGCGCCTTCGTGACGCGGCCCAAGCTGCTGCTGGCGGACGAGCCGACCGGTAATCTGGACGCGGCAACGGGCGGGCAGGTGATCGACCTGCTGTTCGAGCTGAACCGCGAAAGTGGCACGACGCTGCTGCTCGTCACCCACGACGAAGCCCTCACGCGCCGCTGCGACCGGGTGCTGCGTCTCGCCGCCGGCCGATTGCAGGACGGTAACCTCTAGACGCAAAGGCGCAAAGGCGCAAAGAAAGCATGATTTTTCAGGAAGCTCTCAGGCCGTGTTCATGTTTCGTGAAGGGTGTTCGACCGAGATGCGAGGGTTTGCTCTTGAGATGCCTTGATTTTTCAGTATTGATTATCTTTGCGTCTTTGCGGCTTTGCGTCGTGAATTGAAGCTCTTCCAGACAATCAGGCTGGCGTGGCGGCTGCTGGCGCGCGACTACCGTGCCGGGGAGCTCACCCTCATCGCGCTCGCGATCGTGATTGCGGTCGCGAGCGTGACGACCGTGGGATTTTTCACCGACCGCGTGCGGCGGGTGCTCGACCAGCAGGCGAACCGGCTGCTCGGAGCCGATCTCGTCATCATCGATTCGCGCCCGCTGCCGCAAGACCTGCGCGAGGAAGCGGTCCGCCGCGGCCTGGCGGCAACGGGGATATCGCGCTTTCCGAGCATGGTGGTTTACGGGGACCGCAACGTGCTGTCGGACGTGAGGGCGGTGTCGCCGGGCTACCCGCTGCGCGGGGAGCTGCGGATCGCGGACCATCTTTTCGGGCCGGACCGCGCGGCCGGCACGATACCGGAGCCCGGCACCGCATGGGTGGACGAACGGCTCCACACTTCACTCGAGCTCCCGGCAGGCGCTTCGGTCGGAGTAGGGAGAACTCGACTGCGCGTGGCCGCGGTCGCCACGCACGAGCCCGGGGTCGAGCTCGGCTTCCTGGGCGGCGCACCGCGGCTGGTGTTCAACGCCGCGGACGTTGCCGCAACGGGACTGATCCAGCCGGGCAGCCGCGTGAGCTATCGGCTGTACATAGCGGGCGAAGTGGAAGCAGTCGATGCTTACCGCAGCTGGGCCCAACCCCGCCTGCCGCACGGAACCCGCATCCAGGGCATACGCGACGCGCGGCCGGAATTGCGCTCCGCGCTGGAGCGCGCGGAGAAGTACCTCAATCTGGCGGCCCTGACCAGCGTGCTGCTGGCTGCCGTGGCCATCGCGCTCGCGGCGCGGCGTTACCTGCAGCGCCACCTGGATGCCTGCGCCATCATGCGCTGCCTGGGCGCGAGCCAGGGAAAGATCGTCGGTCTCTACGTGGCGCATTTCATCATGCTGGGTGCATTGGCCGCGGGCATCGGCATTGCGCTCGGCGCCGGCGCCCAGCTGCTGCTGGCGGCGTGGCTGGGCCAGGTCGTAAATGTGGCGCTGCCTGCAACCAGCCTGATTCCGGCGGTCCACGGCGCGGCGGCGGGCATGTTGCTCCTGCTCGGATTCGCGCTGCCCCCGCTCATGAGCTTGGCCCAGGTGCCTACCCTGCGCGTGCTGCGGCGGGAACTCGGCGTGCCCAAGCGCCTGGGAGTGTTCGGGTACGCCGCGGGCTGCGCCGTCATCGCCGCGATGATCCTGTGGCGGGCGCAGGAGCTGAAGCTCGGATTGACCGTGTTGGCCTGGTTCGTGGCGGCCATGGCCGCCGCGTGCGCGCTGACCTGGCTGGTGCTGCGCGCGCTGCGCGTCCTGCGGGGGCGGGGCGCCGCGCTGCGTTTCGGCGTGGCAAGCCTGCAGCGGCGCCAGCTCGCCACGATCCTGCAGGTAGTGGCGCTGGGCATCGGCATCATGGCGCTGTTGACGCTCACGCTGGTGAGGTCGGACCTGCTGCGCACCTGGCGCGACAGCCTGCCTCCGCTCGCGCCCAATCGCTTCATCGTCAACGTCCAGCCGGAACAGGTCGAGCCGATCCGGCGCTTTCTCTCCGACCGGGGAATGGCCGCGCCCAGGCTCTACCCGATGGTGCGCGGCCGCCTGGTGGAAATCGGCGGGCGCAGCGTGTCGGCGGACGACTATCCCGATGACCGGGCAAGGCGCCTGGTGACGCGGGAATTCAATCTGTCCTGGGCGACGGAAATGCAGGCGGACAACCGCATCGTGGTGGGGCGCTGGTGGGAAGCAGGGGCGCCGCCCGACCAGCTTTCGGTGGAGAAGGGTCTCGCCGAGACACTCGGCATACGCATGGGCGACATCCTCAAGTTCGATATCGCCGGCACCCCCGTGGCGGCAATAGTCACGAGCCTGCGCAGCGTGGACTGGGACACGTTCAACGTGAATTTCTTCGTGGTCGCGCCGCCGGGGCTGTTCGACGGCCATCCCGCCACCTACGTGACGAGCTTCCACCTGCCGCGCGGAGAGACCGCCCTGTTGAATGCACTGGTGAAGGCATTCCCCACCATCGTGCTGATCGACGTGGCCCAGACGCTGGGCCAGGTGCAGCGCATGATGGACCAGGCGGCGCTGGCGGTGCAGTTCGTGTTCCTGTTCACGCTGGCCGCGGGCCTCATGGTTCTCTACGCGGCTCTCGCCAGCACGCAGGACGAGCGCCTGTTCCAGGCGACCATCATGCGCACGCTCGGCGCGAGCCGCCCGCAGATCCGCCGCGCGCACCTTGCCGAGTTCACTTTGATCGGCGCGGCGGCGGGGTTCGTGGCGGCGGCGGGAGCATCGGGCCTTGCCTATTTCATCGCCCACCGTTTTCTGCACCTGCAATACACGGCGGACCCAGGGGTGTGGCTGCTCGGCATCGTCGGCGGAGCGGTCGGCGTGGCGGCGGCCGGCTACCTGGGCACGCGCCGCGTGCTGTCCGTCGCGCCTCTGAAGGTCCTGCGGGCGCTGGGCTGAGCGCTCCCTCAAACGCGTGAATGGTGATCAGTGAATAGTGATTGGGCGGAAAGGCCCAGGCAGGACACGCCAATGACAAATCACCAATCACCAATCACAAATCACGCCTTCCGAATTAGTCGCAGCAGAGCGACGCGGGTATAATTCGCAGTCGATGCACGACATCTTGTTCGTGGTCCTGGCGCTCGCCGCTCTGGCCGCCCTCGTCGTCCTTGTCGTCCTCGTTTTAAGACTGATCTCCCGGGCGGCCGCTACCGGGGACCTGGCGCGCGTGCTCGAGGAAAAGCACCGCGCCATGCTGACCGACCTGCACGGCGGCCTCGCGCAGCAATCCGAGCGCGTGACCTCGCGCCTGTCCGAGGAGCTGGGCCAGACCCGCGAAACCCTGCACCGCCTCCAGCTCCAGCTCGCCGCCAGCCTCGGGGAGACCACCGACAAGCTCAACGCCCGGATCGACCAGCGGCTGGAGCAGATCTCGGGCAAGGTCAACGAGCGGCTCGACGAGGGCTTCAAGAAGACCAACGACACCTTCGTCAGCGTGATGCAGCGCCTGGCGACCATCGACGAGGCGCAGAAGAAGATCGAGACCCTGACCGGCAGCGTGGTGACGCTGCAGGACCTGCTCGGCAACAAGCAGTCGCGCGGCGCATTCGGCGAAGTCCAGCTGGAGGCGCTGGTGCGGAACATGCTGCCGCCGGCGGCCTACGAGATGCAATACACGCTGCCCAACGGGCTCAGGGTCGATTGCGCGCTGCGCCTGCCCGAGCCGACCGGCCTGGTGTGCGTCGACTCGAAGTTCCCGCTCGACAACTACCGGCGCATGGTGGCGCGGGACGCCAACGATGTCGACCGCGCGCTGGCGCAGCGCCAGTTCCGCGCCGACGTGAAGAAGCACGTCGACGACATCTCGGCGAAGTACATCGTGCCCGACGTGACCTCCGACGGCGCCGTCATGTTCGTGCCCGCCGAGGCGGTATTTGCGGAGATCCATGCCTATCACGCGGAAGTGGTGGAGTACGCGAATGCGCGGCGGGTGTGGATCGTGTCGCCCACGACGTTGATGGCGGTGCTCAACACCGCGCGGGCGGTGCTGAAGGACGTCGAGACGCGCAAGCAGATCCATGTCATCCGGGAAGCGCTGGGACGGCTGGCGGTCGAGTTCGCGCGCTTCGACGAGCGGCTGCACGATCTCGCCAGGCACATCCGGCAGGCGGGCGAGGACGTGGAGAAGATCCAGATCACCGGCACCAAGATCAGCCAGCAGTTCCAGCGCATCGAGTCGGCCGAACTGGAACCGCCGGAGGGCGCGCAGCTCAAGGTCGTCGGGGACGACAGCAAGGCCATCAAGTGACGCCGCATCGCCATGAGGTGGTTTAGAAAATGGCGCCGCGAACGCATACTCCAACGGTCCAGCCTCGACGAGGGACTGTGGCAGGCTGCGGTCGAGCGCTATCCCTTCACGCGCGCGCTGGCGCCGGAAGAGCGCGCAAGGCTGCGCGAGCGGGTCGTGCTATTCCTGCACGAAAAGTCCATCGTCGGAGCGGGCGGTCTTGCGCTGCGTGACGAAATGCGCGTGTGCATCGCGGCGCAGGCCTGTATGCTCATCCTCAACCTTGATCTGGACTACTACAGGGGCTGGGCGGAGGTCATCGTTTACCCCGACGAATTCGTCGCGGAGTACGAGTACGTGGACGACGACGGCATCGCGCATCGCGTCGAGGAGCCGATGACCGGCGAGTCCTGGCTCGAGGGGCCGGTGATCCTGTCGTGGGCCGACGCCGAACTGCGCGGGGGCGAGACCGGCTACAACGTCGTGATCCACGAGTTCGCCCACAAGCTCGACATGCTGAACGGCGACGCCAACGGGTTCCCCCCCCTGCATGCCGGCATGGATCGGGCGGCGTGGTCGCGCGCCTTCGGCGCGGCCTACGAGGATTTCAAGGGGCGGGTCGAGCGGCGCGAGCCGAGCGAGATCGATGCCTACGCTGCCGAGCATCCCGCCGAGTTCTTCGCGGTGCTGAGCGAAGCCTTCTTCGAGACGCCGCGCGCCGTGCTGAGCGAGTACGCGGACGTCTACCGGCAGCTCGCGGCGTTCTACCGCCAGGACCCCGCGGCGCGGCTTGCCGGGCATCCGCGGCGGGCGGAGAGCGTGTCCCCGCCATGAAGGCTGCGCTGGTCCGCCCCCAGTCGAAATTCCTGCTGTTTGCCAGCTTCGGACTCCTTCTCGCCGCGCTCACCACGCTGATCGCGCTCGGCCTGGCGCGCATCGAGTCGTTCAACCGCCAGATCAACGCGCTGACCGAGGCGCAGGGCCGCAAGATCGGCACCGTCTCCGAGCTGTTCCTCAGCAACGGCCAGCGCACAGCCCTGATCGACAAGCTGTTCTCGGCGGAGAGCGGGCAGGCGCGCAAGACCGTGCACGAGCAGTACCGCCGCGCGATGGAGACCTATGCGCGCGCGGTGGAGAAGCTGCGCACGCTGCAGGTGGCCGCGCCGGAGCGGGCCGCGCGCGACGAGGCCATCGCGGCCGCGGCGCGCGCCCAGGCGCTCGGCGAGGACATCGTGGCCCTGCTCGTGAGAGGCGAGATCGCGCGCGCGTCCGAGCTGAACCTTACCCAGGCCGTGATCGAGGACAGCCGCTTCCAGGAGACGCTCTACCTGCTGCTCGAGGCCAACCATGCGCAGACAGCGCAGGCCATCGCCGCCGCGAACCAGGGCATGCGGCACGGCTTTCTCCTGATCGGCACCGGCGGCGTGCTGGCGCTGATCGCCGGCATCATGATCGCGGTGCTGGCGACGGTGCGTATCACCCGCAGCGAAGCCCGGCTCGAGCGCGAGAAGGAGCTGGCGGAGGTGACCCTGCACTCGATCGTGGACGGCGTCATCACCACGGACGCGGCCGGCCTGGTCGAATACCTGAACCCGGTCGCGGAGCAGTATCTCGGGTGGAGCAGCGCCCAGGCGAGCGGGCGCCCCCTGGCGGAGGTCTACCGCGTGCTCGACGAGCGCACCGGCCGCCCGATCGATCCGCTGCCGGTCACGCGGGCAGGAAGCCCCTCCGAAGCGGAGGCGGTCGCGGTGCGGCTGGTGGACCGCAGCGGGCGTGAATGCCCGGTGCGCTATTCGCACGCGCCGATCCGCGGGCGCGACGGCACCGTGCACGGCATGATCGTCGTGTTCCACGACGTGAGCCAGATCCGCGCCATGGCCCAGCAGCTCACCTGGCAGGCGAGCCACGACGCGCTGACGGGCCTGGTCAACCGGCGCGAGTACGAGCGGCGGCTGTCCGAGCTGGTCGAGACCGCGAAGGCGCAGCGGCGCGACCATGCCCTGCTGTTCATGGACCTCGACAACTTCAAGGCGGTCAACGACACCTGCGGCCACAGCGCCGGCGACGAGCTGCTGCGCCAGCTCACCGCGATCATGGCGACCCGCATGCGGGGCAGCGACACGCTGGCGCGGCTGGGCGGCGACGAGTTCGGTGCGCTGCTCGAGAGCTGCCCCCTCGACCAGGCGCTGCGCATCGCCAACGCGTTGCGCGAGACGGTGCGCGAGTTCCGCTTCGTGTGGGAGGACAAGACGTTCAGCGTGGGCGTCAGCATGGGCCTGGTGCCGATCAACGCGGACAGCGGCGGCGTAAACCAGATCCTCGCCGCGGCCGATGCGTGCTGCTACGAGGCCAAGAACCGCGGACGCGACCGCGTGCAGGTCTACCGCCCGGACGAGATCAGCCAGAGCGGCCGGCACGAGGAGCTGAAGATCGTCTCGCAGATCAGCAACGCCTTCGAGCGCGGCCAGTTCCGGCTCTACCGGCAGCGCATCGCCCCGCTCGACCATGGCG
>JBIOVQ010000326.1:0-11667 GCA_044867805.1 Burkholderiales bacterium | reverse complement strand
AATCTCTGCACGCCCGTTTGTGCAGAGATTCCTTAATCCTGTTAATCCTGTCTATTTACGCTCTTGATCCTGTCAGGCTCTAGCTGCCGGGCTTGACTGCCGCGCGCAGCTCCTGTGCCAGCTCGTGTACCGCCAGCGCATAGTTGACGCTGGGGTTGTAGCGGGTAATCACGTGAAAATTGTTGAGGCCCAGCCAGTAGCGCCGTCCGCTCGCGGCTTGCACCGCGAACACGGCGGCGGCCGCGGCATCGTCGACCGGGCCGCCCGGCGTAACGCCCAGCTGCTTGAGGTCTCCCACCTTGATCCGCGGCTTGATGCCCATCCCCACGAGGGCGTCGGCGCCCCGCGGATCCACTTCGGTCGGGACGGCGATGGCCGCTCCCGCGCGCCAGCCGTGCGACTTGTAGTAGTTGGCCACGCTGCCGATGGCGTCGGCGGTTGACTTGACCAGGTCGCGCCGGCCGTCGCCGTCGAAATCGACCGCGTAACGCCGGTAGCTGCTGGGCAGGAACTGGGGTATGCCGATCGCCCCCGCGTAAGACCCCTTGATGCTGCCTGCATCGACCCGCGCTTCCCGCGCAAGCAGCAGGTAGTGCTCCAGCTCGGAGCGGAACAGCGCGGAGCGCGGCGGATAGTTGAACGCCAGCGTGGCCAGAGCTTCCAGCACACCGTGGTTGCCGGTGTACTTGCCGTAAGTCGTCTCCACGCCGATGGTGGCGACGATGATCTCCTCCGGCACGCCGAACTTCCCGCGGGCCCTGGCCAGCGCCGCCGCATTTTCCCGCCAGAACTTGATGCCTCCGCTGATGCGGGCTTCATCCACGTAGCGGCTGCGGAACTCGTGCCACGGCCGCGCCGTGAGGGGGGTCGATATCGCGCTGATGACGGCGGGGTTGTGCTCCACCTTCGCGAACACCTTGCGCAGCGCGGCCTCCCTGAACTTGTGCTTCTGCACCATCTCCTGGATGAACGATTCGACCTCGGGTGAGAGCTTCTGGGCGGCGTGGGCCGAGGCCGTGCCCGCGGGAAGCAGCAGGGCTGGCAGCAACAGTCCGCAACGGAATAGCTTGATGGCGGAGAGGGTGGGATTCGAACCCACGATACGCTTGCGCGTATTCCGGTTTTCGAGACCGGCCCATTCAACCGCTCTGGCACCTCTCCGCAGGAAAAACAGAACGCCGGCCCGGAGCGAAGGCGCGATTCTACCTATGCGCACAGTGGTCGCCTAGCTCGCCTTGATGACAGAAACGCCGCCCATGTACGGGCGCAGCGCCTCCGGGATCGAGACGCTGCCGTCCGCGTTCTGGAAGTTCTCCATCACGGCGATGAGGGTCCTGCCGACCGCGAGGCCGGAGCCGTTCAAGGTATGCACGAATTCCGTCTTGTGCCTGTCGTTGCGGAAGCGCGCCTGCATGCGGCGGGCCTGGAAGCCCTCGCAGTTGCTGCAGGATGAGATCTCGCGGTACGTCCTCTGCCCGGGGAGCCACACCTCGATGTCGTAGGTCTTCGCCGCGGCAAACCCCATGTCGCCTGTGCACAACGTGACGATCCGGTACGGCAGATCGAGCCGCTTCAGGATCGTCTCTGCGTGCGAGGTGAGCTCCTCCAGCGCCTGGTAGGAGCGTTCCGGATGGACGATCTGCACCAGCTCCACCTTGTCGAACTGGTGCTGGCGGATCATGCCGCGCGTGTCCTTGCCGTAGGAGCCGGCTTCCGACCGGAAACAGGGTGTGTGACACACGAACTTCAATGGCAGGTCGGAAGCCGGAAGAATCTGCTCCCGAACGACGTTCGTCACCGGCACCTCGGCGGTCGGAATCAGGTAAAGGCTCGCGTCGGTGCCGGCGGATTCCTGCCGCGGAATCTTGAACAGGTCTTCCTCGAACTTGGGCAGCTGCCCGGTGCCGCGCATCGTGGCCGCGTTAACCAGGTACGGCGCATAGACCTCCGTGTAACCATGCTCCCTTGTGTGTAGGTCGAGCATGAACTGGGTGAGCGCGCGGTGCAGCCGCGCAATCGCCCCTTTCATCAGGACGAAACGCGCGCCGCTGATCTTGCTGGCGGCATCGAAGTCGAGCCCCAGCGCGACGCCCAGGTCCACGTGGTCCTTGACCGGGAAATCGAAAGTGCGCGGCTTGCCGTGCTTGCGCGCTTCCGGGTTGTCCGCCGCGGACTTGCCCGCCGGGACGCTCGCATGAGGAATATTGGGCAAGTCCAGGATGAACTCGTTCAATTGCGCCTGGATGCTTTCCAGGTCCTGCTCCAGGGACTTGAGCCGGCCCGCCTGGGCGTTGACCTGCGCCACCAGCTGCGCGGCATCCCCGCCCTTCGCCTTCAGATCGCCGACCTGCTTCGAGAGTTGATTGCGTTTCGCCTGCAATTCCTGGGTCCCGGTCTGCACCGTCCTGCGCCGGACTTCCAGCGCCTCGAACGCGGCGGTGTCGAGCGTGTAGCCGCGGTCCGCCAGTCGCTTCGCGACAGCGCGCAGGTCATTGCGCAGCAGCTGAACGTCGAGCATCGTTTCCGTCTTCCTGAATTCGCGCGCAAGCGCGCTCCGCTATTATCCCAGAAGACGGACGACTGACGACTGGCGGCTGAGGGATTCGCCGGGCCAAATCACGAATCACCAACCCCCACCCTAGCCCTCCCCCTTCACAAGGAGGAGGGTTGGGAAGGGGTCACGAATCACGCTTTTTCCGTTTGGCTTCGGCGTCGAGTTTCCGCAGGCTCTCGAGGTGCTCGCGGATGCGGGCTTCGAGCCCGCGGTCGGTCGGACGGTAGAACTCCGGCGTCTTCATTCCTTCGGGAAAATAGCCCTCGCCCGCCGCGTAGGCGCCGGCCTCGTCGTGCGCGTAGCGGTAGTCGCGTCCGTGACCCAGGTCCTTCATGAGGCGGGTCGGCGCGTTGCGCAGGTGCTCCGGGACCGGGCGCGAGGCGTCTTCCTGCACCAGGTCCCGCGCCGCGCCAAAAGCCACATAGACGGCATTGCTCTTCGGCGCAACCGCCAGGTAGAGCGCCGCTTCCGCCAGCGCGAGCTCTCCCTCGGGCGAGCCCAGGCGCTCGTAGGTCTCGCAGGCATCGAGCGCGACGCGCAGCGCCCGCGGATCGGCCAGCCCGATGTCCTCGCTCGCCATGCGCACCAGGCGGCGCCCGATGTAGAGCGGATCGGCGCCGCCGTCGAGCATGCGCGTCAGCCAGTAGAGCGCCGCGTCGGGCGCAGACCCGCGCACCGATTTGTGGAGCGCGGAGATCTGGTCGTAGAAGGCGTCGCCGCCCTTGTCGAAGCGCCGCAGGCGCTGGGCCAGCGTGTCGCGGACGAAGCTGGCATCTACCCGGTCGCGGCCCGCTTCCTCCGCGGCGATCCCGATCTGCTCGAGCATGTTGTAGAGGCGCCGCGCATCGCCGTCGGCGGCGGCCAGCAGCAGCGCCCGCGCTTCTTCGTCGAACTCGAGATTTCCCAGGGAGTCGCTGCGAGCGCGGTCGAACAGCCGCCCGAGATCGTCCTCGCCCAGCGGCTGCAGCACGTACACGGCGGCCCGCGACAGCAGCGCGTTGTTCACTTCGAACGACGGATTTTCGGTGGTGGCACCGATGAAGGTAAGCAGCCCGCGTTCCACGTGCGGCAGGAAGGCGTCCTGCTGCGCCTTGTTGAAGCGGTGGGCTTCATCCACGAAGAGGATGGTGCGGCGGCCCGACTGCTGCAGCACGTGCTCGGCGCGCGCGACGGCGTCGCGGATGTCCTTGACCCCGGCGAGCACCGCCGAAATGGCGATGAATTCGGCATCGAAGGCCCGCGCCATCAACCGCGCCAGCGTCGTCTTGCCGACGCCGGGCGGTCCCCACAGGATCATCGAATGGGGCTTGCCCGACTCGAACGCGAGCCGCAGCGGCTTGCCCGGCCCGAGCAGGTGCGCCTGGCCTACGAACTCCTCGAGCGTGCCTGGCCGCAGCCGGTCGGCGAGGGGAGCGTCGGGCTCTTTTTTCGAGAAGAGATCATTCACTGATCACGTCCGCCCCCTTCGGTGGGGTAAAGCGGAACAACTCGCCCGGCAGCTTGATGTTGCGCTCCATGGTCGAAAACTTGATCACGGTGATCTGCCCGAACTGGTCGCGCAGCTCCATCGCCTCGAGGCCGGTCTTGCCGAAGCCGAGCCGGACCCGCTCGAACGCGGCGTCCTGGGCGCGCGGCACCGCCTCCAGCCACTCGAGCCCGTCGCGGCTCCCAATGGCGCTGAGTGCATAGTCCTTCTCGATATTGTTGCTTCCCGCGAGGATCGCGGCCGGGCTCGACCCCAGGGCGCGGTCCATGCGGCGCACGGTCACCTGGTTCAGCTCCTTGTCGTAGAGCCACACCCGGCTGCCGTCCCCGACGATGAGCTGCTCGTGCGGCCGGTCGTATTCCCAGCGGAACTTGCCAGGCCGCGAGAACTGCATGATGCCGGTGGCCTGCTGCAGCCGCTTCATGTTCCGGTCGAGCACGATCTGCGCGAACTGGGCGCGCGCGGTGGTCGTCTGCGTGAGCAGCGCCTTGAGCTCATCGATGCTCGAGGCGCACGCCGCGGCAGGCAGCAGGGCGGCAGCGAGGAAGACGAGCTTCATCGGAATTGCTTGATCCGGTCGAGGCTGACGATGCGCCCGCTGCGCAGCCTCACCGTCGTCGTGTAGGGGTTGGCGACGGTGGGAAAGTAATAGAAGGTCCGATCGTAGTCGGCCAGGCTGTCGATAGCCTCGTGATCGGGGCGACCGGCGCGCACCAGCAGCTCGCCTTCGCTCATGCCGGTCTGGAGCCGGATGAAGGTGTCGAACTCCATCCCGCGCACCACCGGCCCCGAGGGCGCGGGAACGGGGACTGGAACCGCGATGACCTGCGGACTGCGGGGTTCGTCGGACCCGCGCTGTGGATCGGTGGCGGCTTTCTGGCCGGAGGGGCCTGTCTCGATGACGCCGGTCGGCTCGGTGCTGACCGGTCGCGCGGGGCGGTTGGCCGGCGGCTTCTCGCCGTAGTTGACGACACCCTTCTCGTCTACCCACCTGTAGGCCTCGCCGGCGGGAACGGCCGCGGCTGCAAGAAACAGCACGATGACGACGTAGGATCTCATGCAGCTGGGACAGCGATACGACGGGGAAATTCGTCGCCGAGATCAGGGTTCTTCCGTCGCCGACGCCGGCACCAGGATCTCGCGGTTGCCGTTGCTCTGCATCGGCGACACCATTCCCGCACGCTCCATCTGCTCGATCAGCCGCGCCGCGCGGTTGTAGCCGATCCGGAGGTGCCGCTGCACCAGGGAGATAGAGGCGCGCCGGGTCTTGAGCACGATGGCGACGGCCTGGTCGTAGAGCGGGTCCGACTCGGCATCCTCGCCCTCGAGACCGCCCTCGCCCGCCTCCTCCGGCTCGGGGCCCTCCAGCACGCTTTCCACGTACTGCGGCCGCGCGAGCTTCTTGAGGTAATCGACAACCTTGTGCACCTCGTGATCGGCGACGAAAGCCCCGTGCACCCGCTGCGGGAAGCCGCTGCCCGGCGCCAGGTAAAGCATGTCACCCTGCCCCAGCAGCGCTTCGGCCCCCATCTGGTCGAGGATGGTGCGCGAGTCCACGCGCGCCGAGACCTGAAAGGCGATGCGCGTCGGTATGTTGGCCTTGATAAGGCCGGTGATGACATCGACGGAGGGCCGCTGGGTGCACAGGATGAGGTGGATGCCCGCCGCGCGCGCCTTCTGCGCAAGCCGCGCCACCAGCTCCTCGAACTTCTTGCCGACCACCATCATGAGATCGGCCAGCTCGTCGATCACGACGACGATCAGCGACATTTCGTGCAGCGGCTCGGGGCTCTCCGGGTTGGCCGAAAGGGGGCTGGGCAGCGACTTCTTGGCTCGCGCCGCCTCGCGTACCTTCTGGTTGAAGCCCCCCATGTTGCGCACGCCGAGCGCGTTCATCAGCTTGTAGCGCCGGTCCATCTCCGCGACGCACCAGTTGAGCGCATTCGCGGACTGCCGCATGTCGGTGACGACCGGCGCCAGCAGGTGCGGGATGCCCTCGTAGATCGAGAGCTCGAGCATCTTGGGATCGATCAGGATGAGCCTGACCTGGCTCGGCGGGGACTTGTAGACCAGGGAGAGCAGCATCGCGTTGATGCCAACGGACTTGCCCGACCCGGTCGTGCCGGCGATGAGCAGGTGCGGCATGCGCTGCAGATCGGCAACCACCGGGTTGCCCGCGATGTCCTTGCCCAGCCCGAGGGCGAGCGGGGAGCCCAGATCTGCGTAGACCTGCGAGCATAGTATCTCGGACAGCCGGACGATCTGGCGCGTCGGATTGGGGATCTCGAGCCCCATCAGGCTCTTGCCCGGTATCGTCTCGATCACGCGGATGCTGACCACCGACAGCGCCCGGGCGAGGTCCTTCACGAGATTGATGACCTGACTGCCCTTGACGCCGATCGCGGGCTCGAGCTCGTAGCGCGTGATCACCGGGCCGGGATAGGCCGCGACCACCTTCACCTCGACGCCGAAATCGAGCAGCTTCTTCTCGATCAGGCGCGAAGTGAACTCGAGGGTATCGGTGCTCAGCATCTCGAGCGTTTTTTCCGGCTCGTCGAGCAGGGCGAGCGGCGGCAGCAGAGAATCGGGCAGGTTTTCGAACAAAGGCACCTGCTTCTCCCGCTCGACGCGCGCGGACTTCGGGATCTGGACCGCGGGCGGCTCGATGCGGACCGGCTCGTGGATCTCCAGCTTCTTCTTGCTGACCCCGACCACTTCCTCACGCTCGATGACCGCCTGCGCCCCGGCGCGCCGGTCCTGCCGCTCCTGCCAGCGACGCTTGAGGAAGAAATACGCGGTCTCGCTCCAGCCGCCCACGAGCTCGATGACGGTGAGCCACGACACTCCGCTGAACAGGCTGAGTCCGGCTGCCAGCAATAGCAGCAGGATGAGCGTGCCGCCCGTGAACCCCAGCGCGTGGCCCAGAAAGCCGCCGACCACGGCGCCCAGTATCCCGCCTGGGGCCTGGGGCAGGGACGCCTTCAGGCTGTAGAGGCGCAGCGCCTCCAGACCGCAGCTGGCGGTGAGCAGCGCAGCGAACCCGATGACCATGACGGCGTACGACCGCCGGTCCCCGTCGGTGACGTTTTCGATGCGGCGAAATCCCCACCACACCGACGCGGCGCAGAACACCACCCACCAGTACGCGGACACCCCGAACAGGTGGAGCATGACGTCCGCAATCCACGCGCCGGCGCGACCGCCGGCATTGTGAATGATGGCGGGATCGCTCGGGCTGTGGGACCAGCCCGGATCGGCCCGGTCATAGGAATAGAAAACGAGAACGAGGTAGAGCGCCAGGCCGAGCAGTGCGAACCACCAGGATTCGCGGACGAGTGCGGCCAGCTTGGGTGGCAGCGGGTTCTTGGCCGCCCGCGTCGATGTCTTCTCGCTCAGCAGCATCAAGTCGCTCGGTTAACGCCTTGATTGTACATCGAAAGCAAGCCGCGCAGTTACCCGAAGCGGCGGCGGCGACTGGCGGAGGAGTACAAAAACAAACCCCGCGCGAGGCGGGGTTTGCTCCGAAACAGCGCGGCGCGCTCTAGCGCACGACGCACTCCTGGCCCTGCCCCTGGAGCCGGCCGCTGCCGACGCCCAGGGTGAACGGCAACTGGCTCAGGTTCAGGCCCGGGTCCCCCGGCAGCAGGACCGGTGGCACCTTGAAATCGCTCGCGTAGCCGAACTGGCCTTCGTTGACGACCTGCGTGCCGCCTTCGTTCTGCATCATGTAGCTGCCGGTGTAGGTCGTGTGGAACACGCCTTTCGGGAGCTTCTCGCACCCGGCCGTCACCCCTTCGCAGCCGCCGCCGGTATTGTCGATCGTGTCGCCCGAGGAGCCGCGGATCCCGATCGTGGCGGTATTGGTCCCGATCTTGTAGGCGTCCAGGTTGCCGCGCTTGCCAACCAGCCCGGTCACGGTGCGCAGTCCCCCTTTCAACAGGCGCAGGAAGGAATTGTCCTCCTGCGGGCGCTCCTGCACGAAATTGAACTGCTCGACCTTGACCTGGGTATTGGGCCGCATCGTGATCGAGCTGCCGTCGACGAAGTTGATCTGCGCGTAGCTGTCCCGCTGGGTCGTCAGCACGTCGCCGGGATCGACTTCGGATTTCTGCGACAGGATGCGCACGCTGCCGTCGCCGCGCTGCACCGAAAGCGTGCCGCTGAGGTGCGTCACCGTTCCTGCGCCGGCTGCCAGCACGCTTGCGCTGAACAGCGCCAGCAGCATGAAACCAAGGATTCCCCTGATCGAATTCATGTGGTGCTCCTTCCGCTCACGCACCGGATGCGAAGCCCGGCTTGTCGCGAAACTCGTTGTTACAGCAGCAAAATTTATACCATAACGGCATAGCAGCCAGAAGTGAAAAAATGCCCAGATTGGCGGCCTTGCGTCTCGCAGAAGAAGACCCGCCTTTTCATGCCATTACGGGAAAGGGACCACCCGGGGATGTGGCTGCGGGCGCGGCGAGCGGCGCCCGGGAGGTGACGCGCCGGCGTCAGGGCTGACGGCGGTCGGTGTGATGGCGGGTGGTGGCCCGCTTTTGCATGGACTGCTTGTCGAGCACGTAAATACGGCGTTTCTCGGCGCGTATCAGCCCCTTGCGGTGCAGGTCCTTCACCACGCGACTGACCATCTCGCGCGACGCGCCGATCATGCGCGCGATCTCCTGCTTGGGCGGTGCGTGCTCCACGATCCATTTGCCGTCGACGACCTGCGCCATGTCGATCAGCAGCCGCGCCACCCGGCCATAGACGTCGATCAGCGCGAGGCTCTCTATCTTGCGATCGGCCTCGCGCAGGCGCCTGACCAGATTGCGGATGATCAGCATCGCCAGCTCGAAGTTGTCCTTCAGGATGCTGGTAAAGCCCGCCTTGGACAACCGCAGCATCTCGCAGGCCTCGAGCGTTTCCACGCTCGCCGAACGCGACTGATCGTCCAGCAACCCCATCTCCCCGAAAAACTCGTGCGGCCCCATGATGGAGAGGATCACCTCGTGGCCTTCTTCATCGGGAATGAGCACCTTTACCCGGCCCGACAGCACGATGTAGAGGGCGTCCGTCTCCTCCCCCGCCCGCAGGATGAAGGAATTGCGCGGATACGAGCGATGCTGTACGCAGGCCAGCACCTGGCTCAGCTGGGCGTCGGTAAACGCGGAGAAGAGGGGAACGCCCTTGAGCAACTGTGGATTCAGCGCGAACTGTGCCGCCATGTTCACCCATCCCGCGTTTTTGTTCTGGATCGCGGCGCTTGCCGGCGCCGCGCAAGATGGCCATAGTGTGCCAGATCGAGCCTCTGGCGTCACGCCGGGCGGCGGCCGCGCGAGCGTCCAGCGGTTGGTCTCCGGCGCCGATCCCGGCTCGACACCGCCGTAACGCCGCAGCTACAGTGTTGCGTTTTTTCCGCCCGCCCTCATATATTTCCACATGGCCCAATCATCCAGGCATAGCCGGCTGCTGATCCTGGGCTCGGGCCCGGCCGGGTACAGCGCCGCGGTCTACGCCGCGCGTGCCAACTTGAAGCCGGTCCTGATCACCGGTCTCGCCCAGGGCGGCCAGTTGATGACCACGACCGACGTGGACAACTGGCCGGCCGACGCGATGGGCGTGCAGGGGCCGGAGCTCATGGAGCGCTTCCTCAGGCATGCGGAGCGCTTCGGCACAGAGATCATCTTCGACCACATCCACACCGCGCGGCTCAAGGAAAGCCCGCTTACGCTGGTGGGCGACCAGGGAACCTATACCTGCGACGCGCTCGTCATCGCGACCGGCGCATCGGCGATGTACCTCGGCCTGCCTTCCGAGAGTAAATACATGGGGCGCGGCGTCTCCGGCTGCGCGACCTGCGACGGTTTCTTCTACAAGGACCAGGACGTCGCGGTGGTCGGCGGCGGCAACACCGCCGTCGAAGAGGCGCTGTACCTGTCCAATATCGCGAAGCACGTCACCGTGGTGCACCGGCGCGACAAGTTCCGTGCCGAGGCCATTCTGGTCGACAAGCTCCGGGAGAAAGTCGCTGGCGGGAAGGCGAACATAATGTGGGACCACGTGCTCGATGAAGTGGTGGGCGACAACACCGGGGTGACCGGCATGCGCGTGAAGAACGTGAAGTCCGGCGCCGTCGCGCAGAAGAATCTGAAAGGGGTCTTCATCGCCATCGGCCACCGTCCGAACACGGAAATTTTCGCTGGACAGCTCGACATGAAGAACGGCTACATCATCACGAAGGCGGGGCTGGAAGGAAACGCGACGGCGACCAGCTTGCCCGGCGTGTTCGCGGCGGGCGACGTGCAGGACCACGTCTACCGCCAGGCGGTCACCAGCGCCGGCAGCGGCTGCATGGCGGCGCTCGACGCGCAGAAATACCTGGAGAACCACGGGCTCATTTAGAGCCTATCTCCTACCATTGAGATAGGCTCTGGACGCGGCGATGAAGAAGCCTCGCAAGCCCGCAATCCCTCCCGAGGAAGCAGAGCTGTTCCGCGCGCACGTCCGGGACGTGACCCCGCTGGCGACGCCGCGTCGGACCGAGCACGAGCGCCCGCTCCCGCAGCCGATTCCCGAGCAGCGCCTGCGCGACGACCGGCAGACGCTCGAGGACAGCCTCGGCCCCGAATCACCGTGGGACGCCGGCCTCGAAACGGGCGAGGAACTGTGCTACCTGCGGAACGGCGTCGGCGAGCAGACCCTGAGAAAGCTGCGGCGCGGTCACTGGGTGATCCAGGACGAACTGGACCTCCATGGCCTCACCGTGCGGCAGGCGCGCCCCCTGCTCGGCGAATTCCTCAATCAATGCGCTCGCCGCGGCCTGCGCTGCGTGCGCGTCATCCACGGCAAGGGGTTGCGCTCGCGCAACCGCGAGCCGGTGCTCAAGCGCAGGGTCGCCGTCTGGTTGATACAGCGCGAGGACATCCTCGCGTTCTGCCAGGCGCGAAGCGCCGACGGCGGCGGTGGTGCGGTGGTGGTATTGCTTAAAGGGCGTGAATAGTGGTTAGTGAATAGTGATTAGGGTATTCGCGCTTCGCGCCTGCTCGAATCACGAATCACCAATCACGAATCACCCGGCCGTCAGATGGCCGCTTCGTCCGTCTCGCCGGTGCGGATGCGGATGACCTGCTCGACGCTGGTGACGAAGATCTTGCCGTCGCCGATCTTTCCGGTGCGGGCCGCCTTGACGATGGCATCGATCGCGCCCTCGAGCAGCTTGTCGGGAACCACCACGTCGACCTTGACCTTGGGCAAAAAATCGACCACGTACTCGGCCCCGCGGTAAAGCTCGGTGTGGCCTTTCTGCCGGCCGAATCCCTTCACTTCCGTGACGGTCAGGCCGCTGACGCCTATTTCGGACAGCGCCTCGCGGACTTCGTCGAGCTTGAACGGCTTGAAGATGGCTTCGATTTTTTTCATCGGGTTCCTCCGCTGACCGGTCCCGCAACCCGCCTAAAGCATAGCACAAGGATTTCGTCGGGCCGAGGCCCGACGAAATCCTGACCTGAGGCCACTTCCGAATGTGACATTACCAGCCTGGAGAAGGGATCCCATGTCGTCTGCTCTCTTAGCCCAAGAGCGACGGCTTCACTCTCCCCTCGGCGGCCATGGATCCGTGCCCGTCAGGATTTCGCGGGATCAGGAC
>JBIOVQ010000325.1:0-4438 GCA_044867805.1 Burkholderiales bacterium | reverse complement strand
GTCCTTGCCAAAACCGCGGGGGGTGATGCGGATGCCGATGGGGGATTGGCGCCGCTTGTACTCGCTCCCGCGGACCAACCGCACCACCCGCTCGACATCGCTCCTGGCGTAGCCGTGGGCGATGATCTCCTGGGGGCTGATGTCGCCTTCGACGTAGGCTTCCATGATCGCGTCGAGCACGTCGTAGGGCGGCAGCGTGTCCTGGTCGGTCTGGTTCTCGCGCAGTTCCGCCGACGGGGCCCGGTCTATGACACGCTGCGGGATCACCCGCGAGATGCCGTTGCGATAGCTCGCCAGCCGGTAGACCATCATCTTGTTGATGTCCTTGAGCACGCCGAACCCGCCGGCCATATCGCCGTAGAGTGTCGCGTAGCCCGTTCCCATCTCGCTCTTGTTCCCCGTCGTGAGCACGATCGCGCCGCTCTTGTTGGACAGCGCCATCAGCAGCGTGCCGCGGATCCGCGATTGCAGGTTCTCTTCGGTGGCGTCCTGTGCCCTGCCCTTGAATTCCTGCGCCGTTGCCTTGATGAAGGCGTCATAGATCGGCCGGATCGGGATCTCGCTGTAGGCCACGCCGAGCGCCTTGGCCTCGGCGCGCGCGTCCTCAAGGCTCATCGGCGCCGTGTACTGCGAGGGCATCATGATGGCCCGCACGCGGGCGGGCCCCAGCGCATCCGCCGCCACGGCGAGCGTCAGCGCCGAATCCACGCCTCCCGACAGCCCGAGCAGCACCCCGGGGAATCCGTTCTTGTTGACGTAATCGCGCACACCCAGCTGCAACGCCCGGTACACCTCCGCCTCGGTCGATAGGGGGGCCGCGATCTCGCCCGCGCGGGGCGTGCCATCGGTCAGCGTCACCATGCCCAGCGCCTCTTCAAACGACGGCAGCTGGTGGGTCAGCACGCCCGCGCTGTCGAGCGCAAACGATCCCCCGTCGAAGACCAGCTCGTCCTGCCCTCCCACGAGGTTCACGTAGACCAGCGAGAGGCCGGTTTCCACCGCCCGCTCGCGCATCACGTCCTGGCGCACGCGCTGCTTGCCCACGTGGTACGGGGAAGCGTTGAGCACCAGCAGGACGGTGGCGCCGGCCTCGCGCGCGATCCGCGGCGCCTCCGCGTTCCAGGAATCGGCGCAGATATTGATGCCGATGCGGGCACCCGCGTCGGGGTTACTCGCGCGCGCCGTGGCCGGACCCTGCGCCCCCCAGGCGTCCTCGCAGATGTTGACGCCGAAGTTCACGCCGTTGACGCTGTGCACGCACGGCGCGCTTCCCGTCTCGAAGTAGCGCTCCTCGTCGAACACCGTGTAATTGGGGAGCCGCTGCTTGTCGTAGGTGCCGACGATGCGGCCGTTCTCGATAATGGAGGCGGAGTTGTAACGCTTGCCGTCCGCCGCCCGCGGATGGCCCACCACCAGCGTCACGCCCTGCACCCGCGCCGCCAGATCGTGCATGGCCTTGTCGCACGCCTCCAGGAAATCCGCGCGCAGCAGCAGGTCCTCCGGCGGATAGCCGCACAGCGCCAGCTCCGGCGTCACCATCAGGTCGGCGCCCTCGCGCCGCGCGCGCGCCGCGAAGTCGGCGATGCGCGCCACGTTGCCGCTCAAATCGCCGACCGTCGCGTTCAATTGCGCGATCGCAATTTTCATGCTGCTAATATAGCACCCCGGGCGCGTGAGAGTTTCAGACATCAAAGCGCACATGACGATCGAAGTCGTCGATACTCTGTCCGGAGTTCCGGCGCAGGAGTGGAATCGCCTCGCCGGCGCGGATCCGTTCCTCAGCCATGAGTACCTGTCGGCGCTGCACGAGACCGGCTGCGCCACCGGCCGGACCGGCTGGGCGCCGCAGTACCTGCTGATGAAGTCGGGCGGCCGGCTCGCGGGCGCGATGCCGCTCTACCTGAAGGCCCATTCCTACGGCGAGTACGTGTTCGACTGGGCATGGGCGGATGCGTACCACCGGCACGGCGTCGCCTACTACCCCAAGCTGCTGTCCGCCGTTCCGTTCACGCCGGTGACCGGCGCGCGCCTGCTCGCCGACAGCGACGAGGACCGCGACCGATTGATCGCGGCGGCGCTCGAGCTCGCGCGCAAGCTGAAGGTCTCCTCGCTGCACTGCATCTTCCCGACGCGCGACGAGGCCCTGCGGATGCACGCGCGCGGCATGATGCCCCGCACCACCGTCCAGTTCCACTGGTCCAACCGGGACTACCGGAGCTTCGCGGATTTTCTCGCCGGGTTCAGCCACGACAAGCGCAAGAAGGTGAAGCAGGAGCGGCGCAAGGTCGAAGCGGCCGGCATCCGCTACCGCTGGCTGGAGGGCGACGAGATCCGCGAACGCGACTGGGCATTCTTCCACCGCTGCTACCGGCAGACCTATCGCGAGCACGGCTCATCGCCCTATCTCAACCTGGAATTCTTCTGCCGGATCGGGGCCACGCTGCCGCGGCACCTGGTGCTGATCGTCGCGGAGCGCGACGGCGCGCCCGTCGCCGCCTCGCTCAACGTTCGCGTCGCCGGCAGGCTGTGCGGCCGCTACTGGGGAGCGCTGCAGCACCACGCCGCCCTCCACTTCGAGACCTGCTACTACCAGGGGATCGATTACTGCATCGCCCGCGGCATCGGGACCTTCGAGGGCGGCTCGCGCGGCGAGCACAAGCTTGCGCGCGGATTGATGCCGGTCGAGATCCTGTCGGCGCACTGGCTCGCGCACCCGGAATTCGCGGCGGCGGTCGGGCAGTTCCTTGCGCGCGAGGCGCAGGGCATGGAGCACTACGTCGACGAGCTTACCGACCGCAGTCCCTACAAAGAGCCAACCGCGCGCTAGCCGCGGACCCGAATCGAATCACGATTCACGAATCACCAATCACGCAGTTCTAGTTCAGCTGTATGCGCTCCCCCCACGGCACCTTTCCGCGCCCTTTCACCAGCCAGATCACCGGAAAGCCGGGCGCATGGCGCGGAAATTCTCCCTGGGCGTCGGTGAAATAGAGAAGCAGGTCCGGCCGGCGATGCCCCGCCGCGATCCAGTCGAAGACCGGCGCGAAGCGGGTGCCGCCCCCGCCGCCCACTTCCCCCGGCAGCACCAGTGCCTCCCATGGCTGGAATTCCCACGGTCCGCGCGGGTCGAGCCGCTCGTCGCAGGCGTGGAGCGTGACACGCGCCCGGATCTGTCCCTTCAGCGCGTCGACCTCCGAAGCGAACTGCGCGAGCTCTTCTGTCCCGATCGAGCCGCTCGTGTCGAGAACCACGCACAGCTCCACCTGCCCGCTGGCCAGGCGCGGCAGCAGCGCGTCGCCTTCGCGCCGGGACGGCCGCTGAAAGCTGTAGTCGTCCCGCGCGGCGCTCATCAGGTAACGCGCCAGCAGCACGCGCCACGGCAGTTGCGGTTGAACCAGGCCGTCAACCAGGCGCAGCCAGGAGTCCGCAAGCTTGCCGGCGGTCCGGGCCTGCTGCGCGGCGGACACCAAGCGGCTTTTCCAGCGCCGCGCAAGATCGGCCGGCCCGGTTTCCGGAAACGGCAGGGCCGACCGCCCATCGGTATGCCGTTCCTCGTTACCCGCGTCGTCCCAGGAATCGGGATGCAGCCCCTCGGCCGGCTGGTTCGCCCCGCCTTGCCCTTTGCCGCGTGCACGGTCGGCTGTCCCGCGCGCCTGGCCGGGAATCGCGCGCTCCCCGATGAGAGAGTCATCGAACAGGTGGCGGTCGAGCGTCCGTTCCGGCGTATCGGGCGGAACCAGGGGATAGATTTCCTCGGCGGACAGGCCCTGGAAGTCCGGATTCGCGAGCGCCCCCGGCAACGGCTTCAGCCCATCGGCCTCCAGCAACAGGTTCGCCGCGTGATCGCAGGCGATGTCCCAGCGGCGGCGGGCGCGATGCTGCCGCCGCGCGAAATGCCCGAGCGCGCAGTGCACGGCCTCGTGCGCCAGCACGAACTGCGCCTCCGCGAGCGTCAGTCCGGCGATGAAGTCCGGGTTGTAGTAGAAGGCGCGCGCATCGGTGGCGGTGGTTTCGCACCACGCCGCGTCGGCTGCGCGCAGCGGCAGGTGCATGACCAATGCGCCGATGAACGGGCGCTCCAGGATCAGGCGCGTGCGCGCCGCCTGGAGCTTCGTCTCGACCGCAGCAGCGTCCATCTCAGTTGGCGGACGGAAGCTTCATGTCGTAGAGCATCAAATCGGTGATGCTCGCGGCCCATTCGCCGAACTCCGGCACGGCGAACAGCGGCTTTCCGATCGAGCGGTGCAGGTCCGTCACCAGCATCACCCCCATTTCGCGCTGTGGAAAGCACTTGGCGTACTTCAGGATGTTGCCGTAGACCACCGGCGCATGGGCGTGCTCGCGCGCCTGGACGGCCCGCCGCACGAGGGCAGAGGCGACGCCGTACTGCAGATCGATGCCGCGGGGCACCTGCGCGCTCTCGCCTCGCAGAATGGCA
>JBIOVQ010000324.1:0-3512 GCA_044867805.1 Burkholderiales bacterium | reverse complement strand
GGCGGCTGCCGCTGCCGTTCGCGCTCGACGTGGTGGCGCAGGTGGCGGACGGCCTGGCGCACGCGCACGAGCACGGCGTGGTCCACCGCGACATCAAGCCCGCCAACATCATGATCATGCGCGACCGGCGGGCGAAGATCATGGACTTCGGTATCGCCCGCGTGCGCGTGTCGGACATCCGGACGCAGACCGGCGCGATACTCGGGTCGCCCAAGTACCTGTCGCCCGAGCAGGCGGCCGGGCAGCCCGCCGACTTCCGCTCCGACATTTTCTCGCTGGGCGTCGTGCTGCACGAGCTGGCGGCGGGCGAGCCGCCCTTCTTCGCATCCAGCGTCGCCCAGCTCCTGCAGCAGATCACGACGGCGACGCCGCGCCCTCCCAGCGCCGCCAATCCCTCGATACCGGCGGTGCTCGACCTGATCGTGGCCAAGGCGCTCGACAAGCAGCCTGACGGGCGCTATCAAAGCGCGGCCGAATTCGCCGCCGACGTGCGCGCCTGCCTCGCGCAGTTGCCCGCCCGCAAGGGCGAGCGCTCCGGCGCGGTCGAGACGACCCTGATGGCCGAATCGCCGCCTTCCGCCGCCGACGTGGACTTCGTGCTCGAAGGAACCGGCAGCGCCGCCGCCGCCGCGCAGGGAGCGGGCGCGGCGGCCGGCCTTTCCGCCACCCTGGTGGGTCAGGGACTCTCGCTCCCGCTATCGCGACGCTTCGACTCGACGGAGGCGTTCCTGCTGCTCACCGGGCCGGGAGCGGACGTGAAGGCCGCTGCGGTCGCGAAGGAGAATGCCAGGCTGCCGCTCTCGCTTCGGATCCGGACCGCGCTTAACCGGGAGCAACTCGAGCCGGCGTGGCCGGTCTTCGCCGGTGCGGTCCTCGTGGCGATGGCCTTTGCCTTCCTCATCGCTTACAGCGCCTAGCCAGGATCCAGGATCAAGGATTCAGCAGCACCAGTGACCGGTCACGCCTCACCGCGTCACGTCTCATCGTGTCACGCTCCACCATGTAAGGTCGCGCTGGAACTCGTCGGGCGCGTCGGATTGCAGGGCTTGTAGTCGGCAAACTACAATGGTGCGTTATTCGGCTACACGTTCCGCGCGTGGAATCGTTGCAGATGTCACGCTTGAGTGATGACTGTGTAGTTAGTAATGGACAGCGGTCCAAAGCAGGTGTAAGTGCTTCCACCAAAGTAGCCGGCGTACCACAAGTCACTGCAGCTGGCAGGGGAAGATAATGTCATTTGCGGAGGCAGCATGTGGGATTCCGCCCCGCCCATGCAACGGATGCCGCACCACCTGTGGTGGCAGGCCGTCCTGCTGGCCGCCGTCTATTTCGTCGCGGCCAAGCTGTCGCTGCTGCTCGCCATTCCGCCCGGGTATGCCACCGCGGTATGGCCGCCGTCCGGGATCGCGCTCGCCGCCACGCTCCTCCTCGGTAGTCGCCTCTGGCCCGGCATCTGGCTAGGCGCCGCGCTCGCCAACTACACGGTCAATTCATCGCTCGCCCTCGCGGTAGCAATGGGCACCGGCAACGCCCTGGAGGCGCTTACCGGAGCCGCGCTCATCCGGCATTTCATCGGCGTCCCCCGCCGCTTCGAGCGCGGCAGGGATGTCGTAGTGTTCGTCGCCATTGCCGCGCTGAGCTGCACGATCGCCGCCACGGTCGCGGTCTCGTCGATGGCCATCGCGGGCTCGGTGTCCTGGCCGGAATTCCTTCCGAACTGGTGGACATGGTGGCAAGGCGATGTCACCGGAATCATCATCGTCACCCCGCTGATACTGACCTGGCGACTGCGCAGGGCCACCCTCTGGTCGCGCCGGAAGATGCTGGAGGCGGCCTGCTTCGGATCGCTGCTGGTGATCGTCACGCTCTTCATTTTCGGCAACGAAACAGCGATCTTCTCCCAATTCCCGCTGACGTTCACGATCCTGCCGTTCATGATCTGGGCGGCGTTCCGTTTCAGCCAGCGGATAGTGACCAGCGCGATCGCCTTTGTCAGCGTATTTGCCGTCAACCACACGGTCAACGGCATCGGCCCGTTCCCGCTCTGGTCGTTGAACGAATCGCTCCTCACGTTGCTGGCGTTCGTCAGCACGATAGTCGTCACGGGCCTGGTGCTGAGCGCACTGAGGATCGAGCGCGCCCGCGCCATGCACGAGCTCGAGCGGACGCTGATCGGCCTCCGGGAACAGGCCATCACCGATCCGCTCACCGGTCTCTACAACCGCCGCTACCTGTGGGAATTCCTGCGGCGCGAATGGGTCAGGGCCAAACGCAAGGACGAGTCCATTGCCGTGATCATGATAGACCTGGATCATTTCAAGCGCATCAATGACGCCCATGGACACCAGGCCGGGGATTTCGTGCTCGCGGCCGTCGCCGGGCTGCTCCGGAACCAGATCCGCAGCAGCGATATCGTCTGTCGCTACGGCGGGGAGGAGTTCGCTCTCGTCCTGCCCGAGGCCTCGCTGGAAAACGTGCGCCTGCGGGCCGAGCATATCCGGGCGGCGATCGGGCGCCTCGACCTCAGGCATCGGGGTGTGGCGCTCGGCAGGATCACCGCTTCGCTCGGCGTCGCGCTGTTCCCGCACCACGCGGACAGTCCGGACTCCCTGATCCGCGCTGCGGACGAGGCGATGTACGAGGCCAAGCGCGTCGGACGCGACCGCACGGTCTTCAGTCCCCCGTTGCATCGAGAATTCAGCCCCGCATAGGACGTTCCCGCCTGGGCGCGAGCGCGGCGCACCGGGCTCCGCGGAGACGCGCCCGTCATTACCGGCTGGCCCTGCCACGCCTTTGGTAAGATGGCGCGATGATCTCGAATGCTTTCGACAACCTGGTCGAAATCAAAGAGCTGAAGTTCGCCTACGGAGATAACCAGGTCCTAAGGGGCGTCGACCTCGAGGTGCCGCGCGGGAAGGTGACCGCGATCCTCGGCACGAGCGGCTGCGGCAAGAGCACCCTGCTGCGGTTGATCGGAGGCCAGCTCAAGCCCAGTGCCGGCCGCGTGAAGGTCGACGGCAAGGTCGTGCACGAACTCGACAATGAAGGCCTCTACGAGCTGCGGCGCAGGATGGGAATGCAGTTCCAGGTGAGCGGCCTGTTCACCGATCTCTCGGTCTACGAGAACATCGCGTTCCCGATGCGCGAGCGCACCGAGCTGCCGGAGCCGGTGATCCGCGACCTCGTGATGATGAAGCTGCACGCGGTGGGGCTGCGCGGCGCCCACCGGCTGATGCCGCGCGAGCTGTCCGGCGGCATGCAGCGGCGGGTCGCGCTCGCGCGCGCGATAGCGCTCGACCCCATGCTGATCATGTACGACGAGCCGTTCTCCGGGCTGGACCCGATCTCGCTCAACGTGATCTCGAACCTGATCCGCCGCCTCAACGACGCGCTCGGCGTGACCTCGATCGTCGTCACCTACGACGTGGTCGAGTCGCTCAAGATCGCCGACTACGCCTATTTCCTCGCCGACGGCGTCGTCACGGCGCACGGCACGATCGCGGAAGTGAAAG
>JBIOVQ010000323.1:0-3709 GCA_044867805.1 Burkholderiales bacterium | reverse complement strand
GTAGCTCTTGCGCATGATCACGGTGATTCGCGGCACGGTCATCAGCGACAGCGCGTTCATCCAGTTGATGACCTTGCCCGGCATGCCGCGCAGCTCCCCCTCGACCCCGATCAGGAATCCCGGCACGTCCACCAGGAACACGAGCGGGATGTTGAAGGAGTCGCACAGCACCATGAAGCTCGTCGCCTTCTGGCACGCGTCGGCGTCGAGCGCGCCGCCCTTGAACAGAGGGTTGTTGGCAAGAAAGCCGACGGACTTGCCGTCGAGCCGCGCGAGCACGGTGGCAACTGATTTGCCGAAGCGCTCCTTTAATTCGAAGCTCGAATCCTTATCCGCGATCGCAACGACGGCCTTGCGCACGTCGTAGACCTGGTTGCGCGCCTCCGGCACGATCTCGAGCATCTTGCGGCACGTCTCGCCGGATTCCGCCGGCACCGGGTGCTCGGGCGGCGGCTCCATGCAATGCGCCGGCATGTACGACAGGAACTTCTTGCAGGCATCGAGTGCTTGCTGGTCCGTGTCCACCGCCACGTCTGCGAGCCCCGAGACGCCGGTCAGTATCTTCCAGCCGCCCAGCTCTTCAGGATCCACCGGCTTGCCGATGGCGATGGCGGTGACGTTGGGGCTCGCGATCGCCATGACCGAGCCCTTGCGCATGGCGACGAAGTCCGACATCGCCGCGTACCAGGTCGACGAGCCGTAGCACTGCCCGAGCAGCGCGGAGACCCACGGCGACTCGCGCAGCCGCTGGTACTCCGTGGGGTCCTGCGCAATGATGGCGCGGCCTGAGGCGCCCATGCGGTCGGGCATGCGCGCGCCTGACGATTCGCCGAGAAACACCAGCGGCATGCCGTAGCGGCAGGCTGCCTGCTTCACGTGCCGGATCTTCTTCATGTTGACGACGCTGGAAGAAGCCCCGAGCACGGTAAAGTCGTTGGAGACGATCGCCACTTCGCGCCCGCCGATGCGCGCGAAGCCCGCCACCTTGCCGTCCGCCGGCGTCTTGTGCCTGACCTCCGCGCGGATACTGCGCGCATGCCGCCCCGACTCGGTGAAGCTGCCGGGATCGACCAGGTGGTCGATGCGCTCGCGGGCGTTCAGCACGCCCTGCGCCCTGCGCTCGGCGAGCTTCTCCGGCCCGCCCATGGCGAGCGCCTCGGCTTCCTTCTTCTCAAGCTCCTTGATCGAATCCTTCGCCGACACGATCTATCCCCGGCAGTGTGACTCGTGATTCGTGATTCCTGATTCGACGGACGGTCGGCAGCCGTTGGCGTACGACAACTGCAAACTGCCCACTGCAAACCGCAAACTTTTATCCCTCATCCCTCGACGTTCGTCACTCTCCCTTGATGCCGGCCGCCTTGATCACCTTGCCCCATTTCGCGATATCGGCCTCCATGAAGCTGGTGTACTGCTCCGGCGTGTTGCCGATCGGGTCGGCGCCGAGGCCTTGCAGGCGCTCGCGGATATCCGGCGCGTTCAGGGTTTTCACGAACCCGGCGTGGAGCCGGTCTACGATCGGGCGCGGCGTCTTCGCCGGCGCCGCGATCCCGTAAGCCGTGGTCACTTCGTAGCCCCGCACCCCGCTCTCCGCCACCGTTGGAATGTCGGGCGCGGCCGGCGTGCGCTTCGATCCCGTCGTCGCGATCGCGCGCAACTTCCCGTCGCGCGTCTGGCGGATGACCGTCGGGACGTTGCCGAAATAGAGCACCACCTCGCCCGACAGCAGGGCAACGAGCCCCGGACCGCCGCCCTTGTAGGGAATGTGCACCCACTTGGTCCCGGTCATGTACTGGAACAGCTCCGCCGAAAGGTGCACCGTGGTGCCGGTGCCCGAGGAGCCGTAGTTGATCTCGCCCGGGCGCTTCTTCGAGAACGCGATCAGCTCCTTCACGGTTCGCGGCGGGAACGACGGATGCACGACCAGCAGATTCTGCGCTTCCGCCGCGAGCGTGATGAACGCGAAATCCCGCAGCGAGTCGAAATTGAGCTTGATCAGCCAGGGATTGGTGGCATGGCCGGGCGCGACCATCATGATGGTATAGCCGTCGGGCGCGGCGTGCGCCACGAGGTCGGCGGCGATCGAGGCGTTGGCGCCGCCGCGGTTCTCCACGACGATCTGCTGGCCCAGGTATTCGCCCACCTTGGGCGCCAGCACGCGCGCCACGATATCGTTCGTGCCGCCCGGCGGAAAGCCGATGACGAAGCGGACCGGCTTCGATGGGTAGGGCGCCTGCGCGAGGGCGGGGAACGTCCCCAGCAGGAGCAACGGCAGCAGCAGGCGGGCAAGCGTCGAGCGTGACATGCAGGCTTCCTCCATTTTCCGGTTATGCGTTGCGGGGCTTGCCGCGCACCGCGGGCGCGATCATGACCACCAGTATAAGGACGGTTGCGATCATGAACACGAGGCTGATCGGGCGCGTAAAGAACACCGTCGGGTCGCCGCGCGCGATGAGCAGCGCGCGGCGCAGGTTCTCCTCCAGCAGCGGCCCCAGCACGTAGCCGAGGAGCAGCGGCGCCGGCTCGCACTCGAGCTTGACGAGCACGTAGCCCAGCACGCCGATGATGGCGCACAGGTAGACGTCGAAGGGGTTGTTGCTGACGGCGTAGTTGCCGATGCAGCAGAAGAGAATGATCGACGGAAACAGCCAGCGGTAGGGCACGGAGAGCAGCTTCACCCAGATCCCCACCAGCGGCAGGTTGAGGATGACGAGCAGGCAATTGCCTATCCACATGCTCGCGATGAGGCCCCAGAACAGCTCGGGCTTCGCTTCCATCACCTGCGGCCCGGTGGCGATCCCCTGCATGGTGAGCGCCGAAAGCATGAGCGCCATGGTCGCGGTGGCGGGGATGCCCAGCGTAAGCATGGGGATGAAGGCGGTCTGCGCGGCCGCGTTGTTCGCGGCCTCCGGGGCGGCCACCCCTTCGATCGCGCCCCGGCCGAAGCGCGCCGGGTCCCGCGCGATCTTCTTCTCGAGCATGTAGGTCGCGAACGAGGAGAGCGCCGGCCCGGTGCCCGGCAGCACGCCGAAGAGCGAGCCTACGGCCGTGCCGCGCACCGTGGGCCAGGCCGCGTCCTTCAAGTCCCCCGCCGTCGGCATCAGGCCGGTGAGCCTGCCGGCGTACACTTCGCGGGGCTCGCGGCTTTCGAGGTTCGCCACGATTTCGGCCACCGCGAACAGCCCCACCGCGACGACCGTGAAGCCGATTCCGTCCACCAGCTCGGGGATCCCGAAACTGTAGCGCGCCATGCCCGAGTTGACATCGACCCCGACCACGCCGATGAGCAGCCCCAGCACCACCATCGCCAGGCCCTTGGCGGCATCGCCCTGCGTCATCACGGCGGAAGCGACCAGCGCCATCAGCATCAGCGAGGTGTACTCGGCGGCGCCGAACTTGAGCGCCCATTCGCCGAGGGTGGGCCCCACCAGCGCGATGAGGAGCGTGCCGACGCAGCCCGCGAAGAACGACGCGAGCGCCGCGGTCGCCAGCGCCGGGCCGGCCCGCCCCTGCCGCGCCATCCGGTAGCCGTCGATGCAGGTCACGGCCGAAGCCGTCTCGCCGGGCAGGTTCACGAGGATGGAGGTCGTGGAGCCCCCGTACTGCGCGCCGTAGAAAATCCCCGCCAGCATGATGATCGCCGGCAGCGGCTGCAGGTGGAAGGTGATCGGAAACAGCATCGCGATCGTGACCAGCGGCCCCACGCCGG
>JBIOVQ010000322.1:0-3499 GCA_044867805.1 Burkholderiales bacterium | reverse complement strand
AAGGTGGCGCTGGTGACCGGCGCGGCGCGCAATATCGGCCGCGCGATTGCACGATCGCTCGCCGCGGGCGGCGCAGCGGTGATGGTGAACGCGAAGACTTCGCGCGACGAAGCCCAGGAAACCGTCGAAATGATCGAGAAGGCGGGCGGGCGCGCGGCCATGCATATGGCGGACATCACCGATCCGCGCGCGGTCGCGGGGCTCGTGGACGCCGCCGTGAAGCGCTTCGGGCGGCTCGACCTGCTGGTCAACAACGCGGCGCTGCGGGTCGAAACCCCGTTTGCGGAAATCAGGCTGGAAGAATGGCACAGGGTGCTCGCCATCGTGCTCGACGGCCCCTTCCTGTGCGCGCAGGCGGCGCTGCCGCACATGATCCGCGCCGGGGGCGGCGCCATCGTCAATATCGGCGGCACCACCGGGCACCGCGGCGTCGAGGGCCGCCTGCACGTCGTGACCGCCAAGGGCGGCCTGGCCGCGCTGACCAAGGGCCTCGCGCTCGACCTCGCGCCGCACCACATCACGGTGAACTGCGTCGTGCCCGGACTCATCAACACGGTGCGCGGCACCACCAGCGCGGGCGAGCTGCCGGAAAGCCGGCGGAACGCGGTGCCGCCGGTCGGGCGGCGGGGCGAGCCCGAGGAAGTCGCGGCCGTCGTGCGCATGCTGTGCGGCCCGGAATCGCGCTTCGTCACCGGGCAGGCGATACACGTGAACGGCGGCACCTACATGCCTTAGGAATTTGCGGGGCCCCAGCCCCACAAATTCCTGAAAATAGGAGACCCAATGACCATCAAGCAGCACCCCTACCCTGGCCCTCTCCCTGAGAGAGGGGAAAAATTCCTCTTCATTTCAGGAAATTTCAGATGAGCACGAAGGCGAAATCTGAAATTTCCCCGGTGATGCGGGAGGTGTCCGAATACATCGCGGGCGCGCTGCAGCGGCCGCTGCCGGAGGCGGTCGTGGAAAAGACCAAGCACCACGTGCTCGACACCTTCGCCGCGATGGTGTCGGGCTCGCGGCTGCTGCCCGGGAAGAAGGCGATCGCCTATGCGAAATCGCTCGGCGGGGCGAAGGAGGCCGGCGTGATCGGCTCGCGCCTGGTCACCAGCGCGCAGCACGCCGCGCTCGCCAACGGCATGCTGGGCCACGCCGATGAAACCGACGACTCGCACGCGCCCTCGCTGTGCCACCCCGGGTGCGCCATCGTGCCCGCGGCGCTGGCAATGGCGGAGCGCGAGGAGAGCAATGGCACCGCGCTGCTGCGCGCCGTCGCGCTGGGCTATGACGTCGGCACCCGTATCAACATGGCGCTGCACGACTACTCGTTCCGCGACGCCGGCCATTCGAGCCACAGCTTCGGGCCGAGCTTCGGCGCAGCCGCCGCCGCCGGCTCGCTCGCGGGGATCGACGCCGACCAGGCGCGCTGGCTGCTCTCGTACTCGGCGCAGCAATGCTCCGGCATCTCGTGCTGGATGCGCGACGAGGAGCACATCGAGAAGGCGTTCGACTTCGGCGGCATGCCGGCAAGGAACGGCGTCGTCGCCGCCACCATGATCGCCGCGGGATTCACCGGCGTGGACGACGTGTTCTCGGGAGAGCGCAACTTCTTCGTCGCCTACGACGAGACGCGCCGCATCGGGAAGTCGCCCGAGCCGCAGCGCCTGGTGCAGGGCCTGGGCTCCACCTTCGAGATCGTGAATACCAACATCAAGCGCTGGTCGGTGGGCTCGCCGATCCAGGCGCCGCTCGACTCGCTCCTCGCGCTCATCCGCGCGCACGGCATCAAGGCCGACGACGTGGAGAAGGTCACGGTGCGCGTGGCGAAGCAGGGCGCGAACACCACCGACAACCGCGCCATGCCCGACATCTGCATGCAGCACATGTGCGCGGTGATGCTGCTCGACGGCATCGTCACCTTCCTCTCCTCGCACGACGAGAAGCGCATGAAGCACCCGAAGGTGCTCGCGCTGAGGAGCCGCATCGAGCTGATCGGCGACGAGGAGCTGACGCGCGCCCTGCCTTCGCGGCAGGGCATCGTCGAGCTGCGCCTCAGGGACGGGCGCAGCCTCCGCCACCACACCAAGGCCGTGCGCGGCACGGCGCAGAACCCCATGACGCGAGCCGAGGTGGACGAGAAGGCGTATCACCTGATGGCGCCGATCCTCGGCAAGCCCCGCGCGCGCCGGCTGTGCGACACGGTCTGGGCCCTGGAAAAGGTGTCCAGCATGCGGAAGCTCCGCCCGCTGCTCAGGGCCTGAGCAGCGAGTGATAAGTGACAGGTGATAAGTGACAGGGGTTAGGGGCTAAGATTCTGTGTAACCCGCTGCGCGGGGGCCCTATCACCTATCACTTATCACTCATCACGCTCCTGGCTTGAAATGAATTTCGAGCTCACCGCCGAGCAGCAATCGTTCCGCGACGCGGTGCGCGGCTTCGCGGAGAAGCACCTGCGCGAAGGGGCGCTCGCGCGCGCGCACGAACCCGAGCATCCGTGGGACGTCGCCCGCCTGATGGCGAAGCAGGGGCTGATGGGCATCACCATCCCGGAGCAGGATGGCGGCCAGGGCGGCACGCTGATGGACGCGATCATCGCGATCGAGACCGTGGCCCAAGTCTGTCCGCGCAGTTCCGACGTCATCCAGGCCGGCAACTTCGGCGCGATCCGGGTACTTGCCGAGTACGGCACCGCCGACCAGAAGAAGCGCTACCTGAAGCGCCTGCTCGCGGGCGACGGCGTGATCTGCGTCGGCATGACCGAGCCCGAGGCTGGGTCCGCCGTGACGGACCTGAGGACAACGGCGACCCCGGACGGCGGCGGCTACCGCGTGAGCGGCGAGAAAGTGTTCACCACGCACGCCCAGTACGCGGACGTGATGGTCGCGTACGTCCGCTTCGGGCCCGGCGTGGGCGGCATCGGCTCGCTGCTTATCGAGCGCAACTGGAAAGGCGTGAGGCAGGGCAAGCCGTCGCGCTTCATGAACGGCGAAGAGTGGGTCACCACCTGGTTCGACGATGTCTACGTGCCGCCGGAAAACGTGCTGCTGAAGGAAGGCGGCTTCAAGAAGCAGATGGCTGGCTTCAACGTCGAGCGCCTCGGCAACACCGCGCGCTCGCTCGCCTTCGGACGCTACTGCTACGAGACTGCGCGCCAGTGGGCGCTGCAGCGCAAGCAGTTCGGGCGACTGCTCGCCGAGTTCCAGGGCGTGCAGTGGAAGTTCGCCGAGATGAAGATCAAGCTCGACGCCGGGCAGCTGCTGCTCTACCGCGCCGCGATCAACGCCGACCGCGGCCTGCCCTCGGCCGAGGAGACGGCCATTGCCAAGGCCTACTGCAACCAGGCCGGCTTCGAGATCTGCTCGGAAGCGATGCAGATCATGGGCGGCATGGGCTACACGGAGGAGACCCTGATCGAGTGGTGCTTCCGCAAGTGCCGCGGCTGGATGATCGCCGGCGGCTCGATCGAGGTACTCAAGAACCGCATCGCAGAATCCGTTTTCGA
>JBIOVQ010000321.1:0-7135 GCA_044867805.1 Burkholderiales bacterium | reverse complement strand
CGCCGGTCGCCTGCGCGATGTCGGCGGCCGCGGCATCATGGTTGCGGAGATCCGCGACTACGACCGCGGCGCCGTCACGCGCGAGCCGCGTCGCCAGCGCCCTTCCGATCCCGCTGCCGGCGCCGGTGACGATGGCGACCTTGCCGCCGAGCTTCGAAGTCATTGCCAAAATCCAAAACGATACTTAGCCGCAGATAAACGCCGATACACGCCGATCTGGAACGAAAAACTTCGACGCAAAGCCGCGAAGACGCAAGGGAGAGGCAGAAGAAGACCCGACGCTGTAATCGATTCGGACATCAGCCCGCATGTCCCCGAGCGCGTCGCAGCGCGGATTGGTCGCATCATTCCGAAGCCGTGATATGCGTGAAGCATGCGGGCTAGCGGATCATCGTGCTGGGCAGGATCAGCGCAATCTGCGGGAACGCGATGAGGAGGCCGACGCACACGATCATCGCTGCCCAGAACGGCAGGATGCCGGCGAAGATGCGGTACATCGAAACGTCCTCGGCGATGCCCTTGACCACGAAGACGTTGATGCCGACCGGCGGGCTGATGAGCCCCATCTCGAGCACGATCACCATGAAGATGCCGAACCAGATCGGGTCGAAGTTCATGGCCAGCATGATCGGAAACACGATCGGTACCGTCAGCACCAGGATGGCGAAGCCCTCGAGAAACATGCCGAGGATGACGTAAACCACCAGGATGATCGCGAGCACGGCCAGCGACGGCAGGGCCATCGCGCTCAGCATGTTCGCGAGGTCCACCGGTATGCGGCTCAGCGCGAGAAAGGGGCTGAAGATGTGCGCGCCGATCAGGATCAGGAACACCATCGCGGTCGTGCGCACGGTCTGCAACAGGGCGTCGGACAAGGCGGGCCAGGTAAGCCGGCGCCGGTAGAGCGCGTGCCCCAGCGTGAGCGCCGCGCCTACCGCCGAGGCCTCGGTGACGGTGAAGACGCCGGCGTACATGCCGCCGATGGTCGAGACCAGCACGACGATGAACGCTCCGGCGTTGCGCAAGGCGACCCAGCGCTCGCTCATCGGCGCCCTTTCCCGCGGCGGCCCGAAGTCGGGACGCACCGCGCACACGATGACGACGGTAGTGATGAACAGCGCGGTCAGCAGCAGCCCGGGCAGGAAGCCGGCGAGGAACAGCTTGCCTATGGATTGCTCGGTGAGGATGCCGTAGATCACGAGCACCGTGGACGGGGGTATGAGGATGCCGAGCGTGCCCCCGGCCGCGACCACCCCGGTCGCGAGCCGCGGGTCGTAGTTATAGCGGCGCATCTCGGGGAGGGTGACGCGGCCCATGGTGATGGCGGAAGCGACCGACGAGCCCGACAGCGCCGCGAATCCGGCACAGGCGAGCACCGTCGCCGAGGCGAGCCCGCCGCGACGATGTCCTATCCACGCGTAAGCGGCGGCAAAAAGGTCGCCGCTCATGCCCGAGACCACCGCGAAGTTTCCCATCAGCACGAACAGCGGGATCACCGAGAGCGCCTGCACGGCGCCGTACGAGGCGGGATAGGAGCCCAGCACGTGCAGCGCCGCGTCGGGCGAATTGAGGACGGCGATGCCGACGGCGCCAACGAGCGCCATCGCGATGCCGATCGGCATGCGCAGGAACAGCAGCGCCAGCAGCGCTACCATGCCCACCACGCCGGCGGCCGTCGCGCTCATCGGCGGACTTCGGCTTGCCGCGGGGGGCGCAGCGTCCTCCACGCCTGGACGAGCAGGACGATGGCGAAGACCACGGCGCTCGCCGCCGTCACCAGCTCGAACGGGTACTTGGCGATTCGCAGCATGTTGGTCGCCTCCCCGCGCGCCATCGAGCTCATGGCGTAGAGCGTCGTCTGCCAGGCGATGACCGCCATCAGCGCCGCGCCGGCAACGTGGATGAGCGCGCCCAGCCAGCGCAGTCCCGGCCGGTCGAGAAGGGGCGCGAGCACGTCCACGGCCACGTGGCCGCCCGTCGCGGCGCAGTAGGGAAGCGCGAGGAACACGATCAGCACCATCAGGAGCTCGCTCATCTCGTAGGCGCCGAGGAACGGCAGGCGCAGCGCATAGCGCATGACGACGTCGATCAGAACGAGCGCCAGCAGGCCCACCAGCGCCGCGCCCGCTCCCAAGGCGAGCGCGCGCAGGAAGCGGTCGAACATGCGGGGTACCAATGCGCTGCGGCGACTACTTGCCGGAGTAGCCGGCTTTCTTCAGCATTTCGCGGGCCGGTATGCCCTTGGCCTCGTTCTCGCGGATCCAGTCGGCGATGATCGGCCGCAGCACCGCCGAGATGCGCTTCTGCTCCTCCGCCGGGAGCTGGACGATCTCGCCCTTGCCACGGACGCTGTCCACGCCCTGCGCCGAGCGCTTGAGGTAGACCTTGGTCGCCTCGAGGCTCAGGCCGCGGCCGGACAGCCGGTCGATCGCGGCGCGCGCCCTCGACGACAGGCTGTCGTACTTCTTCTTGTTCATGGCGACGAGGAACGAGGAGCGCCCGAACAGCGGACCAGCTATGGTGTAGCCCTTGGCGACCTCGCCCAGGCGAAAGTCGACGATCACCGAGAACGGCAGCATTGCACCGTCGACCACGCCGCGCTCAAGGCTCTGGTAGACCTCGGTGATCGGCATCGCGATCGGCACGGCGCCCATTACCTCGAGTTGCTTCGCCTGCGCCGCCGAGGGCGCGCGCATGCGTTTGCCTTTGAGCTCGTCGAGCGAACGGATGGCCGCTCCCCGGGTCATCAGGCCGGCGTCCTCGGCACCCCACAGCGCGATCACCTTCACGCCTTGGTACTCGGGGAGGAGGTAGGGGTCGAGCAGGTCCCACATCATGTTGGTGGCGGCCAGCCCGTCCGGCTTGAGCCCCGGCAGCTCGATCATCTGCGTGCGCGGAAACGCCGGCGAGGTATAGCCCGGCAGCGTAAAAACGATGTCCGCCACGCCGTCCACCGCCTGCCGGAACAATTCCGGCGCCTTGCCACCCAGCTGCATCGACGGGTAGAGCGTCACTTTCACCTCGCCGTTGGTCGCCTTGGCCACTTCGTTCGCCCACGGCACCAGGATCTCGCGGTAGATCACGTGCACCGGCGGCACGAAGGTCGACAGGCGCAGCTCCTGCGCCGCCCGCGACGTCACGGCAGTTCCCGACAGCAGGGCGGCCGCAAGGGCCGCAAGGAAAATGCGCGCCGGCTTGGTCATACGCTCCTCCTCATGTCCGTCGCCGCAGGACGGCGTCGATGACTCGATCGAATCGCCCGCCCAGCGGGCTGGGCCGGTCAGGCCGCGGCAGTCGAGCAGACCGCGTCTTCGTAGCGGCCCGCGCCCATCTTGCCGTCCTCGAAGATCTTGTGCTCCGCGATCCAGCGGAAGGAGTCCTCGTAGACTTCGCGGGTATAGGGCTCGAACACCATGCGCTCGCCCGGTCCCCAGCGGCGCGTGTCCATCTGATCGAGGAAGCGCCGCGGAAACTCCCTGCGATAGTAGTGCGTGTAAAGCTCGGGGCGCAGGTCGATATCGCGCTGCGCACGGCGCAGCGCCCGGAAATACTTCTTCACGTCCTCGGTATCGGGATTGCCCGTGATCATGGTGGCGATCATGAAAGTGGTGTCGATGACCTTGCGGAAGCCGAGCTGCTCGACGAAATAGTACGGCCCGCTGAACAGCGCCGCCGCCGGCACCTTGCGGTCGACCAGCTTCTCGAGGCGGCCGAACAGGATGCCGTCGGCAAAGGAAAGCTTGATGTCCTCGGGCTTCAGGTACTGCTCCAGCGCCTGGATGGTGGAATAGTGGCTGCCGGACTGGTAGCCGACCGAGATCGGCACACCCTTCAGGTCCTGCGGCGTGCGGATGCCGGATTCGGGCGCAACGAACACTCCCGACGGCGCCACCGAATAGCAGTCCGCATAGAGCTTGCCGTGGCCCGCCGAGGAAGCGACGTTGACCGTCCAGTGGCAGGCACAGCTCACGTTGGACTCGCGGCCCTGCTCGATGTGCTGGTAGGCGCCCACCTTGTTCGGGGTGGCGTGGGTCTTGCCCAGATCTTCCCCGTCCCAATTGGCGCGGAACTCGTAGTCGAGTCCTTCGGCCGCAAAGTAGCCCTTCTCTTCCGCGACCCATTCCTGCAGCCTGAAGTGGGGGGATATGACGAATTTGCTCATCCTTTGCTCCTCGATGCGTTACCGGCCGGTGCCGCCAGGGAAAATGTAACCCGCCCTCGCGCCGAAATCAAAGCGCCGTGCCATGCGCCATTCCGCAGGGTGGGCACGTGCCCCATTGTGGCGGCGCGGCCCCACGGCGATCACGCACGCCGCCGGTAGATCAGGCGGGCCACGGGCGCGAGCACGCCGAAAATGCCGATGCTGGCGAATGCCAGTCCCCATGCGGTGAGGCTGCGGTTGCCCCCGCCAAGGTCAAGCACGGCGCCGAACACGAGCGGGGCAAGAAAGGCCGAGCTGAATCCCAGGAAGGAGTAGATCGCCATGGTCGCGCCGCGCTCGTCGGGGTGGGTGGCCGCGACCACCCCGGACGTCAGCGCCGCGGAATCCCCCAGCATCAGTCCGTAGTGCACGCACATGATGAGAAACACCAGCAGCCACGGCAGCGCGGCCGTATAGCCCAGCACGCAGGCGACCAGCCCCGAAGCGGTCATGAAGGTGAAAATCACGCGTGTGCGACCGAAGCGGATCGCGAGCTCGTTGCCCGACACGCTCATGACCGGCCCCAGCATATTGATGATCGCGGCGAGCGTCGCCGCCCCGATCAGCATCGGCGCGTCGGCCGGCTGCAGCGACGCGGTGAACACGAGGAACGCCACCATCCACGAGCGCTGGCCGAACAACTCGTAGTTGTGCGCGGCATAGCCGGCGATATAGGGCAGCGTGCGCCGGTTCCTCAGCACCGGGCGGAAGTCGAGCAGCGCCGGCGCCGGCGCGCCTGCCGCGCGCGTGCGGCCGCGCGGGATGATGAGATTCACCATCAGCGCCGCGGCCACGGGGCCCGCCGCGCCGTAGGCAAAGGCCCACTGCCAGCCCCAGGCGGCGCCGATCAGGCCGCAGATGAAGATGGAAAGGCTCGAGCCGATGCCGAAGCTCGCGGTGTAGAACCCGACCGCGCGTGACTGCGCCGGTCCCTCGAGCTGGTCGGCGAGCATCTTGAGTCCCGGCATGTAGCTGCCGCCGAGCCCTGCGCCGATGAAGAACTGGAAGACCAGCGCGGTGAGCAGCCCGCCCGCGAACAGCGCGAAGCCCGCGGCGGCGAGGCACGACACCAGGCAGGCGGCGAGGTAGACGCGGCGGGAGTCCACCCGGTCCGTGAGGCTGGTGAGGACGGGCGTGGCCGCGACGTAGCCGGCGAAGTAGATGCCGCTGATGAGCCCGGCCTCGGAGTTCGACAGCCCCCATTCCCGCTGGAGCACCGGAAGCAGCGTGACGTAGGCCGCGAATCCCGTCATGCTGAGCGTCTCCGCGACGCACATCAGCGCGGTCGCCTGCACCGCCGATAATCGCGCCGCCGCGCTCATCTTCAAGAACCAGAATCGGCCACAGAGAGCACAGAGAACACAGAGGATTGGTACCCCGCCCGATCCCCCGGTCGTTGATTTTCCCTGTGAACTCTGTGTTCTCTGTGGCTAAGGATTCTTGGGCTGTTCTTCCTGTTCATTGGTCTCAAACGGCGCCCGCCTTGCGCAGCAGCTCGGCGATGGCTTCCGCCATCTTGCGGTAACCCTGGGCGTTGGGATGGATGGAATCCGACTTGAGCTCTGACTTGTAGAGCACGCTGGTGACGATCTTGCCCTCGTAGGGTATGCCGAACTCCTGCGCCAACTCGCCGTAGAAGGCGGGCGCGCTGGTGATCAGCGCGGGCTTGGGCACGCCCACCAGCACGACCGAGATGCCGCGCGCCCTGATCGCCTTGATGATCTCGCGCAGATTGCCGCGGATCTGCGCGTCGTCCACCTTGCGCAGCATGTCGTTGCCGCCGAGGCAAACGATCATGAGGGCCGGGCGGTGCTCCTCGATCACGCCCGCCAGCCGCGCCAGTCCCCCGCTGGTCATCTCGCCGGGCACGCCGGCGCGGACGACATTGCGATTGATGAGCTGCGCGAGCACCGCGGGATAGCTCTCGGCCTCGGCCGCTCCCGTGCCGTAGGTCAGGCTGTCGCCGAAAGCGACGATCGCGTCGTTCGGCCCGACCGCCGCCAGCTGCGGCACCTTCTCCCCGCAGCTCGCGAGCGCGGTGACCAGGAGCAATGCAAGTGCAATCCGTTTCATGCTTTGCAATTCAATAGCGCGAGCTGTGAACGGAAGATCGACCATGGTTGATCGAGAGTCGTTTCAGGGGCCAGTTCAGGAAACGCGAGCGATGAAAGCGAGCGTTTCCTTGGCGCAGGCGTCCGCGTCGCTGGTGGCAACGTGATAGGAGTCGCCCGGCAGCACGAGGAGCTCCGAGCGCGGGATCATGCGCTGCCACGCGCGCACTTCCTCGACCGAGCCCAGGGCGCTGCCTTCGGTCGTGATGACCAGTGTTGGACAGCGGATGCGCGGGAGGGCATCGGTAACGTCGGCGTAGGCAATAGTGGGCATGAAGCCGAGCTGCGTGGATACGGCGGTGCGGCCCATGAACCGGATCCACCACTCGGCGCCCTCGGCCGGGAAGCGGCTGCCGAGCCGGCCCGCCATCGTGCGGCGTGCCCAGTGCTCGACCCCCATCTTCTCGAACTCCTCGATCAGTTCCGGGCTCGGGTTGACCTTTCGCCGCGGCGGCGGCGTGCCCACCACGGTCAGGGTGAGCACCCGGTCGGCGTGGCGCGCCGCGAAATGACGCGCGATGGTGCCGCCGATCTTCGCGGCGACGACGTGAAAGCGGCGGATGCCGAGCGCATCCATGAGACCGAGATAGTCACCGCAGATGCGGTCGAGCGTCCACGGAAAACCCCGCGGCATAGGGGTCGAGGCGCCGAAGCCGCGCATGTCGGGGCGCACGACGCGGTAGTGGCGCGCCAGGTGGGGGACCCACGCGAACCAGGCCGCCCCGCTTTCGGCGTTGCCGTGGAGCATGAGGATCGTTGCCGGCTCGCGCCAGGGATCCGTGTAGTCGTCCACGAGGTAGTGCAGCTCGCAGTCCGGCGTGAC
>JBIOVQ010000320.1:0-10194 GCA_044867805.1 Burkholderiales bacterium | reverse complement strand
ATCGGCGTTCATCGGCGTTCATCGGCGACGCATTACGGCCCCACAAAAACGAAAAACCCCGCCGAAGCGGGGTTGTTGTTCAGTGCGCGTATTTCGGCTACTTCTGGCGGAACGTCTGGTGACAGCCGCCGCAGTTCTTGGCTACGGCGCCGAACGGACCCTTGACGGCCTCGAGATTGCCGGTCCTCGCTGCCGTGACTAGGGCGCCGGTGTCCGCGGCGAAGCGGTCCAGCTGCGCCTTGAACTTTCCGGCGTCCGACCAGATTTCCGGCCGGGCTTTCGTCTCCGCACCCTTGTCCGACCCGGCCTGGAAGGCGTCCGGCAGCATGTGGCTGGTCTGCTGGACCACGCCCGCGTACCACGCGAACAGCTGGGCGTCATAAGGCTGCTGGCCCTTCACCATCGCCGCCATCGGCCGCATGTTCCAGCTCTGCACCGTCATGACCGCCTTGCGGTACTTGATCACGTCTTCGGGCTTGGCCTGTGCCATGGCGTTCAGCGCGTAACCCGCGCCGGCGCCCATGGTCAGCGCGAGACAGGCTCCAACTAGTTTCTTGTGCATGCAAATCTCCTCAGAAGTTGGCTTGCCAACGATCATGCAACGGCGTCCCGCCGCATGTAACTGCTTTAACAGTCCCCGGCGGCGCTCTATTCCCCGGTTCCGTGCGGGTGCTGCGGCCGGTATCCCCCCAGGGAAAGCCGAGTGTAGGTGGCGGGTATGAAGGGGGCAACCGCGCCCATCCCATTAGGTGAAATCGGGCCTGCCCCCGCGGGAACGCTTGATTTCGCCGCGCCGGCGCTTGGTTTCCACCCGCCGCGCCTTCGCCGCGCGCGAGGGCCTGGTCGGCCGGCGCGGCTTGGGGGCGTGGGCAGCCGAGCGCACCAGCTCGACCAGCCTGCCCACGGCATCGCGCCGGTTCTGCTCCTGGCTGCGAAAGCGGTGCGCGGTGATGACCAGCGTGCCGTCCCGGCTGATGCGATTGCCGGCGAGCGTTCGCAGCCGGTCGCGCACGGGCTGCGGCAGCGAAGGCGAGCTCGCGACGTCGAAGCGCAGCTGCACCGCGGTCGCGACCTTGTTGACGTTCTGGCCGCCGGGTCCCGACGCGCGGATGAAAGTCAGGTCGATCTCGCTCTCGGCGAGCGTGAGGCCCGGCGCAATGCTGATCATCCGCCGAGTTTACGGCGCGCCCGGGGGGCCGCACAACCGGAATTCGGTAAACTTACCCCCTGCGCCCGATGTCGGAGGCAGGAAGATGAAGCGGAATCGAATACTACGGGCCTGTGCAGGCGTCGCAGCCGGCGCGCTGGTCACGGGCGTATGGGCGCATCACGGCTGGAGCGAATACGACTCCTCCAAGCCGCTGACCTTGACCGGCGTCGTCAAGGAATCCGGCTACGAGCACCCGCACGGCCACGTCCGCCTGGAGACCCCGGGCAAGACCTGGAGCGTGGTCCTTGCCCCGCCGTCCCGCATGGAGCGGCGCGGGCTCGCCAGGGCCGACGTCAAGCCCGGCGCCCGGGTGACCGTGATGGGCTATCCCAACCGCGAGAAGGCGGAAGAGATGCGCGCCGAGCGCATCACAGTGAACGGCAGGACCGTCGAGTTGCGCTGATGCAGCATCCGGAGGCGACGACCGGGCTCGGGTGGATCGAGCAATCGGCGCTGGCGACCGCCATGCGCCAGGAGCTCTGGCTCTACCCGTCGATCGAGATCCTGCACATCTTCGGCTTCGTGACGCTGGTGGGCTCGATCGCGATGCTCGACCTGCGCCTGCTCGGCCTGTCGCCCGGGCTCCCGGTGAGGAGCCTCGCGCGCCACCTGCTGCCATGGACCCTCGGTGCCCTCCTCGTGATCGTGCCCACGGGGCTCATGATGTTCATGGCGCACGCCTCCGATTTCATCTCCAACAGCGCCTTCGTGCTCAAGCTCTCGCTGATCTTCGGCGCGGGGCTCAACGCGGCGGCCTTTCACATGGGGCCGTACCGCACCGTCGAGCGGTGGGACAGCGCGACCGCGACGCCGCCCGCGGCCAGGGCCCACGCGGCGCTGTCTCTGCTCATCTGGATGGGCGTCATCTCATGCGGACGATTGCTGGCTTACCTCTAGGAGGAGTCACTAACATAGTGAAACACACGCTGCGCTGTCACGATTTTGGCTCAGCCGAGATGGGGAATATTCCGGCAGCTCCACCTCGAGGCCGAGCCAATGGGATATCGGCGGCCAAAATCGCGCCAGCCCACAAGGGGTTGCGGCCAGAATCGCCGCTAGCTTTGTCGCTCGGCTTGCCAATATCGACATATTGGCTGCACCTCGCTTCGCGCTATCGACAATTCTGACTCACAACGCACATGCGTTTCACTATGTTAGTGACTCCTCGGTGGGGCTACGCGCTCGGCTTCCTTGTGTGCGCGGGCCTGATCGGCTTCGCGCTCTATCTCCAGTACTTCCAGGGCGAGGAGCCGTGCCCGCTGTGCATATTCCAGCGCGTCGCCTTCATGGCGCTGGGCGCGGTGTTCCTGGTCGCGGCGCTCCATGGCCCTGCGCGCGTCGGGGCGGCCGTCTATGGCTCGCTGCTGCTGGCGGTCGCCGCCGCCGGCACCGCCATCGCCGCGCGGCACGTGTGGCTGCAGAACCTGCCCCGGCACCTGGTGCCCGAATGCGGCCCCGACCTCGCCTACATGATGGGGCGCTTCCCGTTCTGGGAGGTCTTCGGCAAGGTCCTCGCCGGCAGCGGCCAATGCGCGGAAGTCGGCTGGACGTTCCTCGGGCTCTCGATCGCAGGCTGGTCGCTCACCTGGTTCGTGCTGCTCGCGGCGTTCGCGGTCTACCTAACTGTCCTTGCATTGCGCGCTGCGCGGTAATGGACGCTCTGACGAGGTGCCCCCATCCTACCTTCCCCCGCGCGCGGGGGAAGGGGATAAACAGGATCAACAAGATTCAATCACGGAACCTTTCCTGCTTGGTGTTGATTTCGATTTAATCCTGTAAATCTTGTAAATCCTGTCTATTCTGATTTTTGGACATGATCGTCGACTGCGACACCCATTTCCTCCCGCCGGACGCCTATGACCACATGGGGCCGGAATGGGAACAGAAGCGCCCGCGCTTCGTGTGGGACGGGGAGGGGATGCTCGCCGGCGTGGAGTTTCCGGGCGCGCCGCCGCGCGTGCCGGGCGCGACCCCGCTCGAGCCGCCGGGCACCGGGGCGCGCTACCGCGGCATGTACGACATGGAGGAGCGGCTGCGCGATTATCAGAAGCTTGGAATCGAACGGCAGTTCCTGTTCCCGCAGCTGACGGCGACCGTGTTCTCGTACCTGGTCGAGCCGCGGCTGGCAGGCGCGATGGCGCATTCCTACAACCTGTCGGTGCTGAAGCTAATGCGGCAGCACCCGGACCGGCTCATCGGCGGGGCGCTGGTCGCGCTGCAGGACGCGGACGGCGCGGTGCGCGAGATGAAGTGGGCGCGCGACAACGGCTTCCGGGCGGTGATCCTCGACAAGGTGTTCCCGGTGCAGGAGCACTGCTTTTCCGACCCGTACGGCTCGCATCGCGAGCTGTGGCCGTTCTTCCGCAGCGCGGAGGCCCTGGGCATGCCGCTGTTCCTGCATAACATCCAGCACGGCCACCGCATCACCAATCTCCTCAACTACCAGTACAACGGGCTCGACGTGCTGGCGCCGCAGGAAGGGCAGATGAGCCTGGTCTCGCTCATCACCAGCGGCCTGCTCGACGATTTCCCGCGCCTGAACTTCGTGTTCACCGAATCCGGTGTGTCGTTCCTCGAGCCGCTCGCCGCGCGCCTCGATGCCGCCTGGAACGACGCGCTCGTGGACTACGAGTCGGAGGACGCCGCGGCGCGCTTCAACTACCGCAAGCTCACGGGAGGAAGGCGCATCGTGTCCGAGCGGGACTACAAGGCCAAGAACCGGCGCCCGCCGTCGGACTACTTCCGCGGCAACCTCCACTTCACGATCGAGACCGAGGAAGCGGAGCTGGGCGAGGCGGTTTCCCTGTTCGGAGCGACGCAGTTCCTGTTCGCCACCGACTACCCGCACGACGACCCTGGCGGACGCATGAAATTCAGGGATGTGGAGCTGCTGCAAGGCCGCGCCGACATTAGCGCCGCCGACAAGCAGCTGATATTCAGCGGAAATGCTCGGCGGCTGCTAGGCGGCCTTGCATAAGGCGAAAGGCAAAAGCGAAAGGGAAAGCCAGGGCAACACTTCCGACTTCCGCCTTTCGACTTCAGGCGTAGCCGGAAGCGGCTACGCCGGTACGTCGGGCTCGAGCTGGCGTTCGAGGACGTGGATCTGGTCTTTCAGGAAGAGCTTGCGTTTCTTGAGGCGTTGCAACTGGATCTGGTCTTGCGCGGCGCTTTGGGACAGGCGGGAAATGACATCGTCGAGATCGCGGTGCTCTATCTGCAGTTGGTTGATCTTCTGCTTCAGAGCTTCGACGTCGGCGGTATGTATCATGGCGGCTTCCTCCATACCAGCGAGACAAGTCCAGTATAGTCCCATTATTGAGATCGGTTCAAGCCCGCTGGCCGGGCGGGAAAGACCCTAGCGTGACCATACAACTCGACGTGAACGGACAGCGCCACGCGGTATCCGCCGCGGAGGAAACGCCGCTGCTCTACGTGCTGCGCAACGATCTCAAGCTCAAGGGCGCCCGCTTCGGCTGCGGCCTCGGGCAGTGCGGCTCGTGCACGGTGCTGGTGGACGGCAAGCCCGTCCAGTCCTGCGACTTCCCGCTGTCCGCCGCGGCGGGGAAGAAGGTGACCACCGTCGAGGGACTGGTCAGGAACGGAAAGCCGCACCCCCTGCAGGAGGCGTTCGTCGCCGAGCAGGCGGCGCAGTGCGGCTACTGCGTTACCGGCATCATCATGTCCGCCAAGGCGCTGCTCGACGCCAATCCGCGCCCGTCGGACGCGGAAATCCGCGCCGCCCTGAAGGGCAACCTGTGCCGCTGCGGCACGCACTTGCGCATCCTGCGCGCGATTCACCGCGCCGCTGACGCGATGGCAGGCAAGGCAAATAGACAGGATTAACATGATTAGCAAGATTCAAACGTCCACCAGAATCGGCCTTGCTTTCGCCCTAATCCTGTAAATCCTGTTAATCCTGTCCATTCCTTATGAGCGAAGCTCCCGCGACTGCGCCGCGCAAGCTGCCCGGCAGCCTCAATGCCAACCGCCGGCTCGACCGCTGGCTCAGGATCAACCGCGACGGCACGGTCACGGTATTCCCGGGCAAGGTCGAGATCGGGCAGGGCATCCTCACCGCCCTCGCGCAGATCGTCGCCGAGGAGCTCGACGTTGGGCTCGACCGCATCCGGCTCGCGCCCGCCGACACCACCTACAGCCCCGACGAGGGCATGACCTCCGGCAGCCAGTCGATCACGGACGGCGGGGCCGCGCTGCGCTACGCGGCGGCCGAGGCGCGCGACCTGCTGCTGCAGCGCGCCGCCGCGCTGCTCAAGGTATCGCTGGAGCAGCTTTCGGTCACGGACGGGGTCATCACGGCCCGTTCCGGCGGCAACATCCCCTACTGGGAGCTCGCCAGCGACGACCTCCTCGCGCGCGAGGCGACCGCCGAGATCAAGCCCAAGCCCGCGTCCCAGCACACCATCATCGGCAGGCCCGCGCCGCGCCGCGACATCCCGGCCAAGGTGACCGGCGTTCCGATCTACGTCCACGACCTCGAGCTGCCGGGCATGCTGCACGGCCGTGTCGCCCGCCCGCCGAGCTACCAGGCGCGGCTCACGGGGCTGGAGGAGACGGAAGTGCGTGCTATGCCGGGCGTGACCGCCGTGGTGCGCGACGGCAGCTTCCTTGGAGTGATCGCGGAGCGCGAGGAGCAGGCCATCCGGGCGCTCACGCGGCTGAAGCGTGTCGCGCGCTGGGAGGAGACCACCCAGCTGCCGGAGCCGGACCCGCGCTTCCTCCTCAAGGAGAAGACCGAGGACGAGGTCATCAGCGAGAAGCAGGACACCGCGGCGGCCGGGCGGGCAGCGAAGACGCTGGAGGCCGAATACACCAGGCCGTACATCGCCCATGCCGCGATAGGCCCGTCCTGTGCCGTGGCGCGCTTCGAGAACGGCCGCTACACGGTCTGGACGCACAGCCAGGGCATCTTTCCGCTGCGCCGCGACCTGGCGCCGGTGCTGGGAGTCAAGGAAAGCGAGATCGCGGTCATCCACATGGACGGCGCCGGCTGCTACGGCCACAACGGGGCGGACGATGCCGCGCTCGACGCCGCGCTGCTGGCGCGCGCCGCACCCGGCCGGCCGGTGCGGGTGCAGTGGATGCGCGAGGACGAGTTCGGCTGGGAGCCGTACGGCCCGGCGATGGTAGTGAAGCTGAAGGCGGCGCTCGATGCGCAGGGCGGGATCGTCTCCTGGACCGAGGACATCTGGAGCAACTCCCACAGCACGCGCCCCAACGGGCTGGGCGGCATCAACCTGCTGGCAGCCTGGCACCTGGAGCAGCCGCACAAGCCCTCGCCGCCGCGCAATCCCCCGCTGCCGGGCGGCGGCAGCCACCGCAACGCCATCCCGCTCTACGAGTTTCCCAACCAGCGGGTCACCAACCGCCTGGTGAAGCGCATGCCGGTGCGGGTGTCCGCGCTGCGCGCGCTGGGGGCCACGGCAAATGTCTTCGCCATCGAGTCATTCATGGACGAGCTGGCCGCCGCGGCCGGTGCCGACCCGGTCGAGTTCCGGCTGCGCCACATGAAGGACCCGCGCGCGCGGGCGGTGATCGAGACCGTCGCCCAGAAGGCGGGCTGGAAGAAGGGCGAGAAGGGCGACGGCACGCGCGGGCGCGGGATCGCCTTCGCGCGCTACAAGAACGGCGCCATCTACGTGGCGGAAATCGTGGAGGTCGAGATCGGCAACGCAGTCGCGGTGAAGCGCGCGTGGGCGGCCATCGATGCCGGGCTCGTCATCAATCCCGACGGCCTCGCCAACCAGACCGAGGGCGGCATCATCCAGGCCGTGAGCTGGGCGCTGAAGGAGGCGGTGCAGTACGACCGCGGGCGGATCCTGTCGAGCAACTGGGAGGACTATCCCATCCTGACCTTCGAGGAATCGCCGGTCGTCGAGGTCACGATCGTGAACCGCCCCGACCAGCCGCCGCTCGGCGCGGGCGAGGGGACCCAGGGGCCCACCGCCGCCGCCATCGCCAATGCCATTCACAACGCAATGGGCATACGACTCCGGGATATGCCCTTCACGCGCGACCGCGTCGTCGCTGCGCTTTCGCAACAGTGACTGCGGTACGACGGGTCGCGAAGGACGCAAAGGCCGCGAAGAAGTCGCCAGTACGACGGGTCGCGAAGGACGCGAAGGACGCAAAGGATACAGATATTCTCAAGGACGCGAAGACAACGCCAAGTGAGGTAGTGGATACGCTCTTGGGAGGATGAATGCCCGAGCAGTTCCTGTATGCCACCCTTGGCGCAGTTCCTTCGCGATCTTAGGTTTTCATATATCTATTCCTTCGCGTCCTTTGCGGCCTTAGCGACCCGTAGTAAAGCTTTTCCTTCGCGGCCTCCGCGTCCTTAGCGACCCGTAGTACAACTTTCGACTTTAGCCGGCCAGGCGAACGCCTGTCCGGCGTCAACGTCCGCCCGTCGGCCCGCGTTTAGAATCATGTGAGTTTTTCCTTGTGGGCGGCCCGGGCGGCTTGTACCGTGTGAGACCTATGCCCGGAAGAAGGTCGATTGCCCGTTTCGTGAACCGGACGTTCCACCGCCGGTGGCTGCGCCTGCGCTTTCGCTGGGACACGGCGGACAAGGAGCCGTGGATATTCGGCGGAGCGCTCGTGGCGCTCATCGCAGCGTTCGGCATCGGACTAAACGCGGTCTTCGTCTACAAGGAGGACCGGCAGCGCGCGGTTGCCGAGCGCCAGGACGAGCGCGAGAACTTGATGTGCCTGGCGCGCAACGTGTATTTCGAGGCGCGCGGCGAACCGCTGAACGGCCAGAGGGCGGTCGCGGAGGTCACTCTGAACCGCGTCGCCTCGGGCAACTACGCGGGCAGCATCTGCGACGTGGTGTACCAGAAGAACTGGGACAGCCTGCGCAAGCGCTACGTGGGCGCTTTCTCGTGGACGGAATTCAAGCATCTGCCGAACCCCGGGGGCGAGGCCTGGAAGCAGGCCTGGCAGGCGGCCGAGGAGGTCTACTACGGCACCGAGCCGCCGGTGGTCGAGGGCGCCACGCACTTCCACGCCGTCTATATCAAGCCCGACTGGGCCCACGGCAGGAAGCAGATCGCGAAAATCGGGCAGCACGTCTTCTACAAGTAAGTCGAAAGTCGGAAGTCGAAAGTCGGAAGGAAGGCGTCAGCGGGTTTCCCCCTTTCGCCATCCGCCATTCGCCATTCGCCATCCCGGGTGAACCCACCCGTCCCCCTCCGGTCCAACGGTTAAGACGCAGGCGTTGCGGAGGAGACCCATGTTGCGCGAGATCGAGGGCGTGGCCGCCGAGCCGAGCATGCGCCGGCGCTGGTTCCACGACGAGTACTTCGACCTGTTCGTGTGGCAGACCGAGAAAGGCGAGGTCGCGCTATTCCAGCTCTGCTACGGCAAGGAAACGGACGAGCGGGCCCTGGTATGGCATCGCGAGGCCGGACTGTTCCACGATGGCAAGGACCCGGCCGAGGAAGCGCGCCGAAAGGGCAAGTCCGGCCGGGCGGAAGCAGCGCCTGCCGTGGAACCGATCACGGATCGCTTCGAGGCCGCCGCCAGCAGCCTGCCGAAAGCCATCCGCCGTACCGTGAGCGGGCGTATCCGCGACTACCTGAACGGCAAGGTCAAGGCCGAGTCGCGCCGCAAGCGCGTCCGCCGCCCGGCGTGGCAGAACACGGCTCAGCAGCCCTCGTCCGACCGCTGACGGGCCCTCGCTTACTACGGGTCGCTAAGGACGCGGAGGCCGCGAAGGAAAAGCTTTACTACAGGTCGCGAAGGACGCTAAGGACGCGAAGAAGAAAAATATGAACACCCAAGGTCGCGAAGGAACTGCGCCAAGGGTGGCATACAGGAAGCAGATCGGAGTTTCCTATTCCCGAAGCGTCTGCTTGTGCCTCACTTGGCGTTGTCTTTGCGTCCTTGATTACTATCTGTCCTTTGCGGCCTTTGCGTCCTTCGTGACCCGTCGTACCTTGCGTCCTTAGCGTCCTTCGCGACCCGTCGTAAAACGAACGCGTCAAGCGGCGCCGCTCGGCACGACCGCGACAGGCTTGAGTTTGCCGGGGAGCAGCCGTCCCTTTCTTGCCCGGCGCAAGACGTATTTCTGCAGGTCCGCGCCTTCGAGGGTCACGGTCTTTTCCTTGTCCGCGCGCGACATGCCGGTGACGGTGACGGACTGCGCGCCGGCGAAGCCCACCGCGACCAGCTTCTCCTTCTCGTCGAGGCCCATCAGCTTGATGCCGCGCCCGCGCCCCAGCTCCTTCAGCTCCTCGGCCGGGAAGACCAGCATGCGGCTGTTCTCGGAGAGCGTCACGGCCATCTCGGGCTTGGCGGGCACCGCGGCAGGGCGGATCACCTCGTCGCCGGGCTCGACCGTCATGAACGTCTTGCCTGCCTTGACCCGCGTCAGCAGGTCTTCCGACTTCACGATGAAGCCGCGGCCGCCGGAGGTCGCGACGAGGTAGCGCTTCCCGGGCTGCGCGTCCACCACGTGCGCGAGCCGCGCGCCCGGCGCGAGATCGATGAACGTCGAGAGCTGCTGGCCGTCGCCCTTGCCGCCGGGCAGCTCCGAGCACTCGACGGAGAACGCGCGGCCGGTGCTGTCGATCAGCCCCACGCCGTGCACGGAGCGCGTCTCGAAGATCGCGTACGGTCCATCGCCCTGCTTGTAGGTGGTCGCGGAAAGGTCGAGCCCGTGGCCGGGACGCGCCCGCGCCCAGCCGTTGCGCGACACGATGATCGTGAGCGGCTCGTCGATCACCTGGCGCTCGAAAGTCGCGCGCTCGGCGGTCTCGATCTGCGTGCGGCGCGCGTCGCCGTAGGCCTTGGCGTCGGCGCGGATCTCCTCGGCGATGAGCTTCTTCAGCTCCTCGTCCGAGCCCAGCACGCCCTTCAACTTGCGGCGCTCGTCCTTGAGGTCCTTCAGCTCGGTCTCGATCTTGATGCCCTCGAGGCGCGCCAGCTGCCGCAGCCGGATCTCCAGGATGTCCTCGGCCTGC
>JBIOVQ010000319.1:0-5608 GCA_044867805.1 Burkholderiales bacterium | reverse complement strand
AGCCGGCACCCGGATAGATGAACGAATGACCGATGCGGCTATCCGACCCGATCCCGTGCCGTACCTGCTCTACGTCTACGCCCAGCCGCTCGCACAGCGCTGCGATCTCGTTCATGAAGGAGATGCGCGTGGCAAGCATGGCGTTGGCGGCGTATTTCGTCAGCTCGGCGTCGCGCACGCCCATCACCAGCAGGCGCTCGTGGCTGCGGGTGAAGGGCGCATACAGCGCGCGCAGCTGCTCGACCGTCCGCTCGGAATCGGCCCCGATGATGATGCGCTCCGGACGCATGAAGTCGGCTACCGCGTCGCCTTCCTTCAGGAACTCCGGATTGCTTGCAACATCGAAGCGCACCTTGGCGCCCCTGCGATCCATTTCCTGCTGGACGACGTCACGCACCTGATCCGCCGTGCCGACCGGCACCGTGGACTTGCTCACCACGATGCATTCCACCCGGATGTGGCGGCCGAGTTCGCGCGCCACCTCCAGGACCTGGGTAAGATCGGCGGAGCCGTCCGCGCCCGGCGGGGTACCGACGGCGATAAAGTGAATCGAGCCCTCCGCCGCCGCCTCGGGCAGCGAAGCCGTGAAGCGCAACCGCCCCGCGCGTTGATTCGCCGCAACCAGCTCCGGCAGTCCCGGCTCGTAGAATGGAATCCGCCCGGCAACCAGCGCGGCGATCTTCCCGGTGTCCTTGTCCACGCAGGTCACCGTATTTCCCATCTCGGCGAAGCAGGCGCCGGTAACAAGACCCACGTAACCGGTGCCAATGATATTCAGCCTCATTATCAGTCACGCTTTCTCGGTCACGCCGTAATAGGCCTTGTACCACTCGACGAATCTGGGCACACCTACCTCCACCGGAGTGTCCGGACGATAGCCGACCGCCGATTCGAGTTCGGTGACGTCCGCCGTTGTTGCCGGAACATCCCCGGCCTGCATGGGCAGCATTTCGACCTGCGCCTTCTTTCCCAGGCACCGCTCCAGCACCTCGATGTAGCGCATCAACTGGACTGGCCGGCTGTTTCCGATGTTGTAAATGCGGTATGGCGCCTTGCTGCGCGCGGGATCGGGCGCCGCTCCGTTCCATGAAGGGTCGGGCTGCGCCGGCCGGTCGATAACGCGCACCATGCCCTCCACGATGTCGTCAATATAGGTGAAGTCCCGCACCATGTTCCCGTTGTTGAATACCTGTATCGGTCTGCCCTCGAGGATGTTCCTGGTGAACTTGAACAGCGCCATGTCGGGCCGGCCCCAGGGACCGTAAACCGTGAAGAAACGCAAGCCGGTACAAGGCAGCCGGTAGAGGTGCGCGTAGCTGTGGGCCATCAGCTCATTTGCCTTCTTGGTGGCCGCATACAGCGATATTGGATGGTCGACATTGTCACGCTCGGAGAAAGGCAGTTTCGTGTTCGCCCCGTAAACCGAACTCGAAGAGGCGAACAACAGGTGTCGTGCATTTGACCGTCTCGCCGCCTCGAGGACATTGCAGAAACCCGCCAGATTGGTGTCCACATAGGGGTAGGGGTTCTCAACGGAATAGCGGACGCCCACCTGCGCGGCGAGGTTTACCACCGAGTCAAAATGCTCGCGGGAAAACAGGTCCTGCATGGCCGCGCGATCCGCGATATCCATCTTCACGAAGCCGAACGAGGGAAACCGGCTCAACCCTTCGAGCCGCGCCTTTTTCAGGTTGACATCGTAGTAGTCGCTCAAGTTGTCGACGCCCGTCACGGAATCGCCGTGGCGGAGCCGGCGCTGCGCGAGCGACGAGCCGATGAAACCGGCAACTCCGGTTATAAGAACGCGCACAGCCTGGAATCTCAGTCTATTGTTTCAACGAATTGTCCGGGTACAAGGGGCGACGTCTGGCGCATTCTATCAGCGAGGTATTCCAGGTCCCGCGGGCGGGCAGAGGTAAGCTCCCAATACCGGCGAATCTACATTGCATCTCCTTGCTTGCAGTGGATTCGCCTTGACAAAACTAATGCCTCGATCGGACTACCCCCCGGCATTCGGATGTCACAGAGACATCGAGAGAATGGCAGTTCGAGCCTGCCCCCGCAAAGCATGCCGGATCCGGTCGGGATCAATCTCCGGTCTTCGTCGCCGGGCGGTCATTCCGCCGGTTTCAGGCCGTCTGGAGGGCGCTGATCCGCGCCGTGGCGGCCGGGGCCTCCCGGTTTGTTCCGGTTTGCCGACCGAAGGGACAGCGCGCGGCGAATGGCGGCCGGCGAGCGCGAAGCGCACGCCGTACGGGACCGCGGATCACGCGGTCATCGATCAGGGAGCCAGTAAAGGCAGAATCTGGCCAATAAGGTTCAGGTCGGTGGAATCCAGATCGAATCCCGACCCGCGTGCGCCGGCCTGGGAGAGGATCTGCCGCGCGGCCGTGAGCGCGTCGGTGGTGGTGGGCGCGATCGCCGGGAAGGGCGTGGCGCGATTGCCCCTGCCATCGATGTTTATTCCGTTCAGGCTGGCGTTGCCGCTGGCGTAGGCGATCCCGTTCTCCCGGACATACAGGGCGCTGTCGGCGCTGGGAGCGAGAGTGGAATGGTAGAAGTTGTTCACAACGTTCGCCCACGCGCGGTGCCTGACGGAAGTCCCCGTCCAGTCGTAATTCCACACCAGATTGTTGCGAAAGTCGGCGACCACCTCGGTCGGGGTCTCGGCGGCGTTATCAGTCCACGCGATGTAGGGACTACGGTCGTGCGAGTTGATGAACAAGTTGTGGTGCAGGCTTATGCGGGTGGACTTGTATTTGATCAATAAACTCTTGTCCTGGGATTCTCTGCCTTTGCCGAAAATGCTCCACTGCACCGTGCCGTTCTGCGAAGTAATGCCGCTCTCGCCGGCGATGTCGATGGAACCATCGCCCCAGCGGTCGATCGACACATGATCGATCACGAAGCTCTTCACGCCGACGATCTGGAATCCGTCCGCGCCCGCGGACTCGGGGCCAACGGTACCGCGTATGCGGATACCGCGCGCGATGATGTTCGCCACTCCTCTCAGGTAGTGCCAGTCGAAGCCCCAGCCAGTCAGGGAGATGCCGGGCGAGGGCGCGGTAAAGCCATCGATGGTGATATTCGCGCCCCTCACGAGAATGGCACTGGAGAGCGTTATCGTGCCTCCGACGCCGAACACGACGCAGCGATTGCCCGCGGAAAGCGCGTCGCGCAGGCTGCCCGCTCCGGAATCGTTGAGATTGGTCACGCGATAGATCGGTCGGCCGGCGCCGCCCGTCGTATTACTGCCGAACCCTTCGTAGCCGCCCACTGGATTGACACAGGGCGTGGCCGCGGAAAGCGTTGCCGGGGTCGTCACCGTCAGCGGCGCGGACTGCGGCGAGGCGTTGCCCGCGGCGTCGACGGCCATGATAGTGAAGGCGTACGAGGCGTCTGGCGACAGCCCGGTAATAGGGACGCTCCGGCTGGTCGCAGCGGCGATGATCAGCGTGCCATCGCGATAAATCCGCGAGCTGACCACGCCGACGTTGTCGGTGGCCGCGTCCCAGGAGAGGGTGAACGAGGTCGGGGCGATCGCGGACGCGGTCAGGCCGGTTGGCGCCGAGGGCGGAGTGGTATCGCCAGGCGCTGGGGTCGTGCCGCCCGAAGTGGACGTGCCGCCGCCGGCCGTGGTCGTGCCCCCGCCGCTGGGCGTGGTCGCGCTGCCGGCCGCGGGGGTGCTTCCGCCGGCCGTGGTCGTTCCGCCCGAGGTCGTCGTCCCGCTACCCGCGGTGGATGTTCCAGCGCCGGCCGTGGTCGTGCCACCCGAGGCGGACGTGCCGCCGCCGGCCGTGGATGTGCCCGCGCCGCTGGGCGTAGTCGTGCTGCCCGCCGTGGACGCGCCGCCACCGGCCGCGGTCGTGCCGCCCGAGGACGATGTTCCGCTTGCCGCAGCGGGTGTTCCGCCCCCAGCCGCGGTCGCGCCGGCCGACGTCGTCGCGCCGCCGCTGCCACCGCCATCGGTGCCCGCTCCGCCACCCCCACCGCCGCCGCCACCCCCACCGCCGCCACCACCCCCACCGCCGCCACCACCGCCGCCGCCGCCACCCCCCCCGACGGAGCGCCGCCGCCCGCAGCAGTCGTTCCACCCACCGGCGCGCTTCCGGATCCGGCAGCGGCTGCGCTGACTCCCGCTGCGGCGGCGCCACTTTCGCGCGTCACCGGCCTGGCGGCCTCGTCGCGACCGATGCCCCTCTGACGGGGAACTTTGAGTGTCCTGATCGCGCGCGCCCCCTCCGGCGGAGGTGTATCGGAATAATTCAGGACGCCCTGGGCATCGCGCCAGACATAAACATCCGCGCTGACGGCGACCGAGAAGAAAAAAAGGCCGATCGCTGCCGGAAGTAGTTTGAGCATGACAACCCCCCGGTTGCTGCGCTACTCAATCCGATACTGCTCCGGATTATCACAACTGACCAGCACCACATACAGGACGAATACCCTCCTGCGCTTGTGACAATGACCCCGGCATGTCGCTTGTTCCCCGGCAGGATCGGCGAAACTCGCGAAATCGATCACAAAAACGACGCCTTGTCGTCGAACAGCGACGTCGCGATGGATGCGCCGGGTGGATCATGGCTGGCGCGCCCTCCTGCGAAAACCCATCTTCGGGCGAGACTACGATTCCGGGATCACGCTACTCAACTATGCCAGCCTGGGCCGCAAAATGATCACGGTCGGAATTCCCACATTCAACGAGGAAAGGATTATTGCGAGTTCGATCAAGTCCGCTCTTTCTCAAATCTCGAAAGCCGATGAAGTCATCGTGGTGGCATCAGGCTGCACGGACAATACCGTCTCCGAGATAAAGCGGGTGATGAGCACCGACAAGAGAGTCCGCCTGATTACCGAGGCGGAGAGAAACGGCAAATCTTCCGCCCTGAATCTGATAATAAGGAATGCAAAATCCGACATCATTGTCCAGACGGACGGCGATGTGGAGCTGGAACGGGGCGCGATCAGGAATCTGCTCGTTCACTTCAAGGATGAGCAAGTAGGCGCTGTTTCCGGCAACCCCATCCCGGTCATTTCCAGGGAGCATGTATTCCATGACTGGACTGTCATGAGTTACCGCCGCGCAGGCGAGCTGAGGGAACAGGAATCGAAATCCGGAGTGTTCTGGCATGTCTCCGGCTACCTGCTCGCTTTCCGGAAGAAGGCGCTCCCGGAGGTTCCGTTCGCGAAAGGCGCGGTCGATGCCTGGATGGGCAAAATAATACAAAGCAATGGCTATAAGATGGTGTATGAGCCTGAGGCCAGAGTATTCGTGAAAGCGCCCTTGACTGTAAGGGATTTCATAAATCAAAAAGCGCGGGTCAGAGCCGGCTTCTACAGTCTCATGAAGCAGACGGGAAAAGCACCGAGAACGGTCAGAGGGGAGATCGCGTGGCTTCCTCGCGAATTGATGAATGTGCCTCTCGCGAGATGGCCCGGTTTTCTGTTCTCCGGGTTTGTCTATCTGTACAGCTGGATGAAGGGCTGGTATCTATCCAGGACAAATGCTTCCCTAAGCAGGATATGGAAGATACCCGTTTCCACGAAATGAGCTCGCAAATCTGCTACCGGCAATGGCGGCGGTAGGAGCGTTCCAACTGTCTGCTAC
>JBIOVQ010000318.1:0-13171 GCA_044867805.1 Burkholderiales bacterium | reverse complement strand
CCACCGGCCCGCGCCGCCCGGCGTTGGCCACGCGGAACGCCTCCAGCAGGAACTCGGGCACGCGCTCGGGGCGCGTCACCGTCATCACCCGCTTGGTCACGGGCAGGAACAGCGTGTGCTGGTCGATCTCCTGGAAAGTGTCCTTGCCCAGATCGGCCGTGGACGGCAGCCCGGCGATGACCACCACCGGAGAGTACGCGAGCTTCGCCGCGGTGAGCCCGAGCATCATGTTGGCGACGCCCGGCCCCGCCTGCCCGCAGATGAACAGCCCCGGCGTCTGGGTCACGCGCCCGTAGGCGTCCGCCATGTGCACGCCGCAGTTCTCGTGCCGCACGCCGACGTAGAGCATGTCCTTCGCGTCGTAGAGCGCGTCGTAGATCTCGAGCGTGGAGGAGCCCATCAGCCCGAAGATCCGGCTCACTCCCGCCGCGCGCAGCGCCTCGACCGCCGCGACCCCGCATTTCATCTTAGCCATGATCACCCCAGCATCAAATTAGCCGCCAAGACGCCAAGAACGCCAAGGAAGGCAAAATCAATAATGAATACCACGACGTCTTCTTCTATCTTCGCCGGCGCACGCGCGATTATGGACGGTGCCGTTGTTGTTCTTATTATTGTTATGTCGTTCTTGGCGGCCTTGGCGTCTTGGCGGCTATTGTTTGCCTAGCACTTCGGGATTGAGGACGTTGGCGGGCTTGCCGTCCGCAAAGGCAAGGATGTTGTCCACCGCGGCGCCGTAGTATTTCTCGTAAGTGTCGCGGTCCACGTAGCCGAGGTGGGGCGTGCAGATCACGTTGTCCATCTTGAGCAGCGGGTGATTGCCGTTCAGCACCGGCTCGTCGTCGTAGACGTCCACCGCGCCGAATCCCGGCCTGCCCTCCTTGAGCGCCCGCACCAGCGCGCCTTCCTCGATGATCGGCCCGCGGCTGGTATTGACGATGAGCGCGGTCGGCTTCATGCGCGCGAGGTCCGCATGCTTCACGATGCCGCGCGTTTCCTTGTTGAGCGGGATATGCAGGCTCACGATGTCGGCGGTCTCGAAGAACGCCTCGCGGCTGGCGGCGACCTCGAAGCCGTCGGCGCGCGCCTTGCCGGTCGAGCCCTCGCGCCCCCAGCACATCACGCGCATGTCGAACGCGCGCCCGACCCGGGCGACGATACTGCCGATGCGGCCGTAGGCATAGACGCCCAGCGTCTTGCCGACCACCGTGGTGCCGATGGTCGTCTGCCACTTGCCGGCCTTCAATTGCCCGACCTCCTCGGGAATGTGGCGCAGCAGCGAGAGAATCAGGGCCCACGTGAGCTCGGCCGTGTGGTTGACCTGCCCGGCCCCCGACCCGCACACCAGAATCCCTTTCTCCGTGCACGCGGCCATGTCGATGTGGTTCGCGTTGCGCCCGGTCTGGCTGATCAGCTTCAGCGTCGTTGCCCGTTCCGCCGCAGCGCGCGGGAAAGGAGTGCGCTGCTGGAGGAAGATCACGGCGTCGGTGCCCTTCAGCCGCTCGGCAAGCTGCGCCGGCTCCTTGACCGAGTCGTGATAGATGTCCACCTGGTGGCCCTTGAGCCTCGGGTAGCACTTGAGCGTGCGGAACACGTCCTGGTAGTCGTCGAGCACCGCGATTCTCATCTCATTCCTCTCCCGCTGGGATCAACCACAATACGAACCCTCGCCGGGCAGCGAGGAGTTTGCAAGATTAGCAAAATTGAAAAGGCTCCGCCCTTTCATCGGCGTTCATCGGCGTTCATCGGCGTCGCTGGACGTTCGCGGTTCAGCCAGCCGCCGCCCGCCAATATCAGGGCGTTCACGGCGAATACGGGCGCCACCCCGAAAACCGAGCCGATGCTGCCGAACAGGATCGGCACGACGATATGCGTGAATTGATTGATGGTGACACGCATTCCCAGCGCCTCGCCCGAGCGCCCCTCGGGCGCGCGGGCGAATACCAGCATCAACGTGACCGGCTGGGCGCAGCCCATGCCCAGTCCGCACACGAGCGCCACGAGCGCGAGGGCGACCGCGCCGGTAAAGAACGGGAACATGGTGAAGGCCACTGCCGACACGTAGAGCGAGCCGTTGAACACCGCGTCCGTGCCCCAGCGCTTGACCAGCGCCGGCAATCCGATGCGCACGAAGAAAGCGGACACGCCGAACATGCCGAGAACAACGCCGATTGCCGACGCAGACAGCCCGACCGAATGGCCGTAGATCGGCATGTAGAACTGGAACAGGTCCTGCCCGGTCACCGCCATCGCGCTCGCGATCAGGGTGCGCCGCAACGCCGGCATGGCCAGGAGACTGGTGGACAGCACGGCCTGCTCCTCCTCGGTCTTCACCCGGGAGCCGCGGCCGAGCCCGTGCGCGAACGCCAGGATCAGCACCGGCACCAGCGGGAGCGCCGCCATGTAGAAGTAGCTCCGGGCGTGGCCGAAGTAGTCGATCGAGACCCCCCCCGCGAGGGGACCGAAGAATGACCCGATAGCCATGACAAGGGCGTAGTTGCTGAAATTGCGCGTGCGGTTCTCCGCGGCGCCGAGCGAGCCGACGAGGTTCTGCGCCGACACGTTGGCCATCATGTGCGAAACGCCAATCAGTGCCGCGGATGCATAGAGCGCCGCCATCGACTCGAATGCCCAGGGCAGCAGCAGGCCCGCGGTGACGCCGAGCGAGCCGATCAGCATCGGCAGGCGCACGCCGAGCCGGTCCGTGAGCTTGCCCACGTAGAGCGCGAGCAGCGCGGGCAGCAGCGAGTACATCGCGATCATGACCCCGATCACGAACTGTGACGCATCGAGCTCGATCGCGAACAGGGACACCAGCACCTTGCTCGCGCGAAAGCTCGACATGTTGCACAGCACGATCAGCAGGACGGTGCCGATGTTCATGTCACGCGGCGAGTCGTTGCGGGATGAGCGGACAGTGTGGCGCCGGCGCGCAGGCCGGTTCGGAATCGCGCGGCATTTTGAGCCGCGATTGTATCGCGTCGCTTAGAATCGCGGCATGCAGAGAGACCTGGCTGCCGAAGCCGATGCCATCCGCCGCCAGGCGTCGCTCGCTCTCGCCGCGAATCGCGCGCCGGGCTTTCACTATCCCGGCTTCCTGCTCGGCCTCACGTGGCCACGCATCGGAGAGAGCGACCTCGAAGAGGTCATGCCCGACGGCCCGCAAGCCCGCAATGTGGACGGCTCGACCAATCTCGCGGCGTTCTGTGTGTTGCTCGATACCGCGCTCGCCACTGCGTCGCGCCTGAAGGCCGGCAGCGGGGTGCGCCAGGCAACGGTGCACCTGCACGCCCAGTTCACCGGCGCGCCGCTGCAAGGTGAAGCGAAAGCGCTGGCGCGTTTCGGCGGATACGCCCCCGGCGCGGCAACGCGGCAGTCGCTGACCAGCGGGACGTTCTACGCCGGCGGCAAGCCGATCTGTCACGCCAGCGGCGCGTTTATCGTGCTGCCGCCCCCGCCGGGCGTGAACCTGGGGCCGCTGCCGTGGCAACAGGACGAAGCGGCGCCTGCGGCGCTTCGTCCTAAGGATCTCAATCCTGACGAAAAAGCGATTTTAAGAACCTGTAATACTTCATTAAGGCGCGCTGACCATCAGCGCGCCTTCATCGAGTACTTCTGGGGCGCGCTCCCCGCGGCAACCGCCGACGGCGCCCGCTGCACCGTGAAGATCGGGCCGCAGCACGGCAACCGCGTCGGTCATGTGCAGGGAGGGCTGCTGTTCGGTCTCGGCGCCATCACGGCGCGCGCGGCGGCACCGAACCATCCGCAGCTCTCGGCGATTGCCGCCTGGTATATCAGCCCCGGCCAGGGCCGCGCTCTCAGGATACGCTCGCGGCGGATACACGAAGGCCGCAGTTTTGCGGCCGTGCGCACGGAAATCCGCAACGCGGACGGCTCACGCGTGCTGGAGGTGGTGAGCCATCACGCCGCGTAGCGACAGGTGACCGGTGATGCGTGACTGGTGAGGCGAGTCGCAGAGCGTTGCATGAACAAACTCGCCCTATCAGTCACGCTTTATCAGTCACGTTTCATCAGTCACGCTTTATCAGCCACGCCTTTCCGGCTCAGCGCTTGCGGCCGATCAACAGCAGGATCACGCCGACGGCGATCGCTCCCGCACCCGCCCACACCGGGACGTAGACATCCTCCTTTTGCGCCATCGAGAACTCGATGGTGCCGAGCTTTACCTCGTGCCTTTCCTTCGTGTAGCTGAAGCCGCCGTAGATCAGGCCCAGCGTCCCCGCGACGATGAGCAGGATGCCGATTATTTTCGTCACAGTCGTGCCCTCCTCTACTCGGGTTTGGCGCCGGATGCCCTGACAACCTATCAGTCACTGCTCACCGGTCACGGGTCACCGGTTCTTCAGGGCGTCGGCGTCGTTGCGCCAGCGCTCCCATGCCCAGCGCTGGTCCTCCTGGATCTTCTCGTCCTCGAGCATTCCGCGCACCAGCGCCGTGATGTCGGACTCGTAGCCGTCCTTGCGCTTCCTGATTTCCCACTTCTTGCCGGCGGGGAATACCGGTGATTTCAGGATCTCGCGCAGCTTCATAACATGGGAGTTTGGTTTAAGTCTCTACCGGCGACCTTGTTAGTTATCACTTGGTCGCGTCTTTTCGGTAGCAGGAGCAGGTATCCGCGATCCGCGTGTCCGGGGGAAGCGGCTTGGGCTGGGACGGGCCGACCATGTAGTAGAGGAAGTCCGCCAGCACGACGCCGACCACCAGCACCCCGGCCGCGCTGCCGCTCACCTTGAGGGTGCCGCCCGGTGCATTGGCCGGGATGGGATGGCCGGAGGAGAACGACGCTCTGCCGCCGGAGAATTTCGCCGAGCCGCTGACATGGCTCGCCGTGGCGGTGGTGGTCGTGCCGCCGACCGTGGTCTGGTTGCCGTACAAGGTGGCGTGGCAACCGGACAGAGCTACGCACAGGAGTCCGGCAGTTGCGATGGGCGCAGCCTTCATGCCGTAAAGTATAGCGCCCCCCCACGGCGCGCGGCTAAGGCGAAGACCGGAGCGGCCTCCTAGCGTAATCCCGGGGGGAACCCGGCCGGGAATCCCGGCGGCGATCTTCCGTCCTTGCGGGCAGTCATGTCGCCGCGGCTCGCGAGCAGCGGCTCCAGCTCGAGCGCCCCGACAACATAGGTCCACCTGGCGAGCGCCTTTTCCGCCGCGATGCGCTCCGCGAGCCGCTTGCGGCTCTCGGCGAATTCCTTGTCGCGTCTCTCGGTGTCCTCCTTCTTCTCGCCCTTCTCCGGGGCGCGGCTCTTCGGCGGCTCGCCGGTCACCGTGAAGCTCACGAGGTATTCGTTGCCGTTCTTCTTCCTGGCGGCCTTCACCCGGTAGACCAGGTTGTCGAAGGTCTCCGCCACCGCGACGACCGGCTTGTCCGTGGCCTCCGCCTTCGCATTCACCGCGACGTCGTCGAATCCGAGGGAGCCGAGCTTGTTGGTCGCTCCGACGGCGGCGCCCGGATTGAGGGTGCCGCCGCCCGTGGCGAATTTCCACTGGCCCCACTCCTCCGCCCGCGCGATCTTCCAGTGCGGGGCGGCGCCCTCCGGGCCGACCGCGAGGGTCCGGATGCGGTCGGCCTTGAAGAAATCCTTGCCGAGCCAGCGCCCCGGGCTGGCCGAGACGGAGTTGAGCGGATCGGACACCACGACGACCGAGTCCTTGGCATTGGGCGGAAGCACGTAGCGCCCCGCGGGCACGCCGTCCTTCGCCGCCGGCAGCGGGTTCATGGGGTCTTTCTTGAGCACCCTCTTGCCGACGATCAGCCGCGCAAGCGGCTTGCCGGCGCCGTCCTTCATCTCGATCAGCGTGCCCGCACCTTCCTTGCTGCCGGGCTCCGCCAGCTCGACCCGCGGCAGGAGCGAGGCGCCCACCTGCTCGGATTGCGTCACCTTGAGCTCGACCAGCTTGATCAGGAAATCGCTGATGTCCTGGAAGCTCGCGGGATAGCCGCCGCGCTCCTTCACGACCCAGCCCTTTTCCTGGCGCACGAGCGTGACCTGCTGCTTGGCATCCTGCAGCCGGAGCTCGGCGACATCGGCGATCTTGAGATCGGGCAGCAGCTTGGCGCCGATCCTGGCGCCGCTCGCGCGGTAGGCGGCGATGTCCTGCCAGACGAGGGCCAGCCCGGCGCCGCCCAGCACCACCAGCACGATGACAAGGATGAGAAACTGCTTGCGGTTCATGCCACCGCCTCCGCCGATTTCATCACGGTAGATAGGTCCTCATGTCGGTGGCCTGCGTCCTTCGCCGGTCGCATCCCCACCAACACCTGTGGGGCCCCTGCTCCGCGGCTCATGCCGCGACTGCTCTCCGGCGGCGGAGCGCCAGCACTACGCCGGTCAGCGCCACGAGCAGAGGCACAAGCCCGATGTTCACGACCTTGGTCCAGAACTCGAGCGTGTCGGTCTCGACGCGCAGGTTCTTGCGGAGCTCCTTCAGGTCGCGGCGTGTCTCTGCCGCGCGCTTGCGGAAATTGTCGAGCTCGGCCTGCTGCTCGGCGGTGAGTATGGTGCTCGCCGCGCCGCCCTTGGTTTTCTGCAGCTTCTGCAGGTTTTCCTGGGTCTGGTTCAGGTTGTCTTCGAGCTCCTTGATCTTGCCCAGGTATTGCTGCTGCGCCTGGGCCTCCATCTCGCGAATCAGCGTGAGCGGCTTGCTGAAGGTGGCGCGGCTGCGCAGGCCGATCAGCGCGCTGTCGCCGGAGAAGTGCTCGACCAGCCCGAGCGCGAGCGCGAGATTGCCGTTGCGCGGGACGGCGACGCGCTGGCCGAACACCTCCTGGATCTCGACCGCCGCGCCGTCGGAAAGCAGGTCCACATCCGCGACCAGCACCATCGAGTTCTCCGCGGTGGACTGCTTGAGCTGCGGCTCCGGCTTTGCTTCATCCTTCTTCGCTTCGGCGCCCTTCTTCCTGTCGGCCCGCGCGGGCGGCGCGAAGGGCTTGGGCTTGCCCTCGGGAAACGCCGTGTGGAACTTGCCGGTGAGCCGGATCGCGAGCGGCATCTGCTCGTTGGTGGGCTGGAAGCCGCGCGTGGACGGCTCGCCGGAGAGCGTGGCAATGATGAGGTCCACCGGCATCGCGTTCTTGGAGGTGTGCGCGAGCACCGTCTGGGTGAGGCCGTCGGCGGGCTTGCCCTTGAAGGCGCCGCCGAAAGGTATCAGCAGGGTGCCGACCTGGCTCGTCACCACGTCGTCCATGTTGAGCGCCTGGTTGGTGAGGTTGAGCAGCGTGGGCAGCAGCCGCGGACCCGATCCGCTTGCATAGGTGAGGTCCGCGATGACCTTGCCCATGTCCACATCTATGCCCCAGGCCTTGAACAGGTTGTAGAAGGTGGAGGAGCCAGCCTGGTTGCCGCCGAACGGGTTCTGCAGGTCGGGCTGCTGGTCGAAGTAGGCGTAGGGATCGACGAAGGCGATCAGCTTGCCGCCGCGCAGCACGTACTGGTCTATCGCGTACTCGGTTTCCTCCGGCAGATTGCGCGGGTGGATCACCAGCAGCACCTTGATATCGTCGTCGATGCGGGCGGCGTCGAGCCTGACCTCCTTCACGTCGAAGATGCGCTTCATCTCCTGGATCAGCACCCAGGCCTCGGTCGGCTGCTGCTTGCGGATCGGGTCGAGCGAGCGCCCCATCACGGGCAGTGCGCTCATCACGCCCACCACAGGCTTCTTCGCCTCGCCGACCTGGGCGATGCCGCGCGTAATGTCGTACTCGAGCAGCCGCTCGCGGTCGGGGGTGAGCACCGGGATCGCCGCCTTCTGGTCGAGGAAGGAGATGGAGAGCCCGAGGTAGAACTTCTCGCCGGTGTTGGTGAGCTGCCCCTCGATGCCGTCGAGCTGGGCCGAGTCCTCCGCGTCCGAGTCGGGCTCGGGGTTGAATTTTTCCACCACCACCTTGCCGCGCCCCGCCGCCTTGTACTCGTTGAGCAGGTCCTCCACCCGCTTGGCGAAGGTCTTGAGGCCCACCGGCACTGCTTCGCCGCCCTGGGTGTAATAGAGGCGCAGCTTCACCGGCGCCTCGAGCTTGCCGAGGATCGAGCGCGTGCCGCCGGAGAGCGTGTATACGTCCCCTTCCGTCAGGTCGGCGCGCAGGTTGAACGCGCTTACGATGAAATTGAACGCAATCAGAACCGCAAGCAGCGCGGCCACGCCACCGGTCGAGTAGAGCAGGGTTTCGAGTGGCTTGCTCTTCATCTCATCCCGCCCTGTGATTGCGGATGATGACGCCGGTGGTGAACAGGGCGAAGCCCATCACCGAGAGGAAGAACACGATATCGCGCGTATCGAGCACGCCGCGCTGGAAGCCCTCGAAGTGGGTCATGACCGAGAACGCGGCGACCACCTCGACCACCCGCGGATTCGCGACGCGCGCCAGCAGGTCGGTGACGGGCGTGTAGCCCGCCAGTATCAGGAACAGGCAGATCAGCACCGACACGATGAAGCTGATCACCTGGTTGCGCGTCATGGCCGAGGTCATGCAGCTCACCGCCAGGTAGGAGCCGGCGAGGAACAGGCTGCCGACGTAGCCCGCGAAGATCACCCCGTTATCGGGATCCCCCAGCCAGTTTACCGTCACCGCCACCGGGAAGGTGAGCACCAGCGCCAGCGCCAGGAACAGCCACGAGGCGAGGAACTTGCCGACGATCGCCTGCCAGGTGGTCACCGGCATCGTGAGCAGCAGCTCGATCGTGCCGAGCCGGCGCTCCTCCGACCACAGCCGCATGCCGACGGCGGGGACCAGGAACAGGTAGAGCCAGGGATGCCAGGTGAAGAACGACACCAGCGACGCCTCGCCGCGCTCGAAGAAGCTGCCGACGGTGAAGGTGAAGAAGCCGGTGAGCAGGAGGAAGATCACCAGGAACACGTAGGCGATGGGAGAGGTGAAGTAGCCGCCCAGCTCGCGCTTCACGATCGCCTTGATGTTGGCCCAGGCATTCATGTTCAATTAACCGCAGATAAACGCGGATGCACGCCGATACAAAACGAAAATTCTCGACGCAAAGACGCGAAGACGCAAAGAAGAGCATGAACGATACATTGTGAAGAGCGCCCTCTTGTCGGGATTTCGATTTCCTTTGCGACTTTGCGCCTTTGCGTCAAGCTTCTGGGGTTCTGCTTCATCTGTGTTTATCTGCGTGTATCTGCGGTTTCATTGAGGTTTTCAGCGGGCCCCGACGGTGTCGGGCAGGGTGATCGCGCGGAACACGTCGTCGAGCCGCCCCTCCGGCGAGCGCGCCTTCAGCTCCTGAGGCGTGCCGTTGGCGACGATCCGGCCGCGGTCGATGATGATGACCCGCGAGCACGCCGCTTCCACCTCTTCCAGGATGTGGGTCGAGAAGATGATCGCCTTGTTCTCGCCCATGCGCTTGATGAGGTTGCGCACCTCGTACTTCTGGTTGGGATCGAGCCCGTCGGTCGGCTCGTCCATGATGAGGATGGCGGGATCGTGGATCAGGGCCTGGGCGAGGCAGGTGCGGTGCTTGTAGCCCTTGGAGAGCGTGTCGATGGTCTGGTAGAGCACGTTCTCGAGGAAGCACAGCTCGACCGCGCGGCTCACCGCCTGCTTGCGGGCGCCGCCCTCCAGCCCGCGCAGCTCGGCGGCAAAATTGAGGAAGCCGTGCACGGTCATGTCGGCGTAGCCCGGCGCGTTCTCGGGCAGGTAACCGATCAGCCGCTTCGCCGGCAGCGGGTCCTCGACGACGTCGTGGCCGCCGACGGTGACCTTGCCGGACGTCGGCGGGATGAACCCCGTCAGCATGCGCATGGTGGTCGACTTGCCGGCGCCGTTCGGGCCGAGGAAGCCCAGCACCTCGCCGCGCTCGACGGAAAACGAAACGTCGTTCACGGCGAGCTTCGGACCGAAGCTCTTAACCAGGTTTTCGACTTTGATCATCCCGTCCTCCGGCGGATACCGGCCTACGCCGCCGCCTTCTTTTTCTGGCTCCCACATCTGCGCCGCGGGCCTGATTTCAAGGGCCGCGGGCGTTCGCGCCTGTTTTGACCGGAAATTCCGCAAAGGTTCCCTGCCGCGGACCCGGCCCGCTTTGGTGCCGACAGTCTGACTCGAACAGACGACCTACCGCTTACAAGGCGGTTGCTCTACCACTGAGCTATGTCGGCATGGGGCGCAATTATAGCCCGTGAGATCGGAAGGGCGGGAAATCGGGAGATCGGGAGAGGGAAACCCCGGCGCTTATCGCTCTCCCGCCCTCACGCCCCTCCCGCTCTCCCGAGGCCAGACCCGGTCCACCTATAATCCGCCGGGGCTTGCAGAATCGAAGGGGGTTGTATGGGAAACGATCGCCGGCCGGTCGGCGTAATCGGCACCGGACTGATGGGGACGGCATGCGCGAGGCGGCTGCTCGCGGCCAAATTCGAGGTGATCGGTTACGACGTCGACCCGGCAAAGCTTAAGCCGTTCGCCGCGTTGGGCGCCCGGGCGGCATCCACAGCGGAGGAGATCGCGCGTGATTGCGACCGGGTCGTGCTCGCGGTGTTCGACACGGACCAGGTTGAGCAGGTGCTCGAGGGTTCGCACGGGCTCGCGGCCTCGCGGCCTTCGGGTGCGCCGCCGCTCGTGGCCGTCTGCGTCAGCACCTGCGATCCCGACCGCATCGCGGCCCTCGCCGCCCGCATGCCCGCGGCCCGCGTGCGCTTCGTCGAGGCACCGGTTTCCGGCACGAGCGAGCAGACGGCGCGCGGGGACGCGCTGGGCCTCGTCGGCGGCGATCTGTCCGTGGTGGAAACAGTGCGCGACGTGATCGCGGCGATCGCACCCCGCTGGCGTCACGTCGGCGCCGCCGGCAATGGCGGGCGCACCAAGCTCGCCATCAATCTCATCCTCGGCATCAACCGCGCGGCGCTCGCCGAGGGCCTGGTGCTTGCCGAGCGCATGGGGCTCGCACTGGACCAGTTCCTGGAGACAGCCAGGGAGTCGGCCGCCTACTCACAGGTCATGGACATCAAGGGCGGGAAAATGATCTCCGGGACCTTCTCGCCGCAGGGCTACATCACCCAGTCGCTCAAGGATTTCTCGCTCATGCTCGAGCAGGCGCGGCGCCTCCGGCAGCGCCTGCCGCTGGGAGAAATCTACGCGGGGCTGATGGAGGGCTGCATTGCCGCGGGCGAAGGCGGGCTCGACAACAGCGCGGTGATACGGGAGATACGCCGCCGGCGTGCCTAGAAAAGCGTGAATCGTGATTGGTGATTGGTGATTCGAGGCTTTCCGATACGCTCGATTCATGACTCACGATTCACTAATCACTAATCACGAATCTCGCGGTCGGAAAAAAACAACGGCGCCACGCCCGTGGCGCCGTCTTCGTCGCACCGACCGCGCTCAGGCGGTCGGCTTGGCGATGTAGCCGTAGGCGAGGTTGCTGCGGTCCGCGCCGTGCTTTTCGTAGATGTCCTTGGTCTGCGCGATGCGGTCTGTGAGCACTTCGGCCTGCTGTCTCGGCGTCACGCGGTAGAGGCGCGCGTTGTTGCCGCCCAGTATGGCTGTCTTCACCGGCCCGGTCGCGGGACCGAGCGGCTGGTAGCCGTATTTCTTCTGCATGTCCTCCGGGATCTCCAGGCGGCGCAGCGCTTCGATCTGCCACTGCGGCGAGCCGGTCCACACCGCGTCGGTCCCCCACACGACATTATTGGCGCCGAGGCCCTTCACCAGCGTGCCCATCACGGCCGCGCCCAGCCGCGGATTGGCGGTCGTGGTCCAGGCGAAGAGCTGGCCGAGATCGCCGTAGACGTTTTTCACGCCGTATTTCTCCGGGACCTCGGCGAGATCGGTCACCCACTCGATGCGCCCGGTCTTCTCGAAGTGCGCCCACGCGTCCCTGGGCGCATTGGGCCCGGTCCAGCGCCAGCCGGAGTGGTAGATGATGAAATTCAGCTGCGGCCAGTCCTTGGCCGCCTTGCCGACATCGCGCACGTCCGAGTACGCGAGGAGATGCGGGAATTTCTTCTCGACCTCGGGCGGGAACAACCCCTTGTGGATGCACACGTTGACCTTGGTCGGGCTGTTCTTGCTCCACTTGACCAGCTTCTCATAGAACTTGTACGTCACCTTCTCGTCGTCCAGCCGCCACGGCCACTTCGAAAGGTGCTTGTTGGTGTTGTCGCCGATGGTGTAGCCCTTCCAGGAGTCGGGCTTGAGCCTGGCCTCCTCTTCCTCGATCTTGTCCAGCCAGCCGTCCCGGCCCGGCGTGACGATCGCGTGCGAGAACATGCGCTTGGTGCCCGCTTCCTTGTTGACCTTCTCGCGCGCGGCGTACTTCATGTCGTTGGTCAGGAACGAGAACTTCTCGTCGACCGAGTACGAGCCGCTGATGCAGGCGACCTTGGTGTCGCTGTCGAGGTAGACCTCCTTGAAGTAATTCGGGAACATGAGGTCCTCGATCGTCTGCTCCTTCTCCTTGGTGCCCGGGTTCCAGCCGAGCTTGCCCACCGTCGCGCGCTGGCCGATGAACACCTTGACCGGCGTGCCTTCGCGCAGGAAGTGGGTGTGCATGTCCATGATGAACTGGCCCTTGAGGGCCTTCGCGCGCTCGTTCGCCATGTCCGGCGTCTGGGCTTCGGCGCGGGACACCACGTAGAGCGGGCCGTAGGTTTCGTTCATGGCCACGAACGCCGCCGCCATCCCGGCCGCGGACTGGAAGAATTTGCGCCGGCTCAGGCTCTGCTTGCGCGCGAGCTCGGTCCCATATTCCTTGACGCGCGCCTCGAACTCCCGCTGCTTCTCGGTCTTCGGACACGGCATGTACTCGTCGCTCGAGACGCATTGCGTGGGGATCGGGGAGCGGAACGCGTGCTCCTCCGCGGGCAGACACTGCGCCAGTTCTTCTGGGGTAAGCATGAGGTCCTCCGTTGACGATGCGCTGAGCTTACGCGTTCCCGGCGCGAGGCTACGCCGTGTTTTGAATTCTGTCGGGAAAGCCAGCGACTATTCTCTACCGGGGGTTGCGGCCTGTAAAGTCAAAACCACTTCAGCCAAAGAAACACACGGAACCACACGGAGATTCCCAAACAATTACGGGCCGTCAACAGGTTAGGTTCTCGTCCGTGTAATTCCGTGTGATTCTGTGGCTATTCTTGAGACCAGTTCTAGTCACTTAATAATTTGCAGCTTGGGCTTGCCGCCGTTGGGGGTCCCGGCGGGCGGGGT
>JBIOVQ010000317.1:0-12111 GCA_044867805.1 Burkholderiales bacterium | reverse complement strand
CCGCGCCATTTCCTGTGGCACACGCACCAGATGCCCGACCTCGAGCGCATGCTCGTGCACGAACCGCAGCTTCGCGCCACGCTGCGGCGGCTGCGCGGCCGCAAGGTAATATTCTCGAACGCGCCGGCGCACTATTCACGCGCCGTGCTGAAAGCGCTGGGCGTAGCCGACCTGTTCGACGACGTATTCACGATCGAGCGCACCCGCTACCGCCCCAAGCCCGATACCTACGGCTTCCTGCGGCTGTGCCGCGCCCATCGCCTCCACCCGCGCCGCTGCATCATGGTCGAGGACACGCTCGAAAACCTGCGCACCGCCGCCCGCCTCGGGATGAAGACGGTGTGGGTGACGCTGGCGCGCAGGGCGCCCGCCTATGTCGACGTCAAGATCGCTAATCTCATGCAGTTGCCCCGCATGCTGGCGACCTTACAATAGCGGCACTGACCCATCCGGAGGGCGGCGATGGCCGAGAAGACGGGGGAGCGCAGGGATCAGATCCTGCAGACGCTGGCGCAAATGCTGGAAGCTCCCGCCGGCGAGAAGATCACCACCGCCGCGCTGGCCGCGCGCCTGAGCGTGTCGGAAGCCGCGCTCTACCGCCATTTCAAGGGCAAGGCCGAGATGTACGACGGCCTGATCGAGTTCATCGAGCACACCCTGTTCGCGCTCATCAACCGCATCACCGGCGAGGAGAGGAGCGGCCTGCGCCAGCTCGAGGCCATCATCGGGGTGCTGCTCGGCTTCGCGCAGAAGAATCGCGGCATGACGCGCGTGCTGATCGGCGAGGCGCTGGTCAACGAGGACGAGCGGCTGCAGGCGCGCATCAATCAGCTGCATGAGCGGCTGGAAGCGGCGCTCAAGCAGGCGCTGCGCTTCGGCGTGAGCCAGCGGGAGATCGCGCAGGAAGTGGACATCGCGGCGCACGCCAACCTGATCATGAGCTTCGTGGCGGGTCGCTGGCACCAGTTCGCCAAGAGCGACTTCAAGCGCGACCCGCTCGAGCTGTGGGCGAAGCAATGGCGCCTGCTGATGGAGGGTGTTATTGCGTAGACGCCAGACGAATCGCCAGGCGTGCCGGTAGAATGCCAAGTCTGGCGGCCGGCATCTGACAACGGACGGCTGTAACGGATAGGGAGGTGAAGGATGGCGAACGTGACCACACAGCACCTGGCGGAGATCCTCATCGGCATCGCCCGCACGCAGCAGGCTATCGTCGAGGGGATGGAGAGCCTGAAAGCGGGGTTCAAGAACACGCATTTCGCCCCGGCGCTCGACAATACCGCGAAGATACGCGTCACCACCCGGCCGCTCACGCTCCAGGAATTCCCGGCGCGCGTGCTGATGCAGTGCATGGGCCGCGCCGGCCCCAACCTGGAGCAGATCGCGCGCGACCTCGAGGCGCTGTTGAGCGGTCAGCCGGCCACGGCGGCGGGTCCCGCCGCGGGCGCTGGCGCGGCGGGCGACGGCGCCTCGCTCGACATGACCAAGACCTGACCGCAGTGCTGAGTGCCGAGTTCTGAGTGCGGAAGGCGATTCCGCTCGTTTCGATTGCCGGATGCTTGATACTCAGGACTCAGCACTCAGGACTCAGCACTCCGTGTGCGGCTGCACACGGCGCAGCCCGGATCCCTGGCAAGCTTGATGATGCGCACCTGCATGGCGAGCGCATCGAGCAGCAGCAGCCGGCCCGCGAGCGTTTCGCCCGCGCCGGTCAGCAGTTTCAGTACCTCCGCCGCCTGAATCGATCCCACGATGCCGGTGAGCGGGGCGAAGACGCCCATCACCGCGCAGCGCACGTCCTCCGACTCGCCGCCCTCCGGAAACAGGCACGCGTAGCACGCGGAATCCGCGTCCCGCATATCGAATACCGCGACCTGGCCGTCGAAGCGCACCGCGGCGCCCGAAACCAGCGGCTTGCGCAGCTTGACGCACGCGCGGTTGACGGCGTGGCGCGTGGCGAAGTTGTCGCTGCCATCGATCACGACGTCGTGGTCGCGCGCGAGCGTTTCGATGCGCGCCTGGTCCACCCGCTCCGCCAGCCCGACGACCTCTACCTCGGGGTTGATGGCGCCCAGCGTGGCGCGCGCGGAATCGACCTTCTTGCGTCCTACTGCCTCGGTGCGGTGGACGATCTGGCGCTGGAGGTTGGTGAGATCCACCGTCTCGTCGTCGCACAGGGTGAGGGCGCCCACGCCCGCCGAGGCAAGGTAGAGCGCGATCGGCGAGCCGAGACCGCCCGCCCCGATCACCAGTGCGCGCGCGGCGAGGAGCTTCGCCTGGCCTTCGATGCCGATCTGCGGCAGCAGGATGTGGCGGCTGTAGCGGAGCAGCTGCTCGTCGTTCATTGGCGAGTGACGGGTGACGGGTGACGAGTGACGGGACCAGGCATGTGTCCGCCGGCAGAACGCTTGCGCGCGGGCAGTGTACAACAAGACGCCCGGCAGGCGCCGGGCGTCGGGACCTACGTACGATCGTCCGTCAGTTCGCTACTTTGATCGTGTCGCGGCTCTTCAGGAAGGCCATCGCCTGGTTGAGCTCGTAGTCGTTCGGGGAAACGATCTCGCCGGGCTGCGGCTTCAACAGCTTCTCGTCGATGTCCTTCGGGCGCGGCGCCGGCGTGAAATTGTATTGCTTCGCCGCCGCCTCGGCCGTCGCCTTGGCGTCCTCCTTGCGATCGTCGATGAGGTGCTTGGTGAGGTCCGCCTCGCGCAGCCTTACGCCGGCTGCCTGCGCGCCCACGCCGTCGTCGAGGGGAATGTCCGGCATGATGCCCCGCGCCTGGATCGAGCGCCCGTTGGGCGTGTAATAACGCGCCGTGGTGAGCTTGATGGCTGTGTTGTTGCCGAGCGGCAGTATCGTCTGCACCGAGCCCTTGCCGAAAGTCTGCTGGCCCATGATCACCGCGCGCTTGTGGTCCTGCAGCGCGCCCGCCACGATTTCGGAAGCCGACGCCGAGCCGGCATTCACCAGCACCACCATCGGCACCGTCTTCGCCTCCGCCGGCAGCCGGCGCAGGTAGTCCTCGCGCAGCCGCCCGCGCAGGTAGTTCTCGGGGCTCGCGTTGAGCTTCATCTTCGAGTCCTCGGTGCGGCCGTCGGTGTAGACGACGAGCGAGCCCGCCGGCAGGAACGCGGCCGACACGGCCACCGCGCCGTTCAGCAATCCGCCCGGGTCGTTGCGCAGGTCGAGCACGAGGCCTTTCATCGGCGCCTGGTTCTCCCTGAAATGCTTCTCGATGGCGCGCGCGAGCGTTTCGCCCGTCTGCTCCTGGAACTGGGTCACGCGGAAATAGGCGTAGCCCGGCTCGAGCATCTTTGACTTGACGCTCTGGATCTTGATGACGGCGCGGGTCAGCGTCACCACGACCGGCTTCGCCTCGCCCTTGCGCACGATGGTGAGGGTGATATTGGTGTTGGGGCGCCCGCGCATGCGCTTGACCGCATCCTGCAGGGTCATGCCCTTCACCGACGTGTCGTCGAGCTTGACGATGAGGTCGCCGGGCTTCAACCCCGCGCGCGCGGCGGGCGTATCGTCGATCGGCGCGACCACCTTCACGAAGCCGTCTTCCATGCCGACCTCGATGCCGAGGCCGCCGAATTCTCCCTGGGTGCCGACCTGCAGCTCCTTGAACGCCTCCTGGTCGAGGTAGGCGGAGTGCGGATCGAGCCCGGTCAGCATGCCGTTGATGGCCTCGGTGATGAGCTTCTTGTCGTCGACCTGCTCGACGTAGTCGCTCTTCACGCGCCCGAACACCTCGGTGAAGGCGCGCAGCTCCTCGATCGGCAGGGGCGCCGTCGCCGTGCCCTTCTGCGCCACCGCGGAATAATTGAGGCTCACGGCGACTCCGACGAGCACGCCGATCACCAGGAGGCCGATCTGATGCAGCCTGTTACGCATGGTCTACTCCTTGAAACCCGTGAGGAGTGCAGGGTAAGGCATGACGGGAAAAGACGCCGTGTTCCTGTTCACGGTCCGCCCGTCTCCGCCCCTGAAATCCCTCTCCGCTACTTGATACTGACCCAGTCCAGGGGGTCCAGCGGACGTCCCTGATGCCGAAGTTCGAAGTATAAACCCGAATTGGCGTTGCCGCCGCTGTTACCCACCGCGCCGACCGTCTCGCCGCCGCGTATCGCGTCGCCGACCTGCTTGTAGAGAGCCTCGTTGTTGCCGTAGAGGCTCATAAAGGCGTCGCCGTGGTCGATGATCAGCAGGTTGCCGAAGCCGCGCAGCCAGTCCGCGAACACCACGCGGCCGTCGGCGACCGCCCGCACTTCCTCGCCCGCCCGGGCCACGATGAAGAGGCCCTTCCAGAGCACCCCGCCGTCAGAACGTGGACTGCCGAAGCGGTTCGCGAGTTCCCCGCGCACCGGCAGGCGCAGCCGGCCCTTGAGGTCGCGAAACGCGCTGTCGCCGGTGGCGGCCTGGGGCACGCGCTCGTTGCGCAGGCGCGGCGGGGGCCTGGAGCGCGCCACCAGCTTCGCGAGCCTCTCCACGAGCTTCGCCAGCCGGTCCTCGTCGCGCTTCAGGGTGCTGATCTCGCGCCGCTGGCGCTCGAGATCGCGCGAGATGCGGGTCAGCACCTGGCCGCGCGCGCGCTTCTCGCGCTCGAGGCGCCGCCGCTGCGCCTGCTGCGCCGCCGTCACGGCGGACAGCTTCCTGGCCTCGCGCTCCGCCGCGCGCGTGAGTTCCTGGAGCCGGACGAGCCCCGTGCGCAGGTCCGCGATCAGCTCGGCGCGCGCGCGGGACACGTATCCCAGGTAGTGCAGGCGGCGCGCAATCTGGTGCGGGTCCTCCTGGTTGAGCAGCAGCTGGAGCGGCTCCGACGGGCCCGCCAGGTAGTACCGGTAGAGCAGGCCCGCGAGGAGCGCTTGCTGTCCCTTGAGCGCCGCGTCGCGCGTCCGGACCTCGGCGTTCAGTTCGGCCACCTGCCGGCTGGCCTCGCGGGATTGCCGCGTCAAATCGCGCAGCTCGCGGTTCGCGTCGGAAATCGCCCGCTCGGACTCGCGCAGGGCATCGGCGGCTTCGCTCTTCGACCCCTCGGTCTTGGCCAGATCCTTCTGCAGCGCTTCGATCCGGCCGCGCAGCTCGCGCAGCTCCTTTTCCTTCTCCTTCGCGCTGACGCTCGCGGGCTCGGCCGCCGCGCTCACCAGCAGCAGGAGCGGAAGCAGGGCGGCGCCTGAGGCCTTCAGTCTCACGTCAGGGTGATGAGCGATTTTCCGGTCATCTCGCGCGGCTGCGGCAGGCCCATCATAGCGAGCAGCGTCGGCGCCACGTCCTGCAGCGCGCCGCGCGCCGCGATCTTGGCCTTGCGCCCGACGTAGAGCAGCGGCACGAGGTTCAGCGTGTGCGCCGTGTGGGCCTGACCGGTCTGCGTATCGAGCATGGTCTCGGCGTTGCCGTGGTCGGCCGTGATGAGCACCTCGCCGCCGATTTCCTGCATCGCCGTGGTCGCGCGCCCGATGCACTCGTCGAGCACCTCGATCGCGCGCGTGGCGGCCGCGAGGTTGCCCGTATGGCCGAGCATGTCGCCGTTGGCGAAATTGCAGATGATGGCGTGGAACTGGCGGCTCTTTATTGCTTCAACCAGCCGGTCGGTGACCTCATGCGCGCTCATCTCGGGCTTGAGATCGTAGGTCGCGACCTTGGGGGAGGGAACCAGTATGCGTTCCTCGCCGGCATACGAGTTCTCCGTCCCGCCGCTGAAGAAGTAGGTGACGTGCGCGTACTTCTCGGTCTCGGCGATGCGCAGCTGCTTGAGTCCCTTTGCCGCGATGTATTCGCCGAAGCCGTTGGCGACGTTCTGCGGCGCGAACGCGGCGGGGATGTGGGCGAAGTCCTCTCCGTAGCTGGTAAGCGAGCAGAAGTAGCCGAGCCGGGGGAAATGCTCCCGCTTGAACGGGTCGAAGCGGGAATCCGTCAGCGCGCGCGTCAGCTGCCGCGCGCGGTCCGCCCGGAAATTCATGAACACCACGGCATCCCCGTCGTGCATGCTCGGGCCGGCGGCGCCGATCGCGGTGGCCTTGACGAATTCGTCGTTCTCGCCGCGCCCGTACGCGGCGCGCAGCCCCTCGACTGACGTCGCGGAGCGAAACTCGGACCGGCCTTGCGTCAGCAGATCGTATGCCGATCGCACGCGCTCCCAGCGGCTGTCGCGGTCCATCGCGTAATAGCGGCCGCAGATCGAGGCTATGCGGCCGGTCTTGAGCTCGCGGCATTTCGCTTCCAGCGCGATCAGGGACGTCTCGGCGCTCCGCGGCGGCGTGTCGCGACCGTCCAGAAAGGCGTGCACCTGCGCGTCCTTCACCCCGCCGCGCACCGCCATCTCGAGCAGCGCGTGGATCTGCGATTCGTGGCTGTGCACGCCGCCCGGCGAGAGCAGGCCCAGCACGTGCAGCGCGCGCCCGGCGCCGCGCGCGGTTGCGACCGCCTTGGCGAGCACGGGGTTGCGGAAAAACTCGCCGTTCTCGATCGCGCTCTCGATCCGGGTGTAGTCCTGGTAGACGATGCGCCCCGCGCCGATGTTCATGTGCCCGACCTCGGAATTTCCCATCTGGTCCTTGGGCAGTCCCACCCACTTCTCGGAGGCGTCGATGACGGTGTGCGGGTAGGTCTGCCACAGAAAATTCCAATGCGGCTTGCGCGCCTGGCAGATGGCGTTGTGCTCGCATTCCTCGCGGTGCCCGAAACCGTCGAGTATGATCAGCAGGACCGGGGTGACTTTCATCGTTTCGCGGGCTAGGAGTTTGCCGGAATTTGATTCGGCAAACTCCTGATGCAAAAACGCCTGCACGAATACGGCAAGGCGGGATGGTAGACGGACGAATTCGACCCCACTTGCGCTTCCATCGCTAGGCTGGAAGGGTCATCGTGTACGGTTTCATCATGAATCCTCAGGCGGTTTTGCTACTAGCAGCCTGTCGCAACACCGTGCGCGCGGGCTGCTAACTGGCGTGGCGCCGTCGCCCAATTTTAGTCCATTTCTCCGCGTGAGCCTCGCGCTGATCGGGCTCGCTTGGACAGTCCCGTTCCTCCAGCCGTATCACCGTTATCCGCTGACCGCGTTCTATAGCGAGTGGCTGGCGTTCGCGCTCGGGCTGGCCGCCGCCGCACCCCTGCTGCGGCGCGAGTCCTGGCGCGATGCGGCGCTGCCCGTGGTCGCACTGGCCCCGCTCGGACTGATCGTCGTGCTCGGCGTACAGGTCGTGTTGGGGCGCGTGCCGTACTTCGGCCAGGCGCTGCTGGCGAGCCTCTATCTGCTGTGGGCCGTATTGTTGATATTGCTGGGGCAGTTGCTGAGGCGCGAAGCTTCGTTCGCGGCGGTCGCAACGTGGCTGGCGTGGTTCCTGCTCGGCGGTGGTGTTCTGCACGCGCTGGTCGGACTGGCGCAGCATTACGGACTCCACAGCCCCCCGCTCGACATGCTGGTGGCGCGCAAGGGCGAGCCGGTGGTGTACGGCAACCTCGGCCAGGCCAACCACTACGCCGTGAGCCTCTCTTTCGCGCTCGCCTCCGCCGCGTATCTCTACGCGCGCCGCGCTCTGCGCGGCGCGGTCCTCGCGTTTTGCGCCCCGCTGCTCGTGGCGGCCCTTGCGCTCGCCGGATCGCGCAGCGCCTGGCTGTATCTCGCTGCGTTCATCGTCATCGCCCTCGTGCTGTGGGGTCTTCGCCGCGATGGCGAGAGCCGCAGGCTCGCCGGCGTCGCCGTCGGCCTGCCCGTGGCGTACATCGCCGCGCAGTGGCTGGTGACGCTGCCCATCCTGGGCCCGGCCGACGGCGCGGCCATGCAAAGTTCCGTGGACCGGCTGTTCGAGACGGCGCAGGGCTTGCAGACGCGGCTTCAGTTGTGGCGCGAGGCGTGGCGGTCGTTTCTCACCGCCCCGCTGCTCGGGTCCGGCCTCGGGCAGTTCGCCTGGCAGCATTTCCTCGAGCAAGCCGCCGGCGGCGAATTGACCGCTTCGCGCGTCTACAATCACGCGCACAACATCGTCGTCCAGCTGCTGGCGGAGTTCGGCGTCGCGGGCGCCCTCATCGTCGCCGTCCCGGTGCTCGTCTGGATCACGGACCTGCGCGGCGTGAGATTGACCCTGGAGTGGTGGTGGCTGCTCGCGCTGCTTTCCGTGATCGGCATACACAGCTTGCTGGAGTACCCGCTGTGGTACGCGTACTTCCTGGGCATGGCGGCGCTGCTGCTGGGCTTCGGCGCCGAGCGGTGCCTCGCAATGCGTCATCCCGGCGCGGCGCGCGCCGCCGTCGCGCTGCTCGCCGTCGCCGGATGCTTCAATCTGGCGGCCGTGCTCCCGCCCTACCGCGATTTCGAGCGTCTTGTATTCGGCGCCGCTCCACCATCACCGGCCGGCGCGCAAGCATTCACCGCGGCCATGACGCGGGCCCACCGCGATCCGCTCCTCGAGCCCTACGTCGAACTGGCGTTCGCGTTGGGCGCCCCAATAGGAACCGACGGCCTGCGAGCGCAGTTGGAGCTCAACACGCGCGCCATGCGCTTCGCGCCGGTGGCCGCCGTCGTCTATCGCCAGGCCGTGCTGCTCGCGCTGGCGGGCGACCTGGATGCGGCGCTGGCGCAGCTCGAGCGCGCGCTGCGCGTCTATCCGGAAGAGGCCGGAGCACTTGTCTCGGAGCTCGAGGAGCTGGCGCGCCGCCATCCCGCCGCAGTGATGCCTCTGTTAGAATTGGCCACCGCAAAATTGGCGCCGCGGACCGCACCTCACGGGCAGAGGTGACGTGAGCGGGCGCGCGAGGGTTGAGGTTGGAGCAGTTCCTGGTTTTTCTTCAGAAGAGCCCGTTCAACATGCTGCTGTTCGGGCTGGCATTGGCTTCGGGCGGGATGCTGCTGTGGCCGCTCGTGTCGAGGCCGTTCCGGGCCTCCCACGAAGTGAGCGTGTTCGAGGCGGTGCAGCTCATCAACCGCCGCGATGCGCTGGTGCTCGACGTGCGCGCCTCCGGCGAGTACGCCGCCGGGCACATCGCCAACGCCAGGCATATGCAGGAGGCGCAGCTGGCCGACCGCATCAAGGAGCTCGACAAGTTCCGCTCGCGGCCGATCGTCGTCAGCTGCGGCGCCGGAACCCGGGCGCCGGGCGTGACCGGGGCGCTGCGCAAGCAGGGCTTCTCCGAGGTGTTCGCCCTGCGCGGCGGCATCGCGGCGTGGCAGCAGGCGAGCCTGCCGCTCGAAAAGGGTTGATCCCTCCGGCATGGCCAAGATCACAATGTACAGCACGGGCGTCTGCCCGTTCTGCCAGATGGCGGAGCGGCTGCTGCGCTCGAAGGGCGTGGCCGCCATCGACAAGATCCGCGTGGACCTGGAGCCGGAGCGCCGCGCGGAGATGATGGAGAGAACGGGCCGCCGCACCGTGCCCCAGATCTATATCGGGGAGCAGCACGTGGGCGGCTTCGACGAGCTGTCCGCCCTCGACCGCGCCGGGCAGCTGGATGAGCTGCTGGCCCCGGGGACGGCAGTAACGCCGCGGCAAGGACGACCGAGATGAGCGAACAGCAGCAGGTGTTCAGTATCGACAGGATCTACCTCAAGGATCTGTCGCTCGAGATCCCGAACGCGCCGCACGTATTTACCGAGCGCGAATCGCCGCGGGTGGACATCAACCTCCATAATGAAGTGAAGCTGCTCGAGGCCGGGCTCTACGAGGTCACACTCACCGCGACGGTCACCGCCAAGCACAACGACAAAACCGCCTTCCTGGTCGAGGCCGCGCAAGCCGGGATATTTCAAATCCGCAATTTTGCGCGGGAGGAATTGGAGGCGGTGATCAACGTGACCTGCCCCAGGACTTTGCTGCCGTACGCGAGGGAAACGGTGGCGAACGTACTGGCGCGCGCGGGGTTTCCGCCGATCTTGCTGCCCCACGTCGGTTTCGAGTCGCTATACCAGCAACGCCTGCAGGAACAGCAGCAGGCGCAGGCGGGGCCCGCGCCCGCCGCTTGAGTACGGTGACCAGTGACCAGTGACCAGTGACCGGCGACCAGTGACCGGGAAAAGTCCTGATTCAGGTCCGTCCAGGAGCTTCGCTCTCGCCGTGGCGGCGGCAGCAACGGCTTTCGCTGCAGCTCCCGTCGCCGCAGGGGAGTTCCGCTCGGTGGCGGACAATGCGGCTGTCCTGTACGACGCGCCCTCGGTGAAATCGAGAAAGGTCTACGTGGTGAGTCGCGGCTACCCGGTGGAGGTCGTGGTCGTGGTCGAGGGCTGGACCAAGGTGCGCGACGCCAGCGGCGATTTGACCTGGATCGAGAGCAAGCGCTTGAGCGACAAGCGTAACGTGCTGGTGAAAGCAGGCCTTGCCCAGGTGCGCGAAGCCGCCAGCGACACGGCTCCCCTGGCATTCGAGGCAGCCCAGGACGTCCTGCTCGAGCTGCTGGGAATCGCGGGCGGCGGCTGGCTGCGCGTGAGGCATCGCGACGGGCAGGCCGGCTACGTCCGGGTCGCGCAGGTGTGGGGCGGCTGACGGAGAATGTTGAATTTTGAATGGTGAATGCTGAATTCAGGCGAGCGTTGAATCACGCCTCAATTCAACATTCAACACTCAACATTCAGCATTCCGCATGAAAATCGCGGTCCTCGGTGCTGGCGCGTGGGGCACGGCGATCAGCATAGTGCTGTGCGCGCGCCACGAGGTGCGGCTGTGGGCGCGCGACGCGGCGCTGGCCTCAGCGCTGGGCGCCGACCGCAGCAATCGCCGCTACCTCCCCGGGTTCGAATTGCCGGCAACGATCGCGCCGACCGGCGACATCTCCCGCGCGCTGGACGGCGCGGAAATCATACTGGCGGCCGTGACCACGGATGGGCTGCGCGCGACGCTGCGCGCGGCGCGCGCGACGGGCCGCGAGGCGCCCGTGGTGTGGCTGTGCAAGGGCTTCGAAAGCGGCCAGGCGAAGCTGCCGCACCAGATCTGCGCGGAGGAGCTTGCGCAGGGGGTGCCGCGCGCGGTGCTGTCCGGGCCGAGCTTCGCCGAGGAGGTCGCGCGCGGGCTGCCCGCCGCGCTCGCCCTGGCTTCGGGGGACGCCGGCTTCGCGCGCAGCGCGGCCCGCGCCGTGCACGGCGCTGCGCTGCGCATCTACCCGAGCGAGGACGTGGCCGGCGTGGAGGTGGCGGGAGCCGTCAAGAACGTGATAGCGATCGCGGCCGGCGTGTGCGATGGCCCCGAGCTGGGATTGAACGCGCGCGCCGCGCTGATTACGCGCGGGCTCGCCGAGATGACGCGGCTCGGCGTCGCGCTCGGCGGGCGGCCCGAGACATTCATGGGGCTCGCCGGCGCCGGCGACCTGATCCTCACCTGCACCGGGGACCTTTCGCGCAACCGGCGCGTCGGGTTGCGGCTCGCGCGCGGCGCGGCGCTGGACCCGGTGCTGCGCGAGCTCGGGCATGTTGCGGAGGGAGTTTCCACGGCGCCCGCCGTGGAGCGCCTCGCGCGCGAGCGGGGGGTCGAGATGCCGATCACGAGCGCGGTCTGCCGCGTCCTCAACGGGGGCGTGTCACCGCGCGAAGCCGTGCGCGAGCTGCTGCAGCGCGATCTCAAGGCCGAGTTCTAGGACCCGTCTCAAAAACAGCCACAGAATCACACGGAATTGCACGGAACAGAACCCATCTGCCGACGGCCAGCAGTTCTTTGGAAATTCTGTGTGTTTCTGTGTGTTTCCGTGGCTGAAGTGGTTTTTGAGATAGCTTCTAGGCAAGTTTGCGGCCCTCGCACCGAGAGGCTTTCGGGGACGAGCGGGTTGCTGCCGGGCCCAAAACAAGTTATCTTTACAGATCAATGGCCTGGAGCGAGGAGGTGATGCTCCAGCCAGCGCCAGCAGAGGGAGCGTATGGGCCGGCCGGAGAAAGTACGTCTCGGCGAGATTCTGATCCAGCAGAAGCTGCTGAACGCTGAGCAACTGCGGGCGGCCCTCGAGGAGCAGAAGAAATCCGGCCTGCGCCTTGGCCGCGTGGTGATCGACAAGGGCTACGCCTCCGAGGAACAGATCTCGCAGGCGCTCGCGCGGCAGCTCGGCGTCCCCTTCATCAACCTCAAGCAGTACAACATCAAGCGGGAAATCACGCTCAAGCTCACGGAGGCGCAGGCCCGCCGCTTCCGCGCCCTC
>JBIOVQ010000316.1:0-2118 GCA_044867805.1 Burkholderiales bacterium | reverse complement strand
CGTGAGCCGCACAGCGCTCGTGGATCATCGACATGCAGCGCGACTTCCTCGAGCCCGGCGGCTTCGGTGCGACGCTCGGGAACGACGTGTCGCTCCTGCAGCGGGCGGTCGGGCCCTGCGAGGACGCGCTCACCGCCGCCCGAGCCGCCGGCATGCTCGTCATCCACACCCGCGAGGGACACCGGCCCGACCTCTCGGACGCGCCGCCGGCCCAGATCGCCCATGCCGCCAACTGGCCCCCGATCCGGACTACCGCGCCTTCATGGCGGAGCGGGCACGGCTCAGCAAGCTGTTCCAGCTCAAGGCGTGTAACTGCTCAGCTGGCCGGCATTTTGCCTTGATCTGAGGGGCGGGTTGTGAGTCAAGATTCCTATGACTCGCCCGCCGCGTTTCCGCCTGACCGATGCCGAGAAGGACGCGCTTCTCGAGCGGCAGTCGCGACTTGTCGAGGCTCAGGCCGCCCAGATCGAAGCGCTGACGGCGCGGATCGCCGCGCTGGAGGCCAAGCTGGCGAAGCCGCGCAAGACCTCGCGCAATTCCCACACGCCGCCCTCGCAGGACCCCGGCGGCGGTGACCGGGCGGGGGGTGGCAAGGACAAGGCGAAGCCGAAGAAGCCGCGGCCCTCGCGTCCGGGGGTGTCGCGCCGGCTGGCGGCAGAACCGGACGCGACGATCATCCGCCGCGCCGAGCGATGCGCCTGTGGGACGGATGTGTCGGGGCTGAAGCAGACCTGCCGGATGCGCTACGACCACATCGACATCCCGCCGGTTCTGCCGCACGTGACACGGGTCGAACTGCATGGCGGGCGCTGCGCCTGTGGCAGGCGTTTCCGCGCCGCGCCACCGGCTGGCATGCCGACCGGCACGCCGTTCGGGCCGAACATCCACGCGCTGCTGACCTACCTGCATCACAGCCACCACGTCGGCTTCGAGCGACTGGCCCGGCTCGCCCGGGAGATGTTCGGACTGACCATCTCCGAGGGCGCCATCGCCAACGCCCTGCGCCGACTGGAGACGCCGCTGGAGGCCGAGCGCGCGGTGATCCGCGACAAGCTGCGCGCGGCGGAAGTGGTCTGGTCGGACGAGACCACGACGCGGATCGACGGCCGCCTGCACTGGCACTGGGTGTTCGTCACGCCCGCGGCGGTCCTGCACGATATCGCCCCGCGCCGTGCCAGGGCGGTGGCCGAGGCGGTCATGGGCGGCCACAAGCCCGCCGTCTGGGTCTCCGACCGCTACGCCGGCCAGCAGGAGATGGCCGCGGCGCATCAGGTGTGCCTGGCGCATGTGCTGCGCGACGTGCAGTACGCCATCGACTGCGGCGACGGCGTGTTCGCGCCGGCGCTGGCGAGGCTGCTCGCCTGGGCGATCGCCATCGGCCGAAGGCGCGACAGCCTCAAGGACACGACCCTGCAGCAATACCGGGCCCGCGTCGACCGCCGGCTCGACCGGCTGCTCGCCACGCCCGCGCCGCATCCCGCCGGACGCACCCTCCAGGCGCAGGTGAAGGCCTGGCGGACGAAGTTCTTCATCTTCCTCGAGGACCGCCGCGTCAGCGCCACCAACAACGTCGCCGAACGCGAGATCCGGCCCTCTGTGGTGTTCCGCAAGGTCACCGGCGGCTTCCGTTCGAGATGGGGTCCCAGCGTGCATGCCGGCTACAGGTCCGTAACCAGCACCGCCCGCCTCACAGGCCAAACCGCCTTCAGCGCCATCCGCGACATCGCCGACGCCCTCTTCAAACCCGGCGTTCGGATCGCCTGACGCCAGCCGGGTGAGCAGTTACCATGATGCGATTCCCAACTCCAAGAGACAAATACCTTGCTCTCGTTGGAATAGAACAATCCCACAATATCTCGCACAAATGCGTGTGATTTTCTTCCTGCTATGATTGAGATAATTTTGTATTCTGGCCTAACCGCCGGCCCCTTTGTTCCCTCCCAAGTTATCAACCAGGCATTCATCGAATGCTCCCACCATCCTCCGCAATGTCGGTGGTCGGGCTGCGAAAATCGCTACTGATCCAAAAAACTCCGCAGCTTCCGTGACCGGCTCGGATGCTTCAGCTTCCGCAGCGCCTTCGCCTCTATCTGCCTGATCCGCTCGCGCGTCACGGAG
>JBIOVQ010000315.1:0-4398 GCA_044867805.1 Burkholderiales bacterium | reverse complement strand
ATGTGCGACATCAACCAGCGCTGGCGCGTGGAGCAGGCGATCGACATCGGCTCGCGCATCGAGGACGTGCGTCTCTTCTGGCTCGAGGACGTCACGACCGCCGACGACTACCAGGGGCTCGCGCGCGTGACGGACGCGCTCGTGACGCCCGTCTGCGGCGGCGAGTATCTCTACGGGACAGCGCCCTTCCGCCAGATGCTGGAAGCGCGCTCGGTGGACATCGTCATGATCGACCTCATGCGCGCGGGCGGCATCACGCAGTGGCTCAAGATCGCCGGCATGGCCGAGGCCTTCAACCTGCCGGTGGTGAGCCACCTGGTTCCGGAAATCCACATCCACCTCATCGCCGCCATTCCCAACGGCCTTACCGTCGAATACATGCCGTGGACCTTCAAGCTGTTCGAGGAGGTGCCGGTGCCGGAAAAAGGCGAGCTCGCCGTGCCGCGCAAGCCCGGGCTGGGGCTCAAGTTCGACGAGGCGGCGCTGAAGCGCTACGCGGCGTGAGAAGTTGGCAGCTGACAGTTTTCAGTTGGCAGCAGTAACTGCAAACTGCCCACTGCAAACTGCAAACTCAACGGATTTCCCGCCAGGGAAATCCGTCTTCCTGCGTCGCGACACCGATCCACTCCGCCGCGCAGCCGAGCGCGCCAGCCAGCGCCGCGCGCGCCAGCTCCGGCGTGTTGTTCTGCTTGGACAGGTGCGCTGCGATCACGTGCTTCAGGTTGCCGCAGTCCATCGCCCGCACGATTTCCGCCGAGGCAAGATTGGCGAGGTGGCCCAGCGGGCCCCCTATGCGGTCCTTGAGCCATCTCGGGTACGGGCCACCGCGCAGCATGTCGGGATCGTAGTTGCACTCCAGCACCAGCGCGTCCACGCCCGACAGCGCTTCCACGATGTGCCGCGTCGGCTGCCCGGCGTCCGTCAGCACGCCGAGCCTCGCCGCGCCGTCGCTGAGCACGAACTGAATCGGCTCCCGGGCGTCGTGCGGAACGGTGTACGGCCTCACTTCGATAGCGCCGATGGCGAACGGCGTATAGGGATCTATGAACACCCTGCGGGAAATCGCCTGGCCGTCAGGGCCCAGCGCCGAGAGCGTCCCGCGCGAGAGGTACACGGGCACGTCGAATCGGTCCGACAGGGCGGCAACGCCGCCGGCGTGGTCGCTGTGCTCGTGCGTCACGAGGATCGCGTCCAGGTCGGTCGGCGCGCAGCCGACGCGGGCTAACCGCTCGGCAACGACCTCCACGCCGAACCCGCAGTCGAGCAGGACATGAGTGCCGCCGGATTCGACCAGCAGGGCGTTGCCCGAGCTGCCGGAGCCGAGTGATGCGAACCGCATCATCGGCGGGAAATCGTAAATCGGAAATCGTAAATCGACGGAATCAACCTGTGCGGAACGGCGATCTTACGATTCACGATTCACCATTCACGATTCACGCTACTTGAGCTGGTCGTAGAGCAGCGTCAGGATGCGGCCCGCCGTTTCCGACGTTTCCTGCTTGCCGTCCTTGGCGAGCACGTTGACGTTGCAGCCGTTCTTGGCGTCGTCCTTGACCTGGATGCGGAATTGGTCGAGCTTGGGCTTGTCGTCACCCCAGAACTTGAGCCGCGACAGCAGGCCCGGCTTGTCGGCGGTCTTGTTGTCGATCTGCGGATCTATGTAGCGCACGTAGTAGAGGCCCTGGGAGCGGTCGCGGTCCTCGACCGTGAAGCCGACGCGGTCGAGAGCGAGGCCCACGCGCCGCCAGGCGCGATCGAACTGGTCCTCCAGGGTCAGCGTCCGCTCGCCGTTATCGCCCTTCGCTAGCGCCGCGCGCGGCGGAACGGTCGCAGGGGCGGAGAGCTGCGCCTGCGCCTGCTGCGTGTCCGCCCCGAAGCGCAGCATCAGCCGCCCCAGCATCTGGGCCTCGAGCAGGGGATCGGGGGGCCGCGGCTGCCAGCGGGTATAGGCCTGGTCCGCCGAAGGCGCCTGGCTGTAGACCTCCTCCATCCCGCGGTGGCTGATGAAGATCTCGGTCGTGCCGGGCTCGGCGCCGCGCTCGATGCGCACCCGGAACTTGTCGCGCTCCGCCGTCGAATACGCGAAATCCAGCATCCTGGAGAAGAAATTGCGGATCGCTCCGGAGTCGACCCGGGCGCGGTTTTCCGCCCAGTCGGTCTCCATGATGCCGGCGGCGGGAATCTCGACGTTGACGATGAAGCCGGCTTCCTGCCAGAAACCCTTCACCGTCTGCCATACGTGCTCCGGCGTTCCCTTCACCACCAGCCAGCGCTGGTTGCCGTCGCGCTGAATTCTCGCGTTGTCCAGCTGCGGGAGCACGGTGTTGGGACCGACGGTGGCGCCGCGCCGCGCCCCGCGCTCGCGGCTGTACTCGGAGTAGGTCGCCGTGCCGCGCGCATTGACCTCGGGGACAGCGTAGCGTTCGTCGCCGCTCGGCTTCGTGAGGTCGGGGGGCACTTCGAGGGGAGGCAGCTGCTCCCCCTGTGACTTGTAGTCGATTCTCTTGTCCAGATCGATGGAAATCGCACTGCACGCGCCGAGGGCAAGGCTGGCGACCAGGCACAGGATGGTTCTCCCGGCCTCACGCCGCCGCATATCTTTCTCCTCTGACCTCGACGCCGATGCCCGCGTGGCGCATTGCCCCCCGGACCTGCTCGTGGCAGGCGGGCGAGAGCGGGGTCAGCGGCAGGCGGATGCCGCCCTTGATGAGCCCCATCTGCTGGACCGCCCATTTCACCGGGATCGGATTGGCTTCGACGAACAAGTCGCGGTGCAGCGGCAGCAGGCGATGGTTGATCTCGCGCGCCTTGCCGACGTCGCCGGACAGGGCGGCGGCGCACATCTCGTGCATCAGGCGCGGCGCGACGTTCGCGGTCACCGATATCACGCCGTGGCCGCCCATCAGCATAAGCGCGAGGCCGGTGGCATCGTCGCCGCTGTAGACCCGGAAATCACGCGGCTTGCGGCGGACCAGGTCCGAGCCGCGCTCGAGATTGGCGGTCGCGTCCTTGATCCCGACGATGTTCGGGACCTGGGCGAGCCGCAGCATGGTGTCGTTCTGGATATCGGCCACGGTACGCCCGGGGACGTTGTAGACGATCATCGGCAGGTCGACCGCCTCGGCGATCGCCTTGAAATGCCGGTACAGGCCTTCCTGGGTCGGCTTGTTGTAGTACGGGACCACCGAAAGGCTGTAGTCGGCCCCCGCCTCCCTGGCGTAGGCGGACAGCTCGATCGCCTCGCTGGTGGCGTTCGCCCCGGTGCCAGCGATCACCGGAACGCGCCGGGCGACGTGGTCCACCGCCGTCTTGATGACCAGGCGGTGCTCGTCCCAGTCCACGGTGGGAGACTCGCCGGTGGTACCGACCGCGACGATGCCGTCGGTGCCCTCCTTGATGTGCCAATCGATCAGCCGGCGGAACGCATCAAGGTCGAGGGCCCCGTCCTCCTGCATCGGGGTGACGATGGCGACCAGACTGCCCTGTAGCGTAGCCATTCCCTGAATTTCCCTTGAAAAACAAGCTCGGGGTTCGGCTAAATTGCACGATTTTACCCCATCCGGCGCGCTCCGGATAAGCCTGAGACCCTGAATTCGGGGGAATCGTTGCCCCGGTTCGGAGCAACCTACCCGGTCCCGGATGAATTCCGGGTTGGAACGGGGTCAGCCCTGCTGCGAACGGTAGAAGCTGGAAAGGAAGCCCTCGACGTCGATCGTCGCCAGCTCGGCGACGATCTCACGGCAGGCCTCGACCGGTTCGGTGATCGCCGTCACCACCGGATTCCAGCTTGCGCACAGCACCTCGAGGCCATACTGCGGCTGGGCCTCCGGCGCTGCGATGGCGGTTTTTTCGTCCATGCTGCACTCTATAACGAATAGAACGCGAAAACGGATGACAGGTTCCGAACATGCAAAATTTACCTGCGCGATGTTGCACCGTTACGACAAGAAACGCGCCTACGGCGCGTTTCTTGAATGAGATCGGAGATCGAGACGGACCCAAGACGATTGCGGTGGAACTCGCCGGACAGCCGTGCGCTCGAGCCCGCGGTTCTCAATGGTTTATGGCCGTTCCGGCCAACTATATGATTTATATGTACATAAATTCGCGCGGTCAGAAATGATGCGCCCGCCCAAACGTAGCTTACGCGACTCCAGTAGCGCTCTCGGCCCGGCGCCCTAGCGCGAATTTATGGCGCAGATGCGCTGGACCAGCGCCGGCTTGGGGTCTGCAACGTACAAGTCCTCGTAGGCGATGACCCTGAGCCTGCCGCGGACAACTTCCAGCAGCTCTCCCGGCTTCAGCAGAAAGGCGGGGTTGGAGGGGCGGCCGTAGCGCTCGTTCCCGGCGGCGAAGGTCTCGTAGATCAGCACGCCCGCCGGCGCCAGCGCGGCGAGC
>JBIOVQ010000314.1:0-5366 GCA_044867805.1 Burkholderiales bacterium | reverse complement strand
ATCATCTCTTCCGCGTCCATCGCCATCAGGTTGCGCAGGTACATGCTGGTCGGGTGCGCGAACGACTCGTGCAGCGTGATCGTCGGGAACTCGACCGGCAGCCCGCCGGCGAGCATCACGCCGCGCTTCACCGCCTCGATCAGCTCGGGGACGGTGCGGTGGCAGGCGTTGAAGCCGCTGTAGGTGTTGGTGACGCCGATGATGGGGCGCTCGAGCGCGTCGTCGGAGTAGCCCATCGCCTTGATGAACGCCTTGCGCAGGAACAGCGAAAAGTCCTCGTCACCGTAGGCGGTGAGGCCTTTTCTCATCCCGGTCTTGGGTGATTTCTTTGGCATCGGGATATTTTACCTAGGAGCTTCGAACCGCGTGATTTGTGATTCGTGATTCGTACTCGCTGCAAACTGCCCACTGCAAACTGCAAGCTCAAGAAGCATACATCGCCTTGCCTTCCTCCAGGCTCAGCCACCCCTTGATGGCGCGGTACAGCAGCCACAGAGCCGAGCCCAACAGGACGAAGAAGCCGACGACGACGATCAGCGTCGCCAGCCCGACGCCCAGCCACAGCAGGCTGTACCAGAAGGTGCGGATCTGCCAGCGGAAGTGCGATTCGAGCCAGGTCCCGGCGACTTCATCGCGTTGGATGTAGTTGATGATGATCCCCACGATCAGCGTGAAGCCGAGCAGGAAGGACGCGATCTGCAGCGCGTAGATGATCGTAGTGAGCCGGCGCAAAGACGCTTCGCGCGCATCCGCGGCGGCGGGCGCCCGCGCGACGCCGCCCGCAGCGGCCTCGCGCGCCTGCTCGCGCCGGATAAAGGCCCACGCCGCGATCGCGACACCCGCGCCGGTGCCGAGCAGCACCAGCCCGATGGCGCCGAATATCGAGCACAGCATTAGCCACACGAGATCGGGACCGACCGAGAGGACGCGCGGGGGGAAATCCCCGCGCACCGTGACCTCGTGCCGCCCCGGCCGCGTCACCTCGAACTCCAGCACGGAAACCCGCTCCGTATTGCCGCCCCTGAAGGTCGAGCCGGAAGTGCGGCGCAGCGCCACGGTCGCGCCGCTGCTGTCGGTCACCGTGATCCGGGTGCCGTCGGGCAGGTTCTTGCTGGAGTCGTAGCTGCGGCCTTCGAAAACGGTCACGTGGTCGTTCCAGATCACGTGCCGTCCCTTCGCGAGCTCGAGGGTCTTGCTGCCGGGGACGAGGAACTGGACCCCCTCGTCGTACTGGAATACGAGCGAAGCGATCACGCCCGCGGCAGCCAGGAACCCGGCGAGGGCCACCGCGCCCGCCAGCACGTACCACCCCCTGCCGGGAGTGCGGGCAGGTGCCGCCATGGGATCCGTCAGAGCCGCGGCGGGATCAGCGCGCGCCCGCCTTCCTCAACATCTCGGCCACGTTGATGTTGCCGCCCCGGCCCGCGTAATCCAGCGTCGAGCCACCGGGGCCGCGCAGGGTGGGATTGGCGCCCCGGCTGAGGAGCAACTCGGTCATCGCGGCGTCGCCGTTCATGGCCGCCGCCATGAGCGGCGTGACGCCGTTGGAATCCCGCCGGTCCGGCCACCACCCCAGGTCGAGCAGCTGGGTGGCCGCGGCGCGGTCGCGATACATGACTGCCGTCATGATGTCGTTATAGACGGGCCCGGCGCCCGAGGCGACCGGGACTCTCGACCACTCGATCTCGGGCGGAGCGGGTCTTGGCGCTGGCTCCGCGCGCGGCGCCACCTTGGGCGCTTCCTCCGCGGGTGCCGCCGCCGTTATCACGGGCTCCGGCCTGGGTGCGGGCTTCGCCTTGACCACGGGCGCGGCCGCGGCTTTCATCGGCTGCGCGCTGGCGGGCTTGATCGGAGCCGGGGCCGCGGGCGCTGCGGCCGGTTTCGCGGACTTCGGCTTGAGCTCCGCCGTGGCGGGCTTGGCTGCCGCTGGCGCCGCTGCGGGCTTGGCGGGCGGGGGCTTGATTTCCGCCGTGGCCGGCTTGGCCGGCGCGGGCGCTGGAGCGGGCTTCACCGGCGCAGCCGGTTCCTTGACCGGGGCCGCAGCGACAGGCGCGGTCGTGCCCGGCGCCGGCGCGGCGGCAACCTTCGTCGGCGGAGCCTGGATCGCGGGCGCGGCGGGCGGCGGGGTAGGTTGAGCGCCAGCCGGTGCCGGGCCCGGCTTGTCTCCCGCCGGAAAGGCAGGGCCCGGCGCCCGAGTCTGCTCCGCTGGCAACTTCATCGCCGGCCTGCCCTTCTGCGCCGCCTTCATCGCTTTCTCCGCTTTCTCCATCTCTGCGAGGTAGACGTTGGAAATATAGTAGTAAGTGCCGGCGGCGGTGATGAGGACGGCGCCGACCGTGGCGCCGACCGCCTTCATGAAGCTCGCCGGGCCGACGCGCACGACCACGCAGCTCGCAATGATGTCGTGCAGCGCCTGCTTGCGCGAGGTGAAGGCGGCGAGCAGGAAGCCGATGTAGAAGGGAATGGCCGAGATGATCTTCGCGACGTTCCGGCCGAGCGAGCGCAGGAACGAGAGACGCAGCCCCGCGGCGTCGGTGACCTGGAGCCCGAGGACCTGCTTGCCGAACGTCGCCTGCCGCGCGGAGCACTCCATGATCGGCCAATAGAGCAGCGCCCCGATGAAGTAGATGACGGAGGCCAGGGCGGCGAGCGCTTCGTCCACCAGCGACGCCACGGCGATCAGCGCGACCGCCACGATCGTCAGGATCGCGTTGTCGATGATCAGCGCGGCGAACCGCGCCCAGAAACCGCCGTACGCCAGATCCCCGCCGCCCAGCGTGACCGGTCCATCGGCAGGCATTTCGACCACCGCGCGTCTGTTCCCGAACATGGCCACCCCTCTCCTTGGAAGTACCCGTGCGACCAATGATACTCTTTGCCTGCGATCCCACCACGAGGTATCACGTGCCCAAGAACCCTCTCGGCCGGCTGCCGCGCGAAGCGATCCGCATGCTGGAACTGCCGCGGCTGCCGGGCAACGTGCTCGAAGGCTACCGGGCGCTGATCGATCTCACCGGCACGGTCTCCGACGCGATGGACGAGCTCGGCATCGTCGGCGTCGTGCCGGCTTATATTCTGCCGCCGGTCGCGACCGGCAAGCGCGTCGTCGGCCCCGCGCTCACGGTGCGCAATATCCAGCGCACCGCGCAGGTCCACAAGGCGGCGCTGGAAAAGACGAACACCCAGGGCGAGAGCGAGGCGCACAATCTCGCCGAGCCCGGAGACGTGCTCGTGATCGAGGGCGTGATGGGCTGCTCCAACATGGGCGGCCAGTCCGCCACCATCGCGCGGCGCCAGGGGTTCATTGGCGCGGTGGTGGACGGCACCGTGCGTGACGCCGAGCAATACCGGAGCATAGGCTGGCCGGTGTGGTGCAAGGGCTTCACGCCCATCACCGGCAAGTGGCGCATGCAGACCGTGGAAGTGAACGGGGCGGTGCAGATCTGCGGCGTGCAGGTCAGGCCGGGCGACGTGGTGTGCGCAGACGAGGCCGGCGTATCCTTCGTCCCGCGCGAGCGCGCCGCCGAGGTCCTGGAAGCGGCGCGCAGGATCGACGCGGGCGACACGAAGCGCAAGAAGGACATCGACGGCGGCGCGAGCGTCGCCGAACTCATGACGCGCAAGTACAAATGAGCCCCAAGCCTCAAGCTCCAAGCATCAAGCCGCTGCTTCACCCTGCTTGTGGCTTGCAGCTTGTAGCCACGTGATGACCCGTGAGCAACGTTAGCCCTACAAATCTGCTCTTCATTCTTTCCGACGAGCACAACAAGCGCGTGCTGGGCTGTGCCGGGCATCCGCTGATCCGCACGCCGAACCTCGATGCGCTCGCGGCGCGCGGCACGCGCTTCACGCACGCTTACACCAACTGCCCGATTTGCGTGCCCGCGCGCGCCAGCTTTGCCACGGGCCGCTACGTGCACCAGGTGCGCTGCTGGGACAACGCCATCGCCTACGACGGGCAGGCGCCGTCGTGGGGACATCGCCTGATGGAGCAAGGGCATCACGTAGCCGCCATCGGCAAGCTGCACTACAGGGAATCGAAGCCGGAGCGGAACGGTTTCAACGAGGAAATCCAGCCCCTGCACATCGTGGACGGCATCGGGGACCTGCTGGGGCTGATCCGGGACGAGCTGCCGCGCCGGCCGGGCTCGCTCAGGCTCGGTCCCGAAGCCGGTCCCGGCGAGTCCGAGTACACGCGCTACGACCGCAGCATCGCCGACGAAGCGGTGAAATGGCTCGAGCGCTCGGCGCCCCGGCATCGGGACCGGCCGTGGGCGCTCTACGTCGGCTTCGTCTCGCCGCATTTTCCGCTGATTGCGCCGCCGCGGTTCTACGCCCTCTATCCCGAAAGCGAGGTGCCGTGGCCCGATATGTACGACGTGGCTGCCCGCCCGCGGCACCCGTTTCTGGACGCCATGCGCAAGTGCCTGTGCTTCGACGAGCCCTTCGATCCAGCGATGGTGCGGCGGGCCATCGCCGCCTACCTCGGGCTGGTGTCGTTTCTCGATGACAACATCGGCCGGATCCTGCGCGCGCTGGAGCAAACCGGCCTGGCGGAAAGCACGCGCGTGATCTATTCATCCGACCACGGCGACAATCTCGGCACCCGCGGTTTGTGGGGCAAGTCCGTGATGTATGAGGAATCCGCGGGCATCCCCATGATCATGGCCGGACCCGGCGTGCCGGCGGGCGCGGCGTGCGCGACGCCGGTCACGCTGGCGGACGGCTTTCCCACCATCCTCCACGCGCTCGGCGCGCGCCCGGATCCGCGCGACCGCGACCTGCCCGGCTCGTCGCTGCTCGATATCGCTCGGGGGAAGGCCCCGCGGCGCACGATACTGTCCGAGTACCACGCCGCCGGGGCAGTGGCGGCCACGTACATGATCCGGCATGGGCGCTACAAGTACATCCACTACGGAGGTCTGCCCCCGATGCTGTTCGATCTCGATGCCGACGCCAACGAGCGCGCCGATCTCGGCCGCGACCCGGCGTCCCGGCCGGTGGTTGCCGAATGCGAGGCTCTGCTGCGCAAGGTCGTCGATCCGGAGGCGGTGGACCGGCTCGCGCGCGCCGACCAGCGCGCCTGCATCGAGAGGAACGGCGGCAAGGAAGCCATTCTGAAGAAAGGGACTTTTCGCTACTCACCACCGCCGGGGGTCGAAGCTTCTTACTACCAAGGATGAAGGCGGAAGGATGAAGGATGACCGTCGCGCCACGCACGACCAAGGCATGTCCCGACCTCTCGTTACCTTCGGTCGGTAGGTCAAGAACCGATCGGACATCAGTGAAAGATCGGGACAACGGCACTCACGCGTAGCGTGGGGTCATCCCTCATCCTTCATCCCTCATCCTTCGGCGTTGGGGGG
>JBIOVQ010000313.1:0-3637 GCA_044867805.1 Burkholderiales bacterium | reverse complement strand
CTGCGCCCCCCGCTCGTCTATGGGCCGGGCGTCAAGGGCAATTTCCTGCGGCTGCTGCGGCTCGTCGCGCGCGGGGTGCCGCTGCCGCTGGGCTCGATCGACAACCGACGCAGCTTCCTGTACCTGGGAAATCTCGTGGACGTCATCGTGCGCGCGCTCGACGCGCCGCACGCCGCCGGCAAAACCTACCTCGCCGCCGACGGAGAAGACCTGTCCACGCCGGAACTCGTGCGCGCGCTGGCCTCGGCCCTGGGCGTCAAGCCGCGCCTGGTGCCGTTTCCGCTCGCGCCGCTCAGGCTCGCCGCCACGCTAGCGGGACGGGGCGCCGAGTTCGCGCGGCTCGCGGGCTCGCTGCAAGTGGACAGTTCGCGCATCCGGCGCGAGCTCGACTGGCAGCCGCGCTACACCCCGGCGCAAGGGCTGGCGCAGACCGCGCGGTGGTACCGGGGAGACCGCGGCCCGCGATGACAGAAGCGGAAAGATCCGTTGCCGTGGAGAATATGACTATGGTAATATGACCATAGTCAATTTAACGGATTCAACGCCCCCATGGAAAAAACCGTCTCCAAGTCAAAATTCAAGCCGCGCGCACTCGAGTACTTCCGGCAGGTCGAGGAAACGCGCCAGGGCTTGATCATCACCGATCACGGCAAGCCGGTGTTGAAGATCAGCCCCTATCAACCCGGACCGGAAGCAAAGGCGGCGGGCGCCCGGCGTTTGCGCGGCGCCGTGGTCCGCTACGACGCGCCCTTCGAGCCGGTCGGGCTCGAGGACTGGGAAGCGTTGAAGTGATCCTGCTCGACACCCACGCCTGGGTGTGGTGGCTCGCGCAGCCGGAGCGGCTGACGAAGAGCGCCCGGCAGGCGATTCAGCACGAACTGGCGACGGGAAGCGTCGGAATATCGTCCTTCAGCGTATGGGAGCTTGCGTTGTTGGTCCAGCGAAAAAGGCTCGATCTCTCGGTGGACCTCGCGGAATGGGTCGCCGAAAGCGAGCGGATCAAGGGCGTCACGTTCCACCCGGTGAGCAATAGCATCGCTCTCCAGTCGGTCAACCTCCCTGGCGCGTTCCATCCCGATCCTGCTGACCGTATCCTGGTGGCCACGGCCCGCCAGCTCGGGGCGACGATCGTGACGGGCGACGCCAAGATCCACCGCTACCCGCACGTCAAGACGTTGTGGTGACACACGGACCCGTCTCGATCATGGCGGCATCGTTCTGGGCCCCGCTGACGTCGTTCGCCGCCGCGCTGTTCGCCGTCTGGTGGCTCGCGCGAGGCAGGCTGGCCGCCCGGCTGTTCGACCAACCCAATCCCCGCTCGCTGCACGAGGTGCCGGTGCCGCGCTCCGGCGGGATCGGATTGTTTGCCGGCGCGCTGCTCGCGATCGGCATCGTCGCGCCGCGCCTGCCCATCGCGTTGTGGATCGCTTTCGCCGTGTTCCTGCTCGTGTCCTTCCTGGAAGACCTGCGCGGGATACCCGCGCCCTGGCGCCTGGCCGTGCACCTTGCCGTGTCCGCCCTCTTCTCGGCCGCCGTGCTCGCCGGCGAGCACGCCTTGACGATAGCCGTTGCGGCGCTCGCCATCGCGTGGACAGCCAACCTCTACAACTTCATGGACGGCTCCGACGGGCTTGCCGGCGGCATGGCGGTGTTCGGCTTCAGCTTCTACGGCGCGGCGGCGTGGCTCGCGGGCAGCACCGAGTTCGCGCTCGTCAACCTGAGCATCGCCGCCGCGGCCGGGGCGTTTCTCGTATTCAACTTCCACCCCGCGCGTATCTTCATGGGCGACGCAGGATCGGTGCCGCTCGGATTTCTCGTCGCCGCGCTGGGCCTGATCGGGTGGCTGCAGCAGGACTGGGCGTGGTGGTTCCCCCTGCTCGTGTTCTCCCCTTTTCTCGTGGACGCCAGCGTGACGCTCGCCCGCCGGCTCGTGAGCCGGGAGAAGGTGTGGCAGGCGCATCGCGACCATTACTACCAGCGGCTGGTGCGGCTGGGGTGGGGCCACCGCAAGACCGCGCTCGCCGAGTACGCGCTCATGCTCGCGTGCGGCGCGACGGCCCTGCTCGCGCTGGCGGCCGTCCCCGTGCTCCAGGTCGCCCTGCTTGCCGCCGTCGCGGTCGCGTACCTCGCGCTGATCCTCGCGCTGGAACGCGCCTGGCGCCGGGCAGCCGGAAATCGTCAATCGTAAATCGGGAATCGGGAACCCTCTTGCGAATCACCAATCACGAATCACGAATCACGGCTCTCAAGCGATGAGCCTCAACTGGCGCACGCTGCTCGCTTTCGTCCACGACGTCGCCGCCTGCGCGGCCGCGTGGCTGTGCGCGTACTGGCTCCGCTTCACACCCGAGGTGCCCGACCATTACCTGCAGCAGGCGCTGATGACCCTCCTCTGGGTAGTGCCCGTGCATGCGGCATTGTTCCTGGGGTTCGGGCTTTACCGCGGCCTGTGGCGTTACGCGAGCCTGCCCGATCTCCGGCGCATCCTGATGGCAGTCGGCACCGCCGCCGTCGCGGTGCCGACGCTGATGTTCATGCTGCAGATCGCGGTGCCGCGCTCCGTCCTCATCATGACCCCGATCCTGCTGATGCTGGTCATGGGCGGCAGCCGGATCGCCTACCGCGCCTGGAAGGAGCGCATGCTCACCGGACTCATGTCCGCGCAGCGCGAGCCCGTGCTGGTCCTCGGCGCGGAGGAGGCAGCCGTCAACCTGATCAAGGAGCTCGCGCGCAGCCCGCAGTGGCGCGTCGTCGGCGTGCTCGACGATGACGAGGCCAGGATCGGGCTGGAACTGCACGGCGTCAACGTCCTCGGCCGGTTCGACGAGATCCCGCGCTGGCAGCGCCGGCTGGGCGTCGCCCAGGCGATCATCGCGATGCCCGAGGCGACCCACACCGCGCGCCGCCGCGTCGTCGAATTCTGCAACCACGCCGGGCTCAGGGTGCTGATGGTCCCCTCGTACGACGACCTCGTGAGCGGGCGGGTCACGGTATCGCAGGTGCGCCACGTCGAGCTCGACGACCTGCTCGGCCGTGACCCGGTGAATCTCGACGCAGCCGGCCTGCGTGGCTGGCTCACCGGCCGCGTGGTCATGGTCACCGGTGCCGGCGGCTCGATCGGCGCCGAGCTCGCCCGCCAGATCGCGCGCTTCGAGCCGCGCCAGCTCGTGATGTTCGAGCAGAACGAGCTCGCGCTGTACACGATCGAGCAGGAATTCGCCGCGTCCCACCCCCGCCTGCCCGCGGCATACGCCATCGGCGACGTGAAGGACGCGGCGCGGGTCGAGCACGTCATCCGCGCCCACAACCCGTCGGTGATCTTCCACGCCGCCGCCTACAAGCACGTGCCGCTGATGGAAATCGAGAACGCGTGGCAGGCGCTGCTCAACAACGTGGCGGGCACGCACGTCATCGCGCGCGCCGCCGCGGCCGCGGGCGTGGAGAAGTTCGTCTTCGTCTCGACCGACAAGGCGGTCAACCCCACCAGCGTGATGGGCGCCAGCAAGCGGCTTGCCGAGATGGTGTGCCAGGCCCTGCAGCGGTCCGGCGGCACGCGCTTCGTCATGGTGCGCTTCGGCAACGTGCTGGGCTCGACCGGCAGCGTGATACCGAGGTTCCGCGAGCAGATCGCGCAGGG
>JBIOVQ010000312.1:0-3943 GCA_044867805.1 Burkholderiales bacterium | reverse complement strand
GCCACGCGTTCACGCACTGGTACACCGCCACCTTCTACCTGCTGCTGCCGCTGATCGGCAAGGAGCTCGGCCTCTCCTACACGGAGATCGGCCTGATCATGACGACCCAGCACATCGTGGGCGCCGTCTCCAACCTCCCCGGCGGCATGGTCGTCGACATGGTCGGCAAGAAGGGCTACCTGATGGCGACCTCGCTGTTCTGGGTCGGCTTTCCCTACGCCCTCATGAGCCTCACGCACAGCTACTGGATGCTGCTCCTGTGCGTGACGCTGGTCGGCATCGGCAACAACCTCTGGCACCCCGCCGCCATCACCACCCTCGCCTACCGCTATCCCGACCGCAAGGGCCTGGTGATCTCTTTCCACGGCATGGGCGGCAACATCGCCGACGGCCTGGCGCCGCTGGTGGTGGGCGCGCTGCTCGCCTGGTTCAGCTGGCGCACCGTCGTCGTCATCAACGTCGTGCCGGGCCTGGTGATGGCGGCGATGATCCTGATCATGCTGGGCGCGTTCACGATGGGCTCGTCGAGCGACCACGTCAACGCGCGCGGCAAGTCGGAAGGAGTCAGGAAATATTTCAGGGACTTCGGGAGCCTGCTGAGGAACCGCGCGCTGATGCTGGTTTCGATTGGCTCCGCGTTCCGCACCATGACCCAGACCGGGCTGCTGACGTTCCTCCCCGTTTACCTCGCCTACGAGCTCGACTACTCGCCGTTCCTGGTCGGCGTGTGCATGGCAGTGATGCAGGTGGCGGGCTTTGCCGCGAGCCCGATCGGCGGGCACCTTTCCGACAAGATGGGCCGCAAGCGCATCGTCATGGCGAGCATGGTCATGTCCTGCGTGATGATCGCGTTCATGGCGGCGGCCGGGAAGAGCTTTGTTTTCGTGCTGTTCATCGCCCTGGTGGGCTTTTTCCTGTATGCCATGCGCCCGGTGCTGCAGGCGTGGGCCGTGGAAGCCACGCCCAAGGAACTCGCCGGCAGCGGAGTCGGGCTGCAATTCGGCATCCAGCACATCGGGGCGAGCATCGCGCCGGCGCTATTCGGCATGATCGCGGACGCCTACGACATCTACACCGCGTTCTACTTCCTCGCCGGGACGATACTCTTCGCGAATGTGCTGATCGTCTTCATGCCAAACGGCCAGGCGGCGCACGCGAAGCCCGCCGCCGCCTGACGCCTCCCACCACCCCGGCTGCATTACAGCCACCCCTCCTCAGGCAGGAGGGGAAGGCTGGAGGAAAGTAGGTGCCGTGCTGGTAGAAGGCGCAACTTCGCCACTCGACGGCGCCCTCCGAAGTATCATCGCCAGCATGACCGCATCGCGTCGGTCGCCCCGCGCGTCACCGGGGGTCAGATCCCCAAGATGAACTTGGGGCCCCTCTTCCGCCCCTCGACGCGCCCCGCCACTCGAACACTCGACAGGAGGAAAGCATGGACCAATCCGCGTACGAAAGAGGCGCCGCGCTGCGCCGCAAGGTCATGGGCGAGCAGCACATCGCGAAGCGGGGCGCGAGTTCCGACCGCTACACGAAGCAGCAGAACGAGCTGGTCACCGCGCTCGCCTGGGGCACGATATGGTCGCGCCCGGGCCTGCCGCTCAAGGTGCGCAGCCTGGTGACCCTGGGGATGCTGGCGGCGTTGAATCGTCCCGACGAGCTCAGGGGGCACATCCTGGGTGCGCTGAACAACGGCGCCACGCCCGACGAGATCATCGAGGTGTTCGTGCACAGCGCGGGCTATTGCGGATTCCCCGCTTCCAACGGCGCCGTGCGCCTCGCCGTGGAGGTCTTCAAGGAGCAGGGAATTCTGAGGGCTGAGGGATGACAAGTTTGCAGTTTGCAGTGGGCAGTTTGCAGTAACTGCCAGCTGACGGCTGCCAACTGCCAACTCTTGTCCCGGTCACCGGTCACTGGTCACGGGGTTCGAGGCTCTGTGATATCCTTCTTCCCCCGGAATTAACGGACCAGAAGCCGAAAATGAGAATGGAAGTCCACGTTCACGGCAACGTGTTCCTCGGGCGCGGCGTGCGGCTGTCGCAGGTCGAGCACGCGCTGCGGCCGTGGCTCGCCTACCTCGACGTCGAAACGATCGCCGAGGCGCACAGCATCGAGCGCGAGGAGCCGGGCATCCAGTTCGACACCCGCGAGCGCACGCTCAATATCTGCTGGACCGGCGAAGTCGGGCGCAATTTTCACGCGCAGCTGGGCGAAGCGTTCCAGAACCTCGGCCCGCTGACGGAGTACGCATCCGAGGTCGAGGTCACCTACTATCCCGAGAACGCGGAGGACGAGTTCTACCAGATGTTCGTCGGGCCCACGCCGGAGGCGATCCACGAATTCCGCCGCCAATGCGTGATCGAGGACGTCTCGGTGATGCTGTCGCGCCACCTCGGGAAGGGTGAGGTCGACCAGGTCGCCGCCCTCGTCAACCAGTTGTTCGACCAGGACTGGGCCACCCGCAAGATCACCGGCGAGCATTCCACCGGCTCGTCAACGGTTATCCCGCTCCATCCGCGGAATAAGCACCTGCACTGAAGTTGGCAGTGTGCAGTTATCAGTTGGCAGTAACGTAACTGCAAACTGCCCACTGCAAACTGCAAACTGCAAACTGCAAACTGCTTTTAGGCGCGCTTGGGTATCGCGTCGGTGCGGAAGCTCACGATCGCGTCGGGGTCCACCTTGGCGTGGATCACCGCGGGCTTGCCGTCTTTCAATGCGTGGCTGAGGGCGTCGGCCGTTTCGCCCGGGGCCGTGACGTAGTAACCGTTGCCGCCACACAGCTTCATCACCTCGTCGAAGCGCGGCGAAAGCACGTGCCCACCGATGTAGCGCTTGTTGTAGAAATCGCGCTGGTAGGCGATCTCCGCGCCCCACGTCCCGTTGTCCATCACCACGGCGATGGTGCTGATCTGGCTCTGCACCGCGGTAGAGAGCTCGCCGAGCGTCATGCCGAAACCGCCGTCCCCGGACAGGGATATCACCGTGCGCTCCGGCGCCGCGACCTTCGCTCCCAGCCCCGCCGCATAGGAGAAGCCGATGTTGCCGCAATCGAGCGGCGCGATCAGCGAGGGCGTCGTGTGGCACGGCAGCTTGTCGGTCGCCTGCAGGCACGTGGTGCCCGCATCGATGGTGAACAGCGCATTGCGCGGCGCGACCTTGCGCAGCTCCGAGTAAATAGCCTCGGGGTGCAGCGGCTTCGTTCCGCGGGACGCCACCTGCTCGCTCGCCTGCCGCAGCTGCGCGCGATCCTTGACGAACTGCTCGTTGCGCGCCCGCCACGGCGCGCGTCCCTCGGGCACCGCGTCCATGATGTCGGCCAGCGCTCCGGCCACCGTGCCCGCATCCGCTACGATGCCGAGCGCCACCGGATAGTAGCGTCCGATCGCAATCGGATCGATGTCCACCTGCACGATCCTGGCCGCGGGCGTGACGATCTCGCTGCTGAAGCGCGCGGTGTTGAAGCCGAGCCGCGTGCCGAGCGCGAGAATCAGGTCGGCCTCGCGCACCAGGCCGGTCGCGACCGGGTTGCCGCGCGGGCCTACGCCGCCCGCGTAGAGCGGGTGGTCCACCGGCGCGACGTCGGTGTGCCCGGCGGAGTTGGTGATGGGAAGCCGGAGCTTCTCCGCGAGCTTCACCAGGGCCGCGCTGCCGCGGCCCCACTTGATGCCGGCGCCGGCGTGGATCACCGGCGCCTTCGCGCCGAGGATCATCGCCTTGACCCGCTCGAGCGTCGCGCGCTCCACGGTGCCGGCGGCGACTTCCGGCTGCCCGCCGCGCAGCGGGATGGCGACTTCGACCTCGTGATTGAGCAGGTCACGCGGAATCTGGACCACCACCGGCCCGCGCCGCCCGGCGTTGGCCACGCGGAACGCCTCCAGCAGGAACTCGGGCACGCGCTCGGGGCGCGTCACCGTCATCACCCGCTTGGTCACGGGCAGGAACA
>JBIOVQ010000311.1:0-6695 GCA_044867805.1 Burkholderiales bacterium | reverse complement strand
CGCCCTACCGGCTGCAGCGCGTCGTCGGCTTCATGGACCCGTGGGCCGATCCCTACGGCACGGGCTACCAGCTGTCGCACGCGCTGATCGCGTTCGGCCGCGGCGAGTGGCTGGGCGTCGGGCTCGGTGCGAGCGTCGAGAAGCTGTTCTACCTGCCGGAGGCGCACACCGATTTCCTGCTCGCCGTGATCGCGGAGGAACTCGGCTTCGTCGGCGTCGCGGCGATCATCGCGGCCTTCACCTGGGTGGTGACGCGCGCGTTCATGATCGGGCGGCGCGCCGCGTCCCTCGACCGCACCTTCTCCGCGCTGGTGGCGCAGGGTGTCGGGCTGTGGATCGGGGTGCAGGCGATCATCAATATCGGCGTCAACACCGGCATGCTGCCGACCAAGGGGCTGACGCTGCCGCTCGTCTCGTTCGGCGGCACGGCCCTGGTCGCGGCCTGCTGCGCCGTCGGAATACTTCTGCGCGTGGACTGGGAGAACCGCCAGCTCGCAAAAGGCTACACCGTATGACGAAAAACCTTTGCCACAGAGAGCACAGAGTTCACAGAGGAGAACCAGAAATTCAGTCCCGATTCTCGGTGCTCTCTGTGTTCTCTGTGGCCGATGGGGTTGGGCGGTCATGAGTCGGACGATCATGATCATGGCGGGCGGCACGGGAGGCCACATCTTCCCGGCGCTGGCGGTGGCGGAGCACCTGCGGGCACAGGGCTGGAATGTGGTGTGGGTCGGCGTGCGCGGGGCCATGGAGGAGCGGATCATCCCGGCGCGCGGCTATACCATGGCGTGGGTCCGCTTCGCGGGCGTGCGCGGGCGCGGCCCCGTCGCGTTCGCGCTCCTGCCGCTCAACCTCCTCGTCGCCTTCTGGCAGAGCGCGCGCGCGATCTTCGCGCACCGGCCCGATCTCGTGCTCGGCATGGGCGGCTACGTGTCGTTCCCCGGCGCGATGATGGCCTCCTTCTTCAAGCGGCCGCTGGTGATCCACGAGCAGAACTCGATCGCCGGGCTCGCCAACCGCGTGCTCGCGAAGCTCGCGGACCGCGTGCTGACCACTTTTCCGAGCGCGTTCGGCGAGGCGACCGCGGTGATCTGGACCGGCAACCCGGTGCGCCAGGAGATCGTCGCGATGTCGCCGCCGGAGAACCGCTATGCCGCGCGCGCCGGACAGCTGCGGCTGCTGGTGGTCGGCGGCAGCCAGGGCGCGCAGGCGCTGAACACGGTGGTGCCGGAAGCGCTGGCCCTGGTTGCCGCTGCCGCGCGCCCGCGCGTGCTGCACCAGGCCGGAGCGGGCCACTCGGACACGGTGCGCGGCCGCTACCAGGAGCTCGGCGTCGCCGCCGAGGTGGTCCCGTTCATCGACGACATGGCGGCGCGCTACGCGGAGACCGACCTGATCATCTGCCGCGCCGGCGCGACGACCGTCGCCGAAATCGCCGCCGCCGGCATCGCTTCGGTGCTGGTGCCCTATCCGCACTCGGTGGACGACCACCAGACGATCAACGCGCGCTTTCTGGCCGACCACGGCGCCGCGCTGTTGATCCCGCAGCACGAGCTCACTGCGCAGCGGCTCTCGGAGGTGGTCGCCGGCCTCAAGCGCGAGCGGCTGGTCGGCATGGCGCAGGCGGCGCGCGCCGTGGGCCGGCCCGAAGCGACGCGCGCCGTGGCGCAGGTCTGCATGGAATTGGCGGGGGCCGCATGAAGAGGCAAGTCGGAAGTCGGAAGTCGGAAGTCGAAAGGAAATTCGCTCGATGAGGCACAAGGTAAAGCATGTGCATTTCGTTGGTATAGGCGGCGCGGGCATGAGCGGCATCGCCGAGGTGCTGCTCACGCTGCGCTACAAGGTGAGCGGCTCCGACCTGGCCGAGAGCACGGCCACCCGGCGCCTGCGCCAGCTCGGCGCCAAGATCCACATCGGCCACGACGCGCAGCACATCGCGGGCGCCGACGCCGTGGTGGTGTCGAGCGCCGTCAAGGATGACAACGCCGAGCTCATCGCGGCCCGCGAGCGCAAGGTCCCGCTCGTGCCGCGGGCCCTCATGCTCGCCGAGCTGATGCGGCTCAAGCAGGGCATCGCGGTCGCCGGCACCCACGGCAAGACCACCACGACGAGCCTCGTCGCCAGCGTGCTGGCGGAAGGCGGGCTCGACCCGACCTTCGTGATCGGCGGCCGCCTCGAAGCCGCGGGCGCGAGCGCGCGGCTGGGGGCGGGTGAGTTCATCGTGGTGGAGGCGGACGAGTCCGACGCCTCGTTCCTCTACCTGCAGCCGGTGCTCGCCGTCGTTACCAACATCGACGCCGACCACATGGAAACCTACGAGCACTCGCTCGACAAGCTGCGCCAGGCTTTCGTGGACTTCCTCCAGCGCCTGCCGTTCTACGGCGTCGCCGTGCTGTGCGCGGACGACACCAACGTGCGCGCCGTCATGCCGCAGATCACCAAGCCGGTGGTGACCTACGGCCTCGCTCCCGACGCGCACGTGCGGGCGCTGGACGTGACGCCCAACGGGACGCAGATGCGCTTCCGCGCGCTGCTCGCCGGCGGTGGACGCTCCGGCGGAGCCGAGCTCGCGATCACCCTCAATCTCCCGGGCGCGCACAACGTGCGCAACGCGCTCGCGGCGATCGCGGTGGGCGCCGAGCTGGGCGTGCCGGAGGCGGCCATCGTGAAGGCCCTCGCGGAATTCAAGGGTGTCGGCCGGCGCTTCGAGCGCCACGGCAAGATTCGTCTCAGCGGCGGCGGCAGCTTCGCCCTCGTCGACGACTACGGGCATCACCCGGCGGAGATGGCGGCGACGCTGGCGGCCGCCCGCGGCGCCTTCCCCGGCCGCCGGATCCTGCTCGCGTTCCAGCCCCACCGCTACACGCGCACCCGCGACTGCTTCGAGGACTTCGTGAGCGTGCTCTCGACTGCCGACGCGCTGGTGCTGACCGAGGTCTACCCGGCAGGCGAAGCGCCGATCGTGGCGGCCGACGGCAAGGCGCTCGCGCGCGCCATCCGGGTGCACGGCCGGGTCGAGCCCGTTTTCGTCGAGAAAGTCGCCGAGCTGCCGGCCGCGATCCTCGGCCTCGCGCGCGACGGCGACGTGGTGCTGACGATGGGCGCCGGATCCATCGGCAACGTCCCGGCGATGCTGGTGAACCGGCCGCGGAGCGTGACCGACGCGGCATGACGGGTAACGAGTGACGAGTGACGAGTGACGAGGGATGAGAACCGACGCGGCAGGAAACGGGCTGGCCCTTGCGGGTCATCCCTCGTTCCTCGCTCCGCGTCCATGGCGCGCGATGGCGAAAACGATTGAAACCGTGAAAGCAGGTGGCAAGACGGTGCGGGGCGAACTGCGATCGCGCGAGCCCATGGCGCGGCACGTGAGCTGGCGCGCGGGCGGCGCGGCGCAGGCCGCGTACTTCCCGGTCGACCTGCCCGATCTCGCGCGCTTCGTCCGCGCGCTGCCCGCGACGGAGCCGGTGCACGTCGTGGGTCTCGGCAGCAACCTGCTGGTGCGCGACGGCGGGCTGCGCGGCACGGTGATCTTCACTCACTGGGCGCTGCGCGAGCTGCGCCATGCGGCCGGCGCGACCGGCGAGGGCGGCGAGGTCTGCGCGGAAGCGGGTGTCGCCAGCCCCAAGGTGGCCCGCTTTGCCGCGCTCCACGACCTCGCCGGCGCGGAATTCCTCGCCGGGATTCCCGGCACCGTGGGCGGCGCGCTGGCGATGAACGCGGGCTGCTTCGGCGGCGAGACCTGGGACATCGTGGCGACGGTGACGACGCTGAATCGCTCCGGCGCGCTGCGCGAGCGCACGCGCGAGGACTATGAGATCGACTACAGGCACGTCCAGTTGAGACAAAGCCGTCAGCCGTCAGCCGTCAGCCCTCAGCCCCCGGAAGAGTGGTTCGTTGCCGCGACCTTCAAGCTGAAGCGCGGCTCGCGCACGGAATCGCGCCGGAAGATCACCGAATTGCTGAAGCGGCGCCTCGCGACGCAGCCGCTCGGCGAGCCCAACGCCGGCTCCGTGTTCCGCAATCCCAAGGGCGACTACGCAGCGCGGATGATCGAAGCCTGCGGCCTCAAGGGACACGCGATCGGCGGCGCGGCGATCTCGGACAGGCACGCCAATTTCATCGTCAATCGCGGCGGCGCGCGCGCCGCCGACATCGAGGCCCTGATCGAGCTGGCGGAGCGCCGGGTCAAGGAAACATTCGGGATCGCGCTCGAGCGCGAAGTGCGCATTATCGGTGAGGCGTAAGGAGTGAGGAGTGAGGCGGGAATGCCGACAGGAATTGAGCGACGAGGTGGCCAATGGGTTCGCCTAACGCCTCACGCCCAACGCCTCACGCTTTTGGAAAGGTGGCGGTGCTGATGGGCGGACGTAGCGCAGAACGCGAGATCTCGCTGAAGAGCGGGACGATGGTGCTCAACGCGCTCAGGAAGAGCGGGGTGGACGCGCACGCGTTCGATCCGCGGGACCGCGGCCTGGAGGAGCTGAAAGCGCAGGGCTTCGAGCGCGTGTTCATCGCGCTGCACGGCCGCCTGGGCGAGGACGGCACGGTGCAGGGGGCGCTCGAGTATCTCGGCCTGCCCTATACCGGGAGCGGGGTCATGGCGAGCGCGCTCGCGATGGACAAGTGGCGCACCAAGCTGCTGTGGCGGGCGGCGGGCCTGCCCACGCCGGCGTGGGAGGTGGTGACCGCGCGCACCGACCCGGCCGGCCTCGCGGCGCGATTGAAGCTGCCCCTGATGATGAAGCCGGCGCGCGAGGGGTCCTCGATCGGCATGAGCAAGGTGACCTCGGTGGAAAAGATCGCGCCGGCCCGCGAGCTCGCCGCGCGCTACGACGACGTGGTGATGGCGGAGGGCTTCATCGAAGGAATGGAGCTCACCGCGGGCATTCTCGGCGACGAGCCGCTGCCGCTGATCCGGCTCGAGACTCCGCGCGAGTTCTACGACTACGAGGCGAAGTACTTCGCCGACGACACCCGCTACATCCTCCCGTGCGGGCTGCCCGCCGACCAGGAACGCTCGCTCCAGGCCCTGTCCCTGGAAGCGTTCCGCGTGCTCGGCTGCAGCGGCTGGGGACGGGTGGACCTGATGCTCGACCGCGCCGGCCAGCCCCACCTGCTCGAGGTCAACACCATCCCGGGGATGACCGATCACAGCCTGGTGCCCATGGCCGCGCGCGCCCGCGGCATTTCCTTCGAGGGCTTGTGCATACGGATATTGGAGTCAGCCCATGTCGCCTGAGTTGACGCGGGAAGCACCAAATTCCAAGCACCAAGCACCGAACGTTTGGGATTTGGAGTTTGGGATTTGGAGCTTGAGCTTGGAGACCGCCCATGCCGGCTGACCCCAGATACGGAAGGCGAGAAACGAGAAACGAGAGACGGCCCGGCCCGGCCATATGGAGCGCGCCGCCCGTGCTCAACGCCGCCGCCAATGCGCTGTACGGCCTGGCCGCCGTGCTCGCGCTGTACCTGCTGTGGTCGCTCGCCACGCGACTCCCGATGTTCGAGCTCTCCGAAGTGCGGGTCAGCGGCGGGCTCACGCGAGTCACGCGCGGGGAAATCGAGGGTGTCGTGCAGCGGGAATTGAGGGGCAACTTCCTCACGGTCGATCTCGCCGCCGCCGCCGCGGCGTTCCAGAAGCTTACCTGGGTGCGGCGCGCGGATGTGCGACGCCAATGGCCCGCCGCGCTCGAGGTGGCCATCGAGGAGCACGTCGCGCTCGCGCGCTGGGGCGGCAACGCGCTGGTGAACACGCACGGCGAGGTCTTCGCCGGCAGGCAGGGCGGAAACCTTCCGCTGTTCTTCGGGCCGGAGGGCATGGCCCGCGAGATCACCATCCAGTACCGCTATTTCGTGCGCAGCCTGGAGGCGATCGGCGCCGCCCCGGTGCAGGTGCGGGTGTCGCCGCGCCGCGCGTGGCAGCTGAAGCTCGACAACGGCCTCACGCTGGAGCTCGGGCGCGAGCAGGTGGAAGCGCGGCTCGCCCGCTTCGTCGGCGCCTACGACCGCACGCTCGGCGCGCTCGGGCGGCGCATCGAGCACGTGGATCTGCGCTACGGCAACGGCTTCGCCGTGCGCATGCCGGGACTGAAGCCCGAGCCGGCGGCGCCGAGGCGCGGGCGGGCCCAATAGGAGTCGGAAGCGCGAGCATGGGAATGGCGCGGGACAACAAGAAGCTGCTGGTGGGGCTCGACGTCGGCACCTCCAAGATCGCCGCCATCGTCGCGGAGGTCCGGCCGGAGGGCGGCTTCGAGATCATCGGCATGGGCAGCCACCCGTCGCGCGGCCTGAAGAAGGGCGTGGTGGTCAACATCGAGACCACGGTCAACGCCATCCAGCGCGCGCTGGAAGAGGCGGAGCTGATGGCCGACTGCAAGATCCGCGAGGTCTACACCGGCATCGCCGGCAGCCATGTCCGCAGCTTCAACTCGCAGGGGATGGTCGCGGTCAAGGACAAGGAAGTGGCGCTGGCCGACATCGAGCGCGTGGTGGACACGGCGCGCGCCGTGCAGATACCGAACGACCAGCAGATCCTGCACGTGCTCAACCAGGAATTCATCATCGACGGGCAGGAGGACGTGCGCGAGCCGCTCGGCATGAGCGGGGTGCGCCTGGAGGTCAAGGTGCACATCGTGACCGGCGCCGTGTCCGCCGCGCAGAACATCGTCAAGTGCGTGCGCCGCTGCGGCCTC
>JBIOVQ010000310.1:0-24177 GCA_044867805.1 Burkholderiales bacterium | reverse complement strand
ACCCGATACTGCCGGTGATCAAGCTCACCGCCAATCCGCGCACCGCGCGCACCATGAGCGAGCACATCGATCTCGACGTCTCGGGCCTGCTGCAGCGGCAGAAGAACATGGACCAGTGCGGCGACGAGCTGCTGGAAGTGATGCTGCGCACGTGCAACGGCCGCCTGACCTGCGCGGAAGCCCTCGGCCACCGCGAGTTCGTGCTCACGCGCCTCTACGAATCGGCTTGAGCGGACAATAGCCGCCAAGACGCCAAGGCCGCCAAGAGAACCAATACAAATAGCAGGCGACGGGAACCTTGGGCATCATTCTCAGAAATTCGAGATGCCCTTTGCAATACCGGCGTGCTACCAGCCGTTGCTTGATACTTATCCCTTGGCGTTCTTGGCGCCTTGGCGGCTAATTTCATGAACTTGATCAGCGTACGCGTGTGGCGCGGCACCGAGTCGGGGCATTTCCAGTCCTTTGAGGTGCCGCGGCAGGAAAGCCAGACGGTGCTCGACGTCGTGACCTATGTCCAGCGCGCGCTCGATTCCACGCTGTCCTACCGCTTCGCCTGCCGCGTCGGCATGTGCGGCTCGTGCGCGATGACCGTGAACGGGCGCGCGCGCTGGACCTGCCGCACGCACGTGTCGCGGGTCGCCGCCGACGGGCGCCTTGAGATCGCGCCCCTCGCCAACCTGCCGGTGGTGAAGGACCTCGTCACCGACATGACGGTCTTCTTCGACAAATGGGCCAGGGCGCGGGGTAGTTTCGAAGGCGGCGCGACGCGCCGGCAGGATTTTGCGCGAGTCGAACCCGGCTCGCGCGCGCGCCAGCTGGCTGATGCCGGGATCGAGTGCATCGGCTGCGGGGTGTGCTACAGCTCGTGTGACGTCGTGGCGTGGAACCCCGCTTACCTCGGCCCGGCGGCGCTCAACCGCGCGTGGACGCTGGTGAACGACGCGCGCGACACCGGCAACCGGGCGCGGCTCGCCGCGGTCGCCGGCGATGCCGGCTGCCATGCCTGTCACACGCACATGAGCTGTACCGAGCGTTGTCCCAAGCAGATCGCCCCGACCGCTGCGATCGCTGGCTTGAAGAGAGCGACGCTCGCAGCGGCCTTGAGGGGAGATCTTGAAGGATGAGGGATGAAGGATGACCCCACGCTACGCGTGAGCTTTGTTCTCCCCGACCTTTCACTCGCGTCCGGTCGGCCACAGCAACCTTCAACGGCATGTAGTCTTCCGACCGAAGGAAACGGAAGGTCGGGACTCGGCCGGATTCGCGCGGAGCGCGAGCCGGCCTCCGATATCTCAGCGAAAATCGATCCAATGACATCGGCCGCCACGCGCGCCGCCGGGGGTCGCATCCCCGCAAGCGTGGCCCCTGCTCCGCCCCTCGACGCGCATCCTTCATCCTTCCGCCTTCATCCTTGACGCAGACCGGGCAAGCACGAATGAGTGTCCGCACCCAGGTGCTCCTTTGGACCGCACAACGTATCAGTGCCGCCATGCTCGCGGTCTGCGTGCTGGTGCATCTCGTGACCGTCATCTACGCCGTGCGCAACGGGCTGTCGGCGGTCGAGATCCTGGGGCGCACGCGCGGCAGTTCCGGGTGGGCGGCCTTCTATTGCGTGTTCGTCGCGGCGATCGCGGTGCATGCCCCGATCGGCCTGCGCACGGTGCTTTCGGAGTCCTTCGACTGGCGCGGCATTGGCCTGGATATCACGGTGGCGGCCATCGGCGTCGCGCTGGCGCTGTGGGGCTTCCGCGCCGTCTACGCCGTGTTTGTTTCCTGAATGCCACCACGGATGAACACAGATGAACGCAGTATGAACCCGTGAATCGTAAATGGTGAATCGTGAATCGATCAACTCCCCACATGGCAATGACGTTTCCACGCTTTACGATTGACGATTCTCGATTCACGAGCCTGATCCGCGTTTATCTGCGTTTATCTGCGGTTGCGTTTGACGTATGAAGGCCGACTTTCGCGCGCGCAGCCACCCCGCGTACTGGGCTTTCGTGGTACACCGCGCATCGGGCGTGCTGCTCGCGCTGTTCCTGCCGCTGCATTTCTGGGCGCTGGGCCTCGCGCTGCGGGGGGAGGCCGCGTTCGATACATTCCTGCGCTGGAGCGAGCAGCCGCTCGTCAAGACGAGCGAGGCGGTGCTGGTGCTGCTGCTCGCCGCGCACATGGCCGGCGGCCTGCGCCTGCTCGCGCTGGAGTTCCTGGCGTGGCGCGACTGGCACAAGGGGCTGCTCGCCGCCGCGGCAGGCGTCACGCTCGCGGCCGGTCTCGCCTTCCTGCTGAATCTGTTGTGAACCGAAGCAGGCTAAGAATCTCGACGCAAAGCCGCGAAGGCGCAAAGAAATACAGAAATCACCGACTATGATAGGTGGGGCAGGGTCGTGAAGCAGGCTGGCATACGCGCGGAATAGTGTGCGTTGGCATACACTAGAAGCTATCTCAAAAGCCACTTCAGCCACGGAAACACACGGAACCACACAGAAATTCCCAACTACTTACGGGGGCTGTCAACAGGCTAGGTTCTCGTCCGTGTGATCCCGTGTGATTCTGTGGCTGTTTTTGAGACCGGTTCTGAGAAAAGCGACGAGGAGAAAAGAATGCGAACATTCAAATTGCTGATCGTGGCGTGGGCGGCGCTTGCGCCCGCAGCGGCGCAGGCACAGGCGTACCCGGCCAAGCCGGTGCGCATCGTCGTGCCGTTCTCGCCCGGTGGGGCGACCGATATCGTCACGCGCCTGCTGGCGCAGAAGCTGACCGAGACGTGGGGCCAGCAAGTGGTGGCGGACAACCGCGCGGGCGCCTCCGGCAACATCGGCGGCGAGCTCGTCGCCAAGTCGCCGGCCGACGGCTACACGCTGCTCATGACCTCGGGCTCGATCGTCACCGCGAACCAGCACATGTTCAAGAAGCTCAACTGGAACCCGGAGAAGGACCTGGTCGCGATCACCAATGTCGCAAGCGGCCCGCAGGTGGTCGCGGTGCACCCGAGCTTCCCGGCGAAGGGCGTGAGGGGCCTGATCGAGATCGCCAAGGCCCGGCCCGGCGAGGTCACGTTCGGCTCCGCCGGCATCGGCACGCAAACGCATCTTGCCGCGGAGAACCTCGTGTATACGGCGGCCATCAACGCCGTGCACGTTCCCTACAAAGGCGAGGCGCCGGCGATGGTGGATCTCATCGCGGGCCAGATCATGTTCCTCACGCCGAACCTGTCCGCCGCGATCGGCTACGTGCAGCAGGGCCGGCTGCGCGCGCTGGGCGTGACCAGCCGCAAGCGCGCGCCCCAGCTTCCCGACGTGCCGGCGGTGGCGGAGACGCTGCCCGGGTTCGAGAATCTCGGCTGGTTCGGGCTCATGGCGCCGGCGGGGACACCGACCGCGGTCATCGACAAAGTCTACCGCGACACGGCGAAGGCGCTGGAAGGCGCGGACCTGCGCAAGCGCTTCGACGATATCGGCATGGCGCCGGTCGGCAATGCGCCGGGGGATTTCGGCAAGGCGATCCGCGACGAATCCGCGCGCTGGGCCACGGTGATACGCGCGCGCAAGCTCGAGATCAATTGAGGGACGAGGGTCGAATGTCGAGGGGCGGAAAGTTTGCAGTGTGCAGTTTTCAGTTGGCAGTAACTGCCAGCTCTACGGAGAGATTGACGCTTCAGGGAATTTTCAGGTGATGCGTGAAAGTTGATTTAAAGCAGGTCGAGGAGGCGTGCAAGGAGCTCTACATCCGCGCGCTGAAGCTGCTGCCGCCCGACATCAAGCAGGGCTTCGCGCGGCTCGACCAGGCCGAGACCAACCCGCGCGCGAAGAAGGTGCTCGGGACGATGATCCGGAACGTCGCCGTCGCAGAAGAGACCGATAACCTCACCTGCCAGGACACCGGCGTCCCGATCTACAACGTCACCATCGGGCGCAACGTCGCGGTGGACGGCGCGGACCTCGAGGCCGCCATCACGCGCGGCTGCGCCCGCGCCACGGCCGAGCACCCGCTGCGCTCCTCGGTCGTGCACCCGATCACGCGCGTGAACGACCACACTTCCTGCGGCATCCGCATCCCGGCGATCCATTTCGCCTTCTCCGACCGGCCGGAGGAGCTGACCATACAGATGATTCCCAAGGGCTCCGGCTCGGAAAACAACTCCTGGCTCAAGATGGCGGTGCCGGCCGAGGGCGTGGATGCGATCAAGACCTTCGTCGTGGATTGCGTGCTGGATGCCGGCGGCAAGACCTGTCCGCCGACCATCGTCGGCGTCGGCGTCGGCGGCAGCGCCGACCTGTGCGTGTCGCTCGCCAAGCTGGCGGCGATCCGCCCGCTCGGCACGCGCTGCGAGGATGCGGAAGGCGCCAGGCTCGAGGAGACTCTCACGCGCGCGGTGAACCAGCTCGGCGTCGGCCCCCAGGGCCTGGGCGGCGATTCGACCGCGTTCGCGGTGCACGTCGAGCTCGCGGCCACCCACATCACGATGAACCCGGTGGCGGTCAACATGCAGTGCCATGCCGCGCGCCGCGCCTCGGCGACGTTCACGCCGCGAGGCATGACCTACGGATTCTGAGTCGTCAGCCGTCAGTCGTCAGTCATCAATGAGCCACTACGACATCAACCCGCCCGTCACCGAGGAGCAGGCGCGCCGCTGGCGCACGGGCGACACGGTGACGCTGAACGGCATGCTCTACGGCATCCGCGACGGCACCCAGATCCACATGTTCGACCGTGGGCGCAGGACCCGCTTCGACCTGAAGGGACACGCGGTGATCCACACCGCACCCAACGTGAGGAAGGTCGCGAAATCGAAGCAGCACCCGGCGGGCTATGCGCCGGTGTGCGTGGGCACCACCACCAGCGCGCGCATGGAGCGTTTCACGCGCCCCCTGATGCAGGACTACGGCGTGCGCATCGTCATCGGCAAGGGCGGGCTGGGAGAGGGTTCGGCCGCCGCGTTCCGCGAGCTGGGGGGCGTCTACCTCGCCATCATCGGCGGCGCCGCCGCGCTCGAGACCACGTGGGTGGAGGCCATCGAGGACGTGGACCTGGACGATCTCAATCCCGAGTCGCTGTGGAAGTTCCGGGTGAAGGGCTTCGGGCCGCTGCTCGTCTCGATGGACAGCCACGGCGGCAGCCTCTACGGCGAAGTCAACAGCGCGGCGCGCGCGAAGCGCGCGGCCGTCCTCGCTGCGCTCGGTGTGAAGACCGGAAATTAGCCGCCAAGGCGCCAAGGCCGCCAAGAAAAACAAGCATAATAGTAAAACCACTTGGCAATTGGCCCGCGCTCATCGCAAGCCCCGGTTGCCGATTTCCTGTTTATAGATTCGGTTCTCTTGGCGTTCTTGGCGTCTTGGCGGCTATTTTGAAGCGAATCCAAACGGACATTCTCATCCTCGGCTCCGGCGGAGCGGGGCTGTTCGCGGCGCTGCACGCGCACCAGGCGGACCCCGGTCTCTCCATCACCGTCGCGGTCAAGGGGCTGCTCGGCAAGTGCGGCTGCACGCGCATGGTGCAGGGCGGCTACAACGTCGCGCTCGCCGCCGAGGACTCGCTCGAGCGCCATTTCATGGACACCATCGAGGGCGGCAAGTGGCTGCCCGACCAGGAGCTCGCCTGGACCCTGGTCTCCGTGGCGGTCGAGCGCATCCGCGAGCTCGAGAACGAGCTCGGCTGCTTTTTCGATCGCAACCCCGACGGCACCATCCACCAGAAAGCATTCGCGGGGCAGACCTTCGACCGCACGGTGCACAAGGGCGACCTGACCGGCATCGAGATCATCAACCGCCTCGCCGAGCAGGTGTGGGCGCGCGGCATCGGGCGGCTGGAGGAGCATCGCGCGATGGAGCTGGTGAAAAACCGCCGGGGCGACGCGATCTCGGGCGTGGTGATGATCGACATGCGCACCGGCGAATTCGTGTTCGTGCAGGCGAGGGCGGTGCTGCTCGCCACCGGCGGCGGGCCCACCATGTACAGGTACCACACGCCCTCCGGCGACAAGACCTGCGACGGCATGGCGATGGCGCTGAGGGCCGGGCTCACGCTGCGCGACATGGAGATGGTGCAGTTCCACCCGACGGGCCTGCTCGCGGGACCGGGCACGCGCATGACCGGCACGGTGCTGGAAGAGGGCCTGCGCGGGTCCGGCGGTCATCTCCTCAACGGCGCGCGCGAGCGCTTCATGAGCCGCTACGACCCCAAGGGCGAGCGCGCGACGCGCGACATCGTTTCGCGGGCGATCTTTGCCGAGATGCGGGAGGGCAGGACCACGCCGCACGGCGGCGTCTACATCAGCATGGGGCACCTGGGGCCCGAGCGGGTGCGCCGCGAATTCAAGGGCATGGTCGAGCGCTGCGCCGACTGCGGCTTCGATCTCGCCGGCGGCCTGGTGGAGGTGGTGCCGACCGCGCACTACATGATGGGCGGCGTAGTGTTCCGGGGCGATTGCACGACGGAGCTGACGGGACTGTTTGCCGCCGGCGAGGATACCGGCGGCGTGCACGGCGCGAACCGGCTGGGCGGCAACGGCGTCGCCAATTCGACGGTCTTTGGGGGTATCGCCGGAGATGCCATAGCCGGTTGGGCGCGGGCACACGGAGCGTTCCACGAGCCTGACACCGCGACCGTCGAAAATGCGGTCGCTCGCGCGACCGCGCCTCTGGGCAAGCCGCGCGGCGACCTCAACGCGATCCGCGAGCGGCTCTACGACGTCATGTGGGACGACGTCGGCATCGTGCGGGACGCGGCGAGCCTCGCGCGGGCGGAGGGCGCGCTCGGGGAGTTGGACGCCCGGCTCGATGCGATGGGCGTGGATGCATCCAACCTCGCGTTCAACCTCACCTGGCACGACTGGCTCAATCTCAAGAGCCTGCTGCTGGTCTCGAAGTCGATCCGGGCCGCGGCCGCGGCGCGCGAGGATTCGCGCGGCGCGCACTACCGATCGGACTTCCCCGACGTGCGCGACCTTCCCGCCTCGCGCTATACATGCGTCACCTGGCGCGACGGCGGCTTCGACGTTTCGACCCGACCGGTCGAGTTCACGCGCGTGAAGCCGGGCGAATCGCTGCTCAAGGAAGTCGCTGCCGCTTAAGTCGTCAGCCGCCAGCCGTCAGCCGCCAGTTGCCAGCTAACTTCAAGTTTCGGATGTCGAATCACGAATCACAAATCACGAATCACGCCTTCCCTTGAAGTGCTCGATCGATGAGTTGACGGCGCTCGCCGAGCGCGCGCTGAAAAAGGCGGGCGCATCGAAGGCCATGGCGCAGGCGACCGCGGCGGCGCTGGCCGCGGCGGAGTCGGAGGGGCTGGCGGGTCACGGGCTCGCGCGCGTGGCGCTCTATGCCGAGCACCTGCGGCAGGGGCGGGCGGACGGAAAAGCGCGGCCGAAAGTCGTCCGCAAGAAGGGCGGGACCTGCCTGGTGAACGCGAACGGCGGGCTGGCTTTCCCGGCGATGGCGCTCGCGGTGAAGGAGGCCATCAAGCGCGCGCAGCGCCACGGGGTGGGCTTCGCCGCCGTCACTAACAGCCACCACTTCGGCGCGGCGGCCTATCACCTGGCGCCGGTCGCGCAGGCCGGACTGGTAGGGCTTGCTTTCACGAACTCGCCCTCTGCCATCAACGCCTGGGGCGGCAAAAAGGCGTTCTACGGCACCAATCCCATTGCGGCGATTTTCCCGCGCCGCAGTGCCGCTCCGATCGTGGTCGACCTCTCGCTCACCGAAGTCGTGCGCGGCAAGATCATGCTGCACGCGAAGGAGGGTAAGCCCATTCCCCTCGGCTGGGCGCTGGACAGCAACGGAGACCCGACCACGGACCCGAAAGCCGCGCTGACCGGGAGCCTCGCGCCGATCGGCGGCGCCAAGGGAGCGGCACTGGCGCTGGTGGTGGAGGTGCTGAGCGTCGCGCTGACCGGCGCCGCGTTCAGCTTCGAGAACGATTCCTACTTCGAGCCCGGCAACAAGCCGCGCATCGGCCACGCGGTGCTCGCCATCGATCCCGGCCCCCTGGCGGGCGCGGACTCGTACTACTCCCGGCTGGAAGCGATGATCTCGAAGATGCTCGCCGACGAGGGCGTCCGGCTGCCCGGAACACGCCGCCAGGCCGCAGAGGCCAGGGCGCGCGCGGAGGGCGTCGAAATCTCCGACGCCCTGCACGAAGAACTCCGCGCGCTGGCGCGCTGAACCCCAAGACCACGACGCAAAGTCGCAAAGCCGCAAAGGAATACATGGGAAAATGGGTGTTGAATCTATTTTTTGTCGGTCTTTCTTTGCGCCTTCGCGGCTTTGCGTCAAGATTTTCTGCTGTGAGCCCTAAGCGAAGCTTGCCGGTGCTCGCCGTGCACGGCGGAGCCGGCACCATCGCCCGCCGGGAGCTGACGGCACGGCGGGAGAAGGAATACTGCGCCGCGCTTGTCGCCGCGCTCCGCACCGGCTACGCGGTGCTCGAGAACGGCGGCAGCAGCATGGATGCGGTAACCGCGGCGGTGGTGGCCCTCGAAGACTCGCCGCTCTTCAACGCCGGCCGCGGCGCCACGCTCACCGCCGCGGGAGAGCACGAGCTCGACGCGTCGGTGATGGACGGGGCGAGCGGCAAGGCCGGGGCCGTCGCCGGCGCGCGCCGCATCAAGAATCCGGTGCTGGCAGCGCGCGCCGTGATGCAGGGTACGGCGCACGTCCTGCTTGCCGGCGCGGCGGCGGACCGCTATGCGGGGGCCGCGGGCCTGGCGCTGGTGCCGCCGCGGTATTTCTCCACCCCGGAGCGCGTGCGGGCGCTCCGGCGCGCGCGGGCGCAGGCCGCCACCTCCGCGGCCGATCGCCACGGCACGGTCGGAGCGGTGGCCCTCGACTGCTTCGGCAACCTCGCCGCGGCGACGTCGACCGGCGGCTACACCAACAAGATGGCCGGGCGCATCGGTGATTCTCCGATCATCGGCGCCGGCACCTACGCCGACAATGCAACCTGCGCGGTCTCGACCACCGGCATCGGCGAATACTTCATGCGCGCCGTCGCCGCTTACGATGTCGCCGCGCGCATGCGCTACCTGGGCGAGACGCTGGGACTGGCGGCGCGGCACGCATTGGCACGGGTCGTCGCTCTGGGCGGCGACGGCGGCCTGATCGCCGTCGATCGCGCCGGCAAGGTGGCGATGCCGTTCGTCAGCGAGGGCATGTACCGCGGCGTCGCGCGCGGCGGGCGCTACCAGGTCGCCATCTATCGGTAGATGGCGTGATAAGTGACGAGTGATAAGTGATAAGGGTGACCGGCACTGCCGGCATGAACCCCTATCACCTATCACCTATCACTTATCACCTATCACGCCGTTCTCGGCGTCGGTTCCACATGCTGACACCGGCTCCCCTGCGGCTGATAAGATTCGGCTTCCAATCTTTGAACCCGGAACCTTGAACCTTGAACCTTGAACTTGGAACCGACGCATGTATGACCTGACCCTCACCCCGGAGCAGCTTGAATTCCGCGACACGGTGCGCGATTTCGTCGCCGCCGAGGTCAAGCCCGCCGCGCTCGATCCGAAGCGCCTCGAGGCTTTCGAGAAGCCACTGCTTGCCGGCGTGCTCGAGAAGGCGTCGCAGATGGGACTGCGCACGCTGGCGCTGTCCGAAGAGGCGGGCGGAGCCGGAGCCGACGGCCTCACGTCGTGCATCGTCATGGAGGAACTCGGCGCGGGGGACGTCGATGTCGCGTCCGTGCTGGCGCAAACCGCGACGCTGGGCCACATCCTGTTCGACCGGTTGATGACACAAGCGCAGCGTGGCCGCTTCCTCGCGAAGTTCGCGGACGACGACCGTTGCCACCTCGCCTTCGCGGGACGCGATCCCGGGGCGGGCCTGGGCTGGAGCTACCACCGGCCGCTTTCTTCCGACGCGGGCGCCGAGCCCACCGCGGTCAGGCAGGGCAACGACTGGGTCGTCAACGGCACCATCCCCTTTGTCGCCAACGCGACGGTGGCGAAGCTGTTCGCGGTGCAGGTCAGGACCGACCCGAAGAAGACCGGAATGAACGGGCTGAGCACGCTGCTGGTGCCGCGGGAAATGGCCGGGCTGACAGTGCGCGAGCCGCACAAGGCCGTCGGCGACGCCATCCGCTGGCACCACGGGACCGGCGCCGCGGTGGCGTTCAAGGACTGCCGGGTGCCGGCCGACTACCTGCTCGGGAAAGAGGGCCAGAGCGCGCTTGCCCTCGGCACGGAGCTGGCGCGCGGCGTGCCGCAGCACGCTGCCGTCAACCTCGGGCTGGGGCGGGCTGCCTACGAGGCGGCGGTCGATTACGCGAAGCTGCGCCGCCAGGGCGGGCGCAACCTCGTCGAGCACCAGGCGATCGGCACCAAGCTCGCCAACTGCGCGATCAAGCTGGAGCTCGCGCGCAACATCACCTGGAAGGCGGCGTGGGCGCTGGACCACCCGGACGCGGTTGCCGGCCGCAGCGTGTCCGACCTGCCGCATCATGTCGTGGCGCGGGTCTACACCGCCGAGGCGGTCAACGAAGTCGCGCTGCTCGCCGCGGAATGCTTCGGGGCGATGGGCGTCATGCGCGACATGCCGCTGCAGAAGTACGTGCACGACTCGATGGTGTTCCTGCACAGCGACGACGCCGACGGTGCCGCCAAACTTGCTGTTGCGGAGGCCGTGGCCGGTTATCAGCGGCCACTGGCCGCTTGACCGTCGTCAGTCGTCAGCCGTCAGTCGTCAGTCGACACGAATTTGAGGAGTAGCAAATGGATTTTTCGTTGAACGAAGAGCAACGCGGCTGGCAGGCGGAAGCGCGCAAGTTCGCGGAGGATGAAGTCCGCCCGATCTCGCTTGAGCGCGACCAGATCGAGGGCGGCTTCGCGCCGTGGGACTGGGGCATCATCGAGAAGGGCTCGAAGCTCGGCTTCCGCACCCTCGCGGTGCCCAAGGAATGGGGCGGGCCCGGCGCGGACTTCGTTTCCCAGGCCCTGGTGATGGCGGAGCTCGCGCGCGGCGACAGCGCCATCTCGAAGGCGTTCAGCCAGAACTGGAAGTGGAGCCACCTGATCGCGGTCGCCTGCACGCAGGAGCAGAAGGAGCGCTTCCTCAAGCCCTTTCTCGCGGACCACCGCTACGTCATGGGCCGGGGCATCACCGAGCCCAATGCCGGCTCCGACAACCGCCTGCCGCCGGAAGACGACCCCAAGGCGGGCTACCGGCTGCGCGCGGTGCGCGACGGCAACGACTGGATACTCAACGGCGAGAAGTGCTTCATCGCGAACGGCAGCGTGGGCTCGCTCTTTTTCGTGGACGCGCGCACCAACCCGGACGTCAATATCAAGAGCGGCGGCACGCTCTTCATGGTGCCCAAGGGCACCCCCGGCTTCCGCGTCGGCAAGGTTTTCAACAAGCGCGGCTGGCGCTTCTACCAGAACGCGGAGTTGATTTTCGAGAACGCGCGCGTGCCGCACGCCAACGTCGTGGGCGAGGTCGGCACCGGCTCGGTCAAGGCGGGCCGCGGCGACACCACCGGCGGCGACCTGTTCGGCGACCTCGAGCTCGCGGCGAACGCGCTGGGCGTGTGCGACGACGCCTGCGAGATGGCGATGAGCTTCGCGCGGGCGCACAAGCGCGCCGGCAGGTACCTGATGGAGCACCAGCTGGTGCAGCTCAGGATCAACGAGATGCACGCGCTGACCGAGGCGCTGCGCTCGTACGTGATGCGCGTCGCCTGGCTGCACGACCGCGGCCAGCACTCGGCCAACGCCGGCCTGGTGATGAACTACTCCACCGACGTCATCCAGCGCGTGACGCGCCTCAACATGGAGATCCACGGCGCGGAAGGCTGCATGATGGTCGCGCGGGTGGACAAGCTGGTGCGCGACGCGATGGTATGGACGCACCTCGCGGGCGACACCGTGCAGCGGGTGAAGGTGCTGAAGCGTCTCGACAAGGGCGCCAAGGCTGCAGTCGGCGCGAACGCCGACTAGAGTTTGCAGTTTGCAGTGGGCAGTTTGCAGTAACGGATGTTGTCGATTCACGGCTCACGGATCACGCTGTGGAGGAAAGAACCATGAGACACCTTATCGTTGTTATTGCGATAGCTACGCTTGCTGCCTGCGGCGTGGACACCGCCACCACCGCGGCGACGGGCGCGAGCATCAAGAAGCAGGAAGTGGAGGAGGGCAAGCGCACGCAGGAGCGCGCGGGCCAGCGCATCGAGCAGATGCAGGACCAGATGCAGAAGCGGGCGCAGCAGGCGGGAGACGGCCAGTAAGGACGGGTACCGCCGGCTATCTCACCACGGCAGATCGCCGCGGCTTATCCGTTCCGCCAGCTCCTGTTGCAGCTCGGGAGGGCCATAGCCGAAGTAGTTCTGCTGGCCGGTGTAGACGCCGTTCTCCACCACCTGCTCGGAGTACACCAGCGCCCGCCCGTGGCTTTCCGCGAACCGCTTCAGCCAGATGAGCGCGCGCGGCGGGATCCTCTTCCCGACGGGGCAGGCGAGGTCGATCGGCACGCCGCGCCACGATGCCTTGTTGAGCAGCACGAGGACCTTCGACCGATCCGGCTTCATCCAGTCGGGCAGCGGGCTGCCGTCGATCCGCCAGCCGCAATGGAACATCACGCACGGGTCGGTGGGCCGGTGCTCGTAGTCGTTGCAGCCGGAGCCGGTGCTGTGCGGGCACGGACGCCCCGGGAACACGGCCTGCCCGTTGACGGTGATGCGCAGCCAGCCGTCGCAGCAGGCGGTGCACGGCTGACAGCTGCGCGCGGGTGTAGTCTTGGCGAGACGGGTGCTGCTGGTCCCGGCAGCGAGGAATATCGGCGGACGGTTCGACATTGTCTGGACACGGCAGAATCTCCAGTTGACCTTGCGCGAGCCTTACGATGCCGTGAAAAAAAATCATGCAAGAATTCAAATTGTGGAATGGCTCGGGAATAAATCGACTGGTACCGATATGTGGACTCGCGGAGCCGCAGGCGCCGACGCTGCGATGGGGGGCGGCCGCTGCGTCAAGCAGCGCGGCCAGCGTCGCGCCGCCGCGGCCATCGCCGGAGTGCTGGCCGCGTCGTGCGCGACCGCGCCCGTGCACGATGCCGCTCCCGTTGATCCGCTGCGCGCGCGCGTTGAAGCGATCTTCGAGCACCGTGACCTCGGCGCCGACGCGCTGTCGGTGATCGACAATGTCATCCGTCACGCCACGGCGCCGCCGCCGTCGGCGCCGCCCATCGTGCGGGAGCTGCTGGCGGGCCCGCTCGCGGCGGCGGACGCGCAGACGCTGTTCTATCGCACGGTGCCGGGGACGCTGCGGCGCCTGGTGGACGAGCTTGCGACGGCGGCGCGGAGCGAGGACGTTCCCGGCGCAGGGCCCGTGTCGCTGCGCGAGCTGGTCGACGCCTATGTCGGGCAGCTCGCCGGAGCGCAGCGCATGCTGCGGCTGGCGGCGCGCGGCGCGCCGGTTGACGGGCAGGCGCTCATCCTTCACCTGCGCGACAACCTTCCGTCCTCCGGCCGGCTCGGCGCGGTCGCGGCCGGCTTCGATCAATCCGCGCTCGATGGCGCAACGTGGATGTTCCTCAATTCGACCGCGCGCTTCATCCGCGCGCTGCGCGCGGCCGGCGGGCGCCTCCAGTTTCCCGAGGGCGCCGTCCGCTTCGAGTCCGCCATCGGCACCGTCGTGATCGGCACGCGCGGCGACGACGTGCACGATCCGGAGGCCGCCGTCATCGTCGATCCCGGCGGCAACGATCAGTACCTGCGCGCGCCGGCAACGGGCGGCGCGATCTCGGTGATCGTCGACCTGGGCGGCGACGATCGCTACCAGGGCTCCGACGTGGTCGTGCACGGCCTGTCGGCCATCGTGGATTTTTCGGGCAATGACATCTATGCCATGGCGGGGCCGGGACTGGGCGCGGCGATTGCCGGTGCTGCGGTCGTGGCGGACTTCTCCGGCGACGACAGCTACTCCGCAGAGCTATTCGGCGAGGGAGCGGCCGCCTACGGTCTGGGCGCCATCGTGGACCTCGCCGGCAACGATGCCTACCGGCTGCGCGCCGGCGGCCAGGGCCTGGGCCTGGCGGGAGGCGTGGGTTTGCTGTGGGACCGCGGCGGCAACGATACCTACACGGCGGCCGGCCTGGACGACATTTACGGCCGCGGCGGGGCGCTCAGCTGGGCGCAGGGCGCCGCGTTCGGCTCCCGCACTTCCCTGGGCGGCGGCGTGGGCATCCTGCGCGACGAAGCGGGCGACGACCAATATCAGGCGCAGATGTACGCGCAAGGCGCGGGCTATTACTACGGCCTGGGCCTGTTGTGGGATGGCGGCGGCAGCGACCGCTACCGCGCGACGCGCTACGCCCAGGGCGGCGGCGTGCACGAGGCGGTGGGCGTGCTTCGCGACGAGTCCGGCGACGACCATTATGAGCTGGCGTTCGGCGTGGGGCAGGGCATGGGACTCGACCTCGCCGTGGGCCTGCTGTTCGACGGCGCCGGCAATGATCGCTACCGCGCGCCGCTGCTGGCCCAGGGCGCGGCGACGGCCAACGGACTGGGCATCCTCGTCGACGGCGGCGGAACCGACCACTGGCACGTCGACGACACCGGGGGAACCTGGGGCCGGGCCGAATGGGCGCGCGGCCTGCCGACCCTCGGCGTGCTCGTCTACGATCCGGCGGACGCGGCTTTCGCGCACAAGGATGCCGAAATCTGGCCTGCGCGTGATGCCGCCGCGGCGGGCGGGCCGTTCGGCGGCGCGCCTGTAAAGCACGTAGCGCCGGCCGCGCCGCGCTGTCCGGAAGCGACGCCGGCGGCGGGGGAAACGGCGTTGCCGCTAGCCCAGCTTCTGCGTTCGCTCGCGCCGGCGTTTGCGGGCGGGCCGCTCGACCCGGCGATCTACGCGGAGACGCGGCGGCGGCTGACCACGCGGCTCGAGGCAAGCCTGGAGGAATTGCCGCGCGACGACTTCGACGTTGCCCTGTCGCTCGCGGAGGCGCTGCGCTGCGCCCTCACGGCCGCGACCGCGGAGGAAGCGGCGGCGCTGTGGAATGCCATGGAGCGCGTCCTCGCCGCGCAAACGCCTTTCGCGGGCGCGGTCATGGCCGGGTTGGGCGAGCGCCCGGCATCGGCGCCGCAGATGGCCAGGATGCTGGCGGCGCTGGACGGCTATCCGGCTTGCGGCGTGCGCGCCGCCGCGCTGCGGCTGCGCGCCGATACCGCGGCCGACGAGGCGTCGCGCGCATCCACCGCGCGCGCCGCGCAATCGGCGCTCGGATCTCCCTGCTGGCGGCTGCAGGCGGTGGCGCTGGATGTGCTCAGGCAGCTGGGTGCCAAACCGGATCCCGCCGCCGTGCTGCCTTCGTTCCTGCGGCGGAATCCGTGAGTTGGCAGTTGGCAGCCGTCAGTTGGCAGTAACTGCACACTGCCCACTGCAAACTGCAAACTTCTCGTCCCTCATCCTTGCGTCTGGGAGTCCCACTTCGGCGCCTGGGCGCCGGCAGTGAGGCGCGCCAGGGCGGCATCGACCGAGGGGTCTTCGGGCAGTTTCACTCGTAACGGGCCCGCCAGCGCTTCGCGCAGTTGAGCGACGCTGGCGAGCACGCGCCGCTCGCTTGTTCCCTTGAGGCGATGCGCCGCGAACTCGTTGTTGAGCAGCGTGTAGCGGCAATCCGCCGCCGCCCGCGCCGCCATCAACCCCGTGACGAAACGCGACTCGGGATGGTTCGAGAGGTACCAGTTGTAGATCTCGAAGTCGGGCAGCCCCTGCTCCTGCAGGTCGAACCGGTAGAGCGTCTTCCATTCTCCGCGGATGCGCGCCTCCAGCCGGTATTCCTCGCCGCCGCGCTTCAGCCGGTAGGGCTCGTGGGGCGTCGCCTGCTCGGTATCCGTTTCCAGGCGCAGCGGTCCCGTCAGCGTCATGACGCCGAAGCCGGCATCGGCGATATGAGGCGTCCCTTCCACGTCGAGCAGCAGCAGCATGTGAGTGCGCGGCCGGGCGGCGCCGGTAACCGCCGCGTTCCACAGCACGCGCGCGGCCAGCGGCTTGGCATGGAAGCCGAGAGCCGCCAGGGCGTGCATCAGGAGCAGGTTCTGCTCGTAGCAGTAGCCGCCGCGCCCGCCGTGGACCATCTTCTGCTGGAGGGACCCGGCGTCGAGGCGAACCGGCCTGCGCAGGAAGGGATCCAGGTTCTCGAACGGGATCGCCTCGGTGTGCCGGAAGTGGACCGCGCGCAGCGTCTCGAGAGTCGGCGCGCGGGCGCCGGTATAGCCAATGCGCTGCAGGTAGGCGCCGAGATCGAAGGTACTCATGGCAAGGCGTGACATGATACCCGGTGACATAGTGACGGGCGTCGGCTTGCGGGCGCTGGAACGGCTGTAGTATGTTGCACGCGGGCCACCAGGCGAGCATGGCTCATGACCTATCCGGCGATCGGGATCATAGTTGCGGCGGCTCTGCTGCTCGGCGGCTGCTCCGGGATCAAGACCTATCCGGACGACCTGCCGAAGAATCTCCAAGTAAGAACCGAGGCGACGTCGGGCTCGGCGTTCTCGAGCATGCGGGTAGCGCTGCATATCCACCAAGTCGACGCCAGCTGCCGGACCGAGTACCAGGGCACGGTCCAGCTCAACGAGCCGTCCATCGGCGTTGGCGTCCCGTCGGGGCGGATGAGCTACCTGGTCTTCACCTTCTCGGGTTCGTCTTTCCTCGGTGGCTCGAGCAGCAGCACCCGCTACGAGACGTTGCTGCAGCCTCGCGCCGGCTATACCTATGAGGCCCGGGCGCGCTACAAGGACGGCATCTATCACGTGGAGATCCGCGAGTCCGGGCCGCGCCAGGCTGCGGGCCGCGAAGTCGAGCGCCGCAGCCTCGCCGACTGCGGCAGGCCCAGGTAGCAGGCAAACGGGCTACTGCCCGTGCTGCCCGGAAGGCGGATAATAGGCACGGTTACGCTGCAGGAGCGCCTGATGAGCATCACGGTCTGCCCCATCAACCCGGACTTCGCGGCCGAAATCGGCGACGTCGATCTTTCGCAGCCGCTCTCCGAGCCCGACATCGAGGCGGTGAAGGAGGCGTTCTGGAAGTACGCGGTGCTGATCTTCCCCGAGCAGCGCCTGTCGGCCAACCAGCACCTCACGTTCGCGCGCTACTTCGGGCCGATCGAGGCCGACCGGGTGCTGGACACGAAGGTCACGCCGCACCGGCTCGAGAACGAGTTCGCCGACATCTCCAATCTCGACCCCGAGGGGAAGATCTGGGCCGGGGACAGCCGTCAGCGCATGTACAAGGCCGGCAACAAGCTGTGGCACACCGACAGCTCGTTCCGGTTCCGGCCCGGGCTGTGCTCGCTCCTCTACTCGACCACCGTCGCGCCGCTCGGCGGGCACACGCAGTTCGCGGACCAGCGCGCGGCCTACGACGCGCTACCCGCGGCCATGAAGGAGAAACTGTGGGGGCTCGTCGCCGAGCACTGCATAGCCACTTCGCGCCGGCGCAGCGGTTTCACGGAATTCACCGCGGAGGAAGCCCGGCGCCTGCCGCCGGTGCCGCAGGCGCTGGTGCGCACCATACCGGAAAGCGGCCGCAAGTCGCTCTACGTCGCCTCCCACGCCGGCCGCGTCTTCGGCATGCCGGAGGCGGAGGGCCGGGCTCTCATCGACCAGCTCATCGCGCATACCACGCAGCGGCAGTTCGTCTACACGCACCGCTGGCGCGCCAACGAGCTCGTCATGTGGGACAACCGCTGCACCATGCACCGGGGAACGGACTACGACGACCTGCGCTGGGTGCGCGACATGCGGCGCGCGACCGTGAGCGACGTCGCCAATACCTGCGTGCAGGAAGGCATCGCGGTCCCGTCCTGACCGGCAACCGTTATCGCGCCCCGGCGCGCTCCAGGATTTTCACCATCTCCGCGTAGCCGCGCCGCCGCGCCAGCGCGAGCGGCGTCTGCCCGTTGCGGTCGGCCAGGTTCACGTTCGCCCCGGCGGCGACCAGCGCGTTCAGCGTTTCCGTGTGGCGCGCGCCGCCGTCGCCAAGCACGATGGACTCGATCAGCGCGGTCCAGCCCAGGTTGTTGACGTGGTCCAGCGGCGCCCCCGCCTTGATGAGCGTGCGCACGACTTCGGCGTGGCCCAGGTGCGCGGCGGCGATCAGCGCGGTGCCGGCGTAGCGGCTGGTGACGTTTTTTGCGCTGCAACCCAGCTCCAAAGCGAGCCTCAACGTGGGCACGTCATTGGCGACCGCCGCGATGGTGGCGATGTCGTAGCGGTCGCGCTCCAGGGCATTGGGGTTGGCACCCGCGGAGACGAGCGCGCGCATGGCGTCGTGGTGTTTCCCGTAGGCAGCGACGTGCAGCGGGGTGCGCCGGTGTTCATCGCGAACATCCGGCTGCGCTCCCCTGGCGATGAGCGCCTTGATCTGCGTCGCGTCGCCTTTTGCCGCCGCTGCAAGGATGCCGGTGTAGCCGGCTCTCTCAGATGGCGAAGGCGCGACTTGAGCGTGAGAGACGAGGGCGAATAGCCCACTCAGGAGCAGAGCGGCGGCGCATGAAAGGGGCTTCCCTCTCCCCGCGCCGGGGAGAGGGAAGGCAATCGAATCACGACTCACGGCATCCCCTCCTGCCGGAGGAGGGGTGCCCGCATCGCGGGCGGGGTGGTGGGAGACGATTCACGCCCTTCTCAGTTCACGGCGAAGCAGTAGAGCAGTCCCGCACCGCCCGAGCTGCGCAAGGCGTCCTGGCTGCAGCCGCGCGAGGGATGCGAGGAGTTCCAGGATATGGAGGCGGCGTCATCGCGCAGGCCCCACCGGTCATGGTGGCCGACCATCGCGGCGCCCTCGCCGCTGCTGGTCCAGTTGCCGCAGGTCGTCTTTGCCGGATCGCCCGCGAGTGCCGTGCCGTCGGGCCGCGAGCCGGTGAGGATATCGTGCATGTTCGGGGTTTCGGCCCGGCCGTTCACCCGGGTTCCTTTTTCCGTCAGCGCGAACGTCCTGTTGATGTTGTTGGTGCCGTGCAGCTCGGCGACATTGCGCGCGATCAGCCTGCCCTCCGCGTTGTGCCACGGGCCCTTGCCGATGCGGTCGCGCGCGTTGACGGCCGGCTGGCCGCCCGCCGCGGTCGTGCTGAGGTAGACGCGCCAGGTGCGCTTGCCCGCGCCGGCCGCGGCCGCGAGCGACTGGCAGTGCTTGTCCGCGCCCGCCAGGCCACCCAGATCCGCGCCCTTCCCGGGACCCACGCTCGTAATGAAGAACGTCATGGAGGATTGCTGCGCCTGCGCGCCGGGGTAGCCAAAGACCAGCAGCGCGACCGCTGCGGCCACGCCGAGTTTCAGCCTGTTCATCGGTTTCTCCTGTGGTGGGTGACAACCGGGACTAACATCGGGGGCGGTGGTCCTATTCCCCGCGCCGAGGGTCGGGTGTCGAGGGACCGGAGCGGAGTTGGCAGCCGTCAGTTGGCAGCAACTGCAAACTGCCCACTGCAAACTGCAAACTTTTCATCCCTCATCCCTCCGCCCTCATCCCTGCTTCAGGCCCCCTCCGCGGCCTCGGGATTCCACTGCCCCTTGCGCATGCGCGTGATCGCGACGCTCTTGAACACGCCGGCCTTGGTGAAGGGGTCGCCATCGGAAAACGCCTTCGCTTCGGCGCGGCTCCCGACGTTGAGGACGAACAGGCTGCCGATGGCCTGCGTGCCGTCGTCGTTCTGGGTCGCGCCGGCGAGCACCAGGATCTTCTTCTGGCTCTGCAGGTAGTCGCGGTGAGGCTGCACCACCTTGTCGCGGATGGCAGCGCTGTTCGGGTTGTCGACGCAGGTAATGGCCCAAAGCATAGGTACCCCTAATGATGAATGCAGAATGATGAATGATGAATAAAGGCTTGTTCCCCTCGACCCTCGACCCTCGGCTATCTGATGCCGAGCAGCTTCGCCGCGGTCTCCCCCAGCATCATCCGGCGCTCCTTGTCGGTGAAGCCCGGCGCCTTGAGGATGTGGTCCACCGACTTGCTTTGCCACGGGATCGGGTGGTCGGTGCCGATGACGAGCCGGTCGGGGCCGACTTCCGCGGCGAGGTGCCGCAGCGCTTCCGACGTGAAGACCAGGGTATCGTAGTACATCGTCCGCAGGTACTCGGTGGGCTTCTTCCTGAGCTTGACGCCCGTGTCCATGTCGGGGGCGACGCGCAGGCAGTTGTCCGAGCGCGGCGCGTAGGACGGCAGGTAGCCCCCGCCGTGGGCCGAGCAGATCTTCAGCCCGGGGAAGCGATCGAGCGTTCCCTCGAAGATGAGGTGCGAGAGCGCGATGGTCGTGTCGAGGGGGTTGCCGATGGTGTTCGCGAGCCACCCGTTACCCTTGAACCGGCTCGCGAGCTGCGGCGTGCTCTGCGGGTGTATGAAGATGAGCACCCCGAGTTCCTCCGCCTTCGCCCAGAACGGATGGAATTTCGGATCCGAGAACTCCTCGCCGGCGACGCTCGCGCCGACGGCTGCGCCGCGCAGGCCGAGCTTCTTCACCCCGTGGACGAGCTGCTCGATCGCGAGGTCGGGATACTGCAGCGCTACGGAGGCGAAGGCAACGAAGCGGTCCGGGTAGGTCGCGCAAAACCCGGCCAGCCGGTCGTTCTGGATCCTGACGACCTCCGCCGCAACGTCGCGCTCGGCCCGGTACCACTGGGGATTGATGCTGAGCGCCTCGACGTCGATGCCCTGGGCGTCCATCTCGCGGATCCGCCGGGGCCCCACCTCGTCGATCCCGGGGCCGCGATGGCCGGACACCTTAATGCCGAGCAGCGCATACGCCTCGGGGATCACGCAGTGCGCGTGCACGTCTATGGTTTTGACGCGCTTGCCGCCGACCTTCACCTCGCGGCGGCGCGGGCCCGCCTTGGCTTTCGGCCCGGGGGCCGTCCGGACCGCCGCGGCCCGCACTGGCGCGGCGAGGCCGCCGCAGTCGGTGAAAATCAGCTGGGCCGGGCTTTTGATCGATTCGCTGCGTACCTGCATCTGGTTCTCCCTGATTTGGTGGTGGCGAAGGCTGGACCGGCGCAAGTCCGCGATGTGAAACGCACCGGCTTCGCGCTTGAGGCCGCAAAGATGCCACAGAATGCGCGGCCTGTCTCGTTCGCGCGTCGTGGACGGCATCCCGGTCTGGCACAATTCCGCTTTCTCACGGGGACGAAGCGATGGCAGGCAAGGACAGGAGGATCGCCGTGCTGGGCGCCGGCGCGATCGGCAGCAGCGTCAGCGCCGATCTGACCAGGGCCGGCTACGACGTCACGGTCATAGACCAGTGGCCCGCGCAGGTCGAGGCCATGCGGGCCAACGGCCTGCACATCCAGGTGGCGGACGGCGACATCCAGGTGCCGATCAAGGCCGCGCTGCACCTGTGCGACCTCGCCTCGGCCAACCTCGAGTTCGACATGGTGTTCCTGTGCGTGAAGTCGAACGACGACCGCTGGCTTGCGGAATTCATCAAGCCGTACCTGAGGCCGAACGGCGTGCTGGTGGGCGTACAGAACGGCATGAACGACGACACGCTCGCCTCCATCGTCGGGCGCGAGCGCGTCGTCGGCTGCTGCATCGAGCTGTCGGCGGAAATCTTCACGCCCGGGCTGGTCCAGCGCAACACGACGCACAAGGGCACCTGGTTCGCGGTGGGCGAGCTCGACGGCTTTCTCACCCCGCGCGTGCGCGAGATTCAGGAAATCCTCTCCCACGTGGCGCGCTGCGAAATCACCGGCAACATCTACGGCACGAAGTGGACCAAGTTGATCGCTAACACGATGACGATGGGGCCGCGCGGGCTGCTGGGGTTGACGAACGGCGAGTCGAGCAAGCTACCCGGCATGGCGGAGATCGCAATGATGGCCGGCCGGGAGTCGCTCGCCGTGGGCACCGCGCTCGGCTACCGCACCGAGCCGATCTTCGGCCTGCGCGCGGACGAGTTCGCGGGCTCCAGCGACGAAAACCTCGAGACGACGATGACCGCGCTGCTCTCGCATGTCGGCAACCGCTCGCGCACCGCGCCGATCCACGATCACATCAAGGGCCGCAGGAGCGAGATGGAGTTCATCCCCGGCGTCGTGTCGCGCAAGGGCAGGGAGCTCGGCATCCCGACGCCGTGCAACGACGCCGTGCTCGAGCTCGACCGCATGATCAACTGCGGCGAGCTCAAGATGGACGTTTCGAACTTCGAGCTGCTCAAGGCCAGGGTCGCGGCCGCGACCAAATAGCGAGCCCCGGATAGGGCGTCCCAGATAGTGCGTCCCAGATGCAGCGTCCCAGATAGGGCGTCGCAGATAAGGCGCGCTAGCCAAGACGCGGTATCTGAGACGCAGTACCTGAGACGCCTTATCGGTTCATCCCTCGGTGTATCAGTCCCACTTGGGCGCCCGGCCCGCCGGGTTCGCGATCCGGCCGTCGGGGCGCGCGAGGCCGTGGATCCGCCTCATCTCGTCGTCGGTCAGCGAGAAGTCGAAGACCTTCAAGCTCTCGGCCATGTGCTGGGGGTTGGACGAGCGCGGGATCGGCGCGATGTTGCCCTGCTGGACCAGCCAGCGCAGCGCCACCTGCGCCACCGTCCTGCCCCGCGCGCGCGCGATCTCGGCGATCACCGGGTCCTTGAACAGGCGCCCGCGGCCGAGCGGGCAGTAGGCGGTGAGCACCAGCCCGGCCTTGCGGCAGAATGCAAGCACCTTCGACTGGTCGAGGTAGGGGTGATACTCGGCCTGGAGCGTCACCAACGGCTCCGGGCACAGCCGCATGGCTTGCTCCGTCAGCGCGATGTTGAAGTTCGCGACGCCGACGTGCCGCGCCTTGCCCTCGCGCTTGGCCTTTGCCAGCGCGCCCATGGTTTCCGCCAGCGGGATGTCGTCGATGGTGGGCCAGTGCACGAGCAGAAGATCCACGTAGTCCGTTTGCAGCCGCCGCAGGCTTTCCTCGACCGAGCGCGCGAAGGCGGCCGCGCGCAGGTATTCGTGCGAGACCTTGGTGCACAGGAAGATGTCCTTGCGCGGGACACCCGAAGCCTTGATGCCTTCGCCCACTCCCTCCTCGGTGCCGTACTTCCACGCCGTGTCTATGTGGCGGTAGCCGACCCTGAGCGCGTTCGCCACGATTTCGCCGCAGTTGCCGAGCTGCGACGTGCCGAAGCCGATCACGGGAACCCGCGCGCCGTGCGCGGACAGGGTAGGGATGGATGATGTCATGTCAGTCCAGGGAGGAGAGACAAGGGCGGAGGATGGGACGCTGGCGATTCTTCCTTGAGAGTTCGTCCGCGTTCATCGGCGTTTATCTGCGGTTGCTTTACGTGCGCGCAGCTGCGTCACGTCCCGCCACCCCTCCCGCGAGGGGAGCCCGCCGCGCACGGCACCCGGCTCGATGCTGCCGAACACCGTCTCATAGCTTTCGGGCAGCGGGCGGCTGCCCGGCACCGCCAGCCACAGGCGCAGGAGCAGGCGCTTGCGCCCCTTCTCCTCGTAGTCGTCGTAGCGGGTGCGCGAGTGGTAGATGAGGTGGTTGTTGAGGAGCTGGATGTCGCCCGGCTCGAAGGTCATGTCGAGCGCGAGCTCGTCCGCCAGCTTCTCGAACAGCTCCAGCGCCTCGAGCTGCTGCCGCGTGAAGCGCGGCACCTCCGGGTACTCCTGCGCGAACCTGACGTAGTTGGTCGAGAAGAGGCCGGTGAAATGGCCGTCGCGAATGGCGAAGATCGGCTTGGGATAGGCGCGCGACTCGCCCGGAGCCTCATCGCCCTGCCGGCTGTGGTGCCAGTCGGCGTAGAACACTTCGAGCAGGTCGGGGCGCCGGCGCAGCACTTCGTTGTGTATCGCGGCGGCGCTCGTAATGCGGCTCAATCCCCCGGATCGCGCCTTGCGCACGCACAGCAGCCCGACGACGTCGCAACGGTCCGCGTGAAAGGGCAGGGAGTCGGCGGTCTTGGAGCCGCGATACTTCGTCTTGGCAACCTGCTGGCCTTCGTCCTCCACGATGCCGAGCAGCTCGCCGCGCCCGCCCTGCGACAGCGCGGTGCCGAGATGCGCGCCGATGCCCCAGTAGACCATGCGCAGGTCGTCGGGCGGATATTCGAGGGGCAGTCCGCGCAGCATGATCATGCCGCGCCCGGTCTCGAGCTCGCGCGCGATTTCCGCCAGCTCCCGGGCGAAGCGCGGGATCGGAAAGTCCTCGCGCGTGACGTCCACCCAGTCCAGCCCGCGCCGCTTGACGCTCCGGAG
>JBIOVQ010000309.1:0-5565 GCA_044867805.1 Burkholderiales bacterium | reverse complement strand
AGCGGCGGCGTGTCCGTGGGCGAAGCCGATTTCGTGAAAGACCTGCTGAGCAAGCTGGGCGAAGTGGTATTCTGGAAGATCGCGATGAAGCCGGGACGCCCCCTCGCCTACGGCAAGATCGGCGCGGCGCACTTCTTCGGGCTGCCGGGCAACCCGGTCTCGGTGATGGTTACCTTCTACCAGTTCGTGCGCGACGCGCTGCTCGTGCTCTCGGGCCGTGACCCCGTACCGCCCCTTCCGACATTTAAGGTTCCGTGCGTCTCTAACCTCAAGAAAGCACCGGGACGTACGGAATTTCAGCGTGGCGTGCTCGAACGCGATTCGCACGGAACCTGGAGCGTGCGGGTCACCGGCGAGCAGGGCTCGGGCATCCTGCGCTCGATGGCGGAGGCGAACTGCTTCATCATCCTGCCCACCGAGCAGGGCAACGTCACCCCCGGGACGCCGGTCGAGGTGCAGGTCATGGAGGGCGTCGTTTGAGCGGCGCCTGAGGCGACAAAAAAGCCCGGAATCCCGGGCTTTTTTTGCGAACGACCGCCGCCGGCTACTTCTTCTTCGAGGCAGCCGCCGTGGTTTTGCCGCCCTTCTCTCTCTTGTAGCGCGCCACCGCGCGGTCCATCGCCTTCTCCTCGGCAATGCGCGCCTTCTTCGCCGCTTCGCCCTTCTTCGCCTTGGCTTCCGCCGCCTTGGCCTTATCGGCGTCGCTCAGGGGCGGCAGCTTGGCGGAAGCCACGCCTACCGCAAGCCCCACCAGCAATGCGGGCACGGCGAGCCAGAACTTGAACGCTTTCATAGTTTCCATCCCTCCTTCATGGCGTCGGCGCGGGCGGCGGACATCGCGCCCCCGGCTCCCGGCCGCCCTTGCATGACTTCGTTGTACCAGTATTCGTGGTGCTCCTTCGCCCATTGCTCGTCAACCAGGCCATCGTGGCGCATGTTCTGGTAGGCGCCCTCGAGGCCGACCGTGCCGAGGTAGATGTGGCCGAAGATCATTCCGATGAAAACGACAGCGGTCACCGCATGCACGATGTTCGCGTACTGCATGATCATCCGGCCCTGATCGAAGTTCGGGAACAGCAGCACCAGGCCCGACGCGCCGACGATGATGCTGAAGAGGAAAAGCCCGACCCAGAACACGATCTTCTCGCCGGCATTGAAAAAGCCCGACGGCATGTGCTTTCCGGTCAGCATGCCGCCGCCCTTGAGCAGCCAGGTCACGTCGTACGCCCGCGGGATGTTGCGTCCGAGGTAGGTGAAGAACATCAGCGCGGCCGCGAGCAGGAACACCGGGCCGACGAAGTTGTGCAGGTTCTTCGAGAGGATGGCGAGCCAGGAAAACAGGGTATAGCCGAACATCGGCAGCACCACGTACTTGCCGAAGAGCAGGAGCAATCCGCTGATGGCCAGGATCAGCCAGCTGATCGCGACCGTCCAGTGTATGGTCCGGTCCCACGTGGAGAAGCGCTGGATCTTCCTGCCGGTGAGCTGCCCGTGGACCTTGATCGGCCCCTTCCACAGAAAGAAGGCCAGGATGGCCAGCAATATGAGGAGCAGCAGCCAGCCGCCGTACACCACGATCGGACCGTTGCGAATCTGGCGCCAGATCTCGCCCTCGGACTGGATAAGGACGTTGGTCTCGATGCCCCGCACCTGGGTCGTCTGGTAGGGGTTGTCGCCGCCCCTCACATCGCGCCACACCGGTGCGTTGTTGAGGGGCTGGTCCTGCTGCCGCTGTACCTGCTCCTGTTGTGCACCGCCCGCGCCCTCGGCCGCCAACGCGGCAGGCGTGCACAATGTCGCGCACGAGAGAACGAGCAGGCGAACCAGCACTCGCATGTCGCTGATGCGGATCATGCGCTTTCCTCCTATCGTTATCTACTTGACGCTGGGTGTTCCGCGGGAATACTCGTTCTGCCCGTCGTTCCGCTTCTTGATCGCGGTTTCCCAGGCCAGCTTGTCTCCCTTGAACTGGTCGTTGTCCCACGGCTGCTTGTCGGGCTTGCCCTGGTACTGGCCCTGCTTGTAGACGGTCACGGAGGGCTTCTCGCCGCAGCCAGCCGTTACCGCCGCCAAGGCCACGGCGGCGGCGGCGGTCACCACCAGCGCCGTCCTCCTCATGACTTCGCTCCCGGCCGCTGCTGCGTGGGCTGCCGCTCGGGCTTGCCGTAGGCCGTGCCCCAGCCCCAGACCTCGGAGCCCTTGCCGCGCTTCAGCACGCGGTTGCGATAGATATCGGCGATCACGTCGGCGTCGCCGCCGAGCAGGGCCTTGGTAGCGCACATCTCGGCACAGGCGGGAAGCTTGCCCTCCGCCAGCCGGTTGCGGCCGTACTTCCTGAACTCGGCTGCCGAGAAGTCCGCCTCGGGCCCGCCGGCGCAGAACGTGCACTTGTCCATCTTGCCGCGCAGGCCGAACGCGCCGTCCTGCGGGAACTGCGGCGCGCCGAACGGGCAGGCGTAGAAGCAGTAGCCGCAGCCGATGCACAGGTCCTTGTCGTGCAGCACCACCCCTTCCGTGGTCTTGTAGAAGCAATCCACGGGGCAAACCGCCATGCAGGGTGCGTCCGAGCAGTGCATGCAGGCAACCGAGATCGATTTTTCGCCCGGCACGCCGTCGTTCATCGTTACTACCCGGCGCCGGTTCACCCCCCACGGAATCTCGTGCTCCTGCTTGCACGCCGTCACGCAGCCGTTGCACTCGATGCAGCGCTCGGCATCCGCCAGAAATTTCATTCTTGCCATGGTTCAGCTCCTCTGTGTCCCGTTCCCGCTCAGGCCTTGGAGACCTGGCACAGCGTGGTCTTGGTTTCCTGCATCATGGTCACGATGTCGTAGCCGTAGGTGGTGGCCGTGTTCACGGCCTCGCCGCGCACGATTGGCTCGGCGTCCTTCGGGTAGTAGTTGAGCAGGTCCTTGCCCTCGAACCAGCCCGCGAAATGGAACGGGCAGAACACCGTTCCCGGCGCCACGCGCTCGGTCACCAAAGTCTTGACCTTGATCTGCGCCTTGGTCGGCGTCTTGACCCAGACATACTCGTTGTTCTTCACGCCGCGGTCGTTGGCGTCCTTGGGGTTGATCTCGACGAACATCTCCTGCTGCAGCTCGGCGAGCCACGGGTTGGAGCGGGTCTCGTCGCCGCCGCCTTCGTACTCGACCAGCCGTCCGCTCGTGAGTATGAGCGGATAGGTCTTGACCGCGTCCTTGTTCGCGTCCTGCACCGTCTTGAACAGCACCGGCATGCGCCAGCGGTTCTTCTGGTCGGCGTGCGTCGGGAACTTCTCGATCAGGTCCGGCCGCGGAGTGAACAGCGGCTCGCGATGCAGCGGCACGCCGTCCGGGAAGTTCCACACCACCGCGCGCGCCTTGGCGTTGCCCCACGGATGGGCTCCGTGTTTCATCGCCACGCGCTGGATGCCGCCCGAGAGGTCGGTCTTCCAGTTCTTGCCCTCGGCGGCCTTCTTCTCGCCTTCCGTCAACTCGTCCCACCAGCCGAGCTTCTTCATCAGCACATGGTCGAATTCGGGATAGCCGGTCGTGAGCTCCGACCCCTTGGAATGCGAGCCGTCCTCGGCCAGCAGGTTGACCCCGTCCCGCTCCACGCCAAAATTGGCGCGGAAGTTGCCGCCGCCGTCCATCATGTGCAGCGAGGTGTTGTAGAGATTGGGCGTCCCGGGATGCTTGATCGCCGCGCTCCCGTAGCACGGCCACGGCAGGCCGTAGTAGTCGCCGTCGAGCACGTAGCCGGTCTTCGCGTCCTTGCCGCCCTTCGCGCGAAGGGTCTTCACGTCGAAGACATGCTGGTTGCGCATGTGCGCCTGCAACCGCTCCGGCGATTGCCCGGTGTAGCCGATGGTCCACGCGCCGCGGTTGATCTCGCGCAGCGAATCTTCCATGTCGGGCTCGAGCAGGCCGCCCTTGCCCTTCACCAGCTTGATCTTCGCCGTGAACTCCTTGGCGAAGCCGAACTTCTCGGCGAACTGGTACATGATCATGTGGTCGGTGCGCGAGTCGAACATCGGGTCGATCACCTTCTCGCGCCACTGGATCGAGCGGTTCGAGGCCGTCACCGAGCCCGCGCACTCCATCTGCGTCGCCGCCGGCAGCAGGTAGACCCCGTCCTGGCGCACCAGGGCGGCCATGGCCGCGGTCGCGCTGGGATAGGGATCGACCACCACCAGCAGGTCGAGCTTCTTCATCGCCTCGAGCATCTCCTTGCCGCGGTTCTGGCTGTTCGGAGCATGCCCCCAGAAAATCACGGCCCGCACGTTCGGGTCCTGGTCAAGGTTTTCGTTCTTCTCCAGCACCGCGTCCTGCCAGCGCGAAACCGTGATGCCGGGCTTCTCCATCGAGGCCACTGACGAGAATTGCTTGACCACCCAGTCGTAATCCACGCCCCATACCGCGCACCAGTGCTTCCAGGCTCCGGCGGCGATGCCGTAGTAGCCGGGCAGCGAGTCGGGGTTCGGCCCGACGTCGGTCGCGCCCTGCACGTTGTCGTGGCCGCGGTAGATGTTGGTGCCGCCGCCGGAGACGCCGACGTTGCCCAGCGCGAGCTGGAACACGGCGGACGCGCGCACGATGGCGTTGCCGTTGGTGTGCTGGGTCTGGCCCATCGCCCAGACGATGGTGCTGGGGCGGTTCTTGGCCATCAGCTCGGCCACGTGCTTGACCTCGGCTTCCTTCATGCCCGTCACGCTCTCGGTGACGTCTGGCGTCCACTTGGCGACTTCCTTGCGCACCTGGTCCATGCCGTAGACGCGATCATTGATGTACTTCTTGTCTTCCCAGCCATTCTTGAACACGTGGTAGAGCATGCCCCACAGGAAGGCCACGTCCGTGCCGGAGCGGATGCGGTAGTAGTAATCAGCGCGGGCCGCGGTGCGCGTGAAGCGCGGATCCACCACGACCACCTTCGCGCCGTTCTCCTTGGAAACGAGCGTGTGCATCATCGATACCGGGTGCGCCTCCGCGGCGTTGCTGCCGAAGAACAGGATGCACTTGGAGTTCAACTCGTCGTTGTACGAGTTGGTCATCGCCCCGTAGCCCCAGGTGTTCGCGATGCCCGCCACCGTGGTGGAGTGGCAGATACGCGCCTGGTGGTCCATGTTGTTGGTGCCGAAGAACGACACGAACTTGCGGAACAGCATGGCCTGCTCGTTGTTGTGCTTGGAGGAGCCGATCCAGAAGGTGGCGTCGGCGCCGCTCTCCTTCTTGATGGCGAAGAGCTTCTTGCTGACTTCATCCAGGGCCTGGTCCCAGGAGACCTTTTGCCACTTGCCGCCGACGAGCTTCATCGGGGCCTTCAGGCGATGGGAATGCTCGTGCGCCCCGTGCTCGCGGATCGAGGCGCCCTTGGCGCAGTGCGCACCCAGGTTGATCGGCGAGTCGAACACCGGCTCCTGGCGGATCCACTTGCCGTCTTCCACCACGGCGTCGATGGAACAGCCGACGGAGCAGTGCGTGCAGATCGTGCGCTTGACCTCGAGCTTGCCGCCGGCCGCGTCCTGCGCGGCTTCCGCCTTGTCGACGATGTTGAACGGCAGCTGGGTGGCCACTGCCCCCGCTC
>JBIOVQ010000308.1:0-3835 GCA_044867805.1 Burkholderiales bacterium | reverse complement strand
TTCGCCTCCGCCACCATGACGGCCACGTCGTCCGCCATGCTGACCGACCACTCGAGCGGGATACGCGGCTGGCAGCAGCCGCCGATCAGGTTGTGGACCGGCGTCTTCAGCGCCTTGCCCACGGCGTCGTACAGCGCGATGTCGAGCGCCGCGCGCGCGGCGGGATTGCCTGCCAGCCGCAGGGCGAAAACTTCGGCCAGAGCTCGAGCGCGAAGCGGCGCATTGCCGCGAGCAGCGCGAGCATTTCCAGATGGCGCGGTGCATGGAGGGCCTCGCCGAGCTCGCCCTCGCTCGCGGCAATGCCGGCGCGTGCCTGCGTGTCGCGCGGGACCTGCTCGCGCTCGCGGAATCCTCCGGGCTCAAGGAGCTCGCCGCCGTGGCGCGCCGCTGGAGCTCCGAGGCGCTGATCGCGCAAGGAAAGTCGCGCGCGGCCGCCGACGAGCTTGCGGCCGCCTCGCGCGCCGCGCGCGAAGTGGGCCGCGTCCGGCTTCTCTATGACGTGGAGCGCGCATTGGCAAAGCTTGGCGAGAAAAACGAGGCGGAGCGCTGGTGCGCCGACATCCGGCGGAGCCTCGCCGGCACGACGCTGGAGTTCGCGCCCCAGAGTGATGGGTGATGGGTGATGAGTCACCCGCGGTTTGCCGCGGGATCCATCACTTCGTCACTGCGTCACCAGGTTCCTTGCCGTCAGTCGTCAGTCATCGGCCTCCGACAACGAAATCGCAAGAAACTATCAAATCGTGTCGGCCGCTTCGCGCGTCACCGGGGGTCACATCCCCGAACAAGTTCGGGGCCCCTGTTCCGCCCCTCGACGCGCAGTCGTCACCGGGGTTTTCCGTCACTGCGTCACTTCTCACTGCGTCACTTTTTTTGAAAAGGAGCAGCCATGACATTCAACATTCGCGCATTGGCTTTGGCAATCGGCGTGTTCTGGGGTGGTGCGATACTGATTACGGGCGTGGCGAACCTGATCTGGCCCGGCTACGGGAGCGCCTTCCTGCAGCTCCTCGCTTCGATCTACCCGGGCTATAGCGGCGCCTCGTCCTTCGGGCAGGTCGTCATCGCCACGCTCTACGGCCTGGTGGACGGCGCCATCGGCGGCGCGGTGTTCGCGTGGCTCTACAACTGGCTTACGACGTTCTTCCGCCCGGCGGGGTGAACCCGTACGACGGGTCGCCAAGAACGCGGAGGGCGCGAAGGAAGGCGGTACTACGGGTCGCGAAGGACGTCAAGGACGCAAAGGGAACAATAATTAGAACCAAGACCTTAGGGCGCGAAGACAACGCCCAGGGTGGCATGCGGGTTATGCCATCGGCACTCGAAACTCAACACTGCTCATCCCTCCACCCTCGGACCGAACGCCCCGCCGGTTGAGGGGCAGCCCGCTGTCCCCCTCGAACCGGCGGACCCGATCCGGCGCGTCGCGCCCCGGATCGGGACACATTGTGGACTCCCCCCGACAAGGCCTATGATTAGCCCATAAGAAGCAGCTACGAGCCACAAGCTACAAGTTACAAGCGGGCCGAGGAGTTCCGCTCGAAGCTTGAGGCTTGAAGCTTGTAACCGGTGTCGAGGAGGAGGTCCCATGAAGTTCTTTCTGCGCGCCCTTTGCGAGTCGTGGTTTGCCCGTTGTTTGCTGCTATTGACGTGGCTGGTGCTTCCGCTCTGCAGCGCGGCGCGGGCCGCGGCCCCGGAGTTTCCGACCCGGCCGCTGCGCTACGTCGTGCCCTTCCCGCCGGGCGGCTCGACCGACATCATGGCGCGCATCGTCGGCGCCGCGCTGACCGAGGAGCTCGGCCAGCAAGTCATCATGGACAACCGCGGCGGGGCGGGCGGAACCGTCGGCGCCGAGATCGCGGCCCACGCGACGCCGGACGGCTACACGCTCTTCGCCTGCAACATCGCGTCGCTCGCGGTGAGCCCGGCGCGCTACCGCAAGCTCAACTACGATCCCGTCACCGACTTCACGCCGATCGGCTTCATCGGCAGCACGCCCAACGCCCTCGTCGTTTATCCCTCGCTGCCGGCCGCGACGATCGCCGAATTCGTCGCGCTGGCGAAAGCCCGGGCCGGCAAGCTCAACTACGGCTCGCCCGGCATCGGCACCTCGCCGCAGCTCTCGATGGAGATGTTCAAGATGGCGGCAAAGATCGAGGTCATCCACGTCGCCTACAAGGGCGCCGGGCCGGCGCTGGTGGCCACCATGGGGGGCGAGGTGGACGCGATGGTTTCCACCGTGCCGTCGTTCCTCGCGGCGACCCGCGCCGGCAAGGTCCGTATGCTCGGCGTCACGTCCCTTGCACGCTCCCCCGACCTGCCGGACGTGCCGACCATCGCCGAGTCCGGCATGCCGGGCTTCGAGGTCATCTCCTGGCAGGGCCTGTGCACGCCCGCCGGGGTGCCGAAGGCGGTGGTGACCCGGCTGCGCACAGCCCTTTCCTCGGTGCTCGCCCTGCCCGACACGAAGAAGCGCCTCGCGGACCAGGGCATCGACCCCGGCACGCGCACCCCCGAGCAGTTCGCCGCGTTCATCCGCTCCGAGCGGACCAAGTGGGCGAAGGTGGTGAAGGACGTGGGGATCGAACCGCAATAAAATCAGCCGCCAGCCGTCAGTCGTCAGTCATCAGTTGTCACCGGGGCGGGCGAGCTTCCCGCCCGCCGTGGCGGTGCGCCTCGCACAGCGAGTCCTTGTACTTCCGGCCAAAGAAGATGACGAGGGCGCTGGCGCCGATCTGGTAGCCCTGGAGCGCCATGAACACGGGGTCCTCTATGGCCGCGGCGTGGACGAGCATGAGAAATCCCGCCACGAACCACAGGCCGTACGCCTTGATGCTGATGCCCCCCGAGCACCGCTCGGCGATCAGGTGGTGGATCTGCGGCAGGTAGGCGATGATGACCAGCGCCGTTCCGACAAAACCGATCCATTGGGTTCCTTCGAACATGGCACTCTCCCATGACCCCGGCGGGGAAATCCGACGCCCGATTATCTCCCCGCCGGCGACTGCTGGCTGGGCTGTACGACGGGTCACAAAGGACGCGGAGGGCGCGAAGGAAGGCGGTACTACGGGTCGCAAAGGACGCCAAGGCCGCGAAGGGAACAATAATTAGAACCAACACCTAAGGACGCAAAGGGAGCGCCAAGGGCGGTGTACTCGAGCACCTCTGGTCGGGACGAGATCAGCCCAGTGTCCGAGTCAACCTCAAGCCGGGACAGCCGTTGAGTACCGGCAATACCAGGCACTGCCCATGGACTTCGAGCCAATTGCCCGGGAAATCGTCGATTCGGCCATCCGTGTGCATACGCGGCTTGGCCCCGGCATGCTGGAATCCGCCTATCAGGCCTGCATGGAATACGAGCTCGCCAAGCGGTCGCTAGCAGTGCAAAAGCAGGTTCCCATGTCGTTGCAATATGATGACCTGGTGCTCGACGTAGCCTACCGCTTGGATATCGTTGTGGAAAACGCCGTGGTCGTTGAACTGAAATCCGTTCAGCAGCTACAACCGATCCACACGGCGCAATTGCTCAGCTACCTCCGCGCTGGTGACTACCGGATGGGCTTCCTGCTCAACTTCAACACGGTCCACATGCGCGACGGGATAAAACGCGTCGTAAACCGGTTTTAGCCGGCAACTCCGACGTTTCCCTACCATCGCCGTTCCCTGGTACTACCCTTAGTGTTGTCTTCGCGTCCTCGCTCTTCATATATTCATTTCCTTTGCGTCCTTCGCGGCCTTAGCGACCCGTAGTAATGCTTTTCCTTCGCGGGCTTGGCGTCCTTGGCGACCCGTAGTACAACCTCGCCGTGCGCCTTGTCCTTATCGAAAACTTCCGGGC
>JBIOVQ010000307.1:0-15256 GCA_044867805.1 Burkholderiales bacterium | reverse complement strand
AATGCGGAATGATGAATGATGAATGATGAATGGTCAGCGGCGCTGCGCAGCAGTGACCCCCTACCCACATGCTGAAGGGGTAACAAGCGACTAATGCCGAACCACAAATTAGGTCTCATGCCGTCCCCTTTCTGCGTTCCGCCTTTCATTCATCATTCAGCATTCATAATTCATCATTGCATGTACGCCCCGCCGTCCACCACCAGCGACTGCCCGGTGACGAAATCACTGTCGGCGGAGGCGAAGAACAGCACCGCCCCCACGAGGTCCTCCGGGCGCTGCACGCGCTTCAGGGCGCGCTCGTCCGCCGCGGCCGTGCGCATCCTGACGACGTCTTCGGCGGGCTTTTCCTCCGACAGCGTACTGCCCGGCACGACGCAGTTCACGCATATTCCATCCTTGCCCACCTCGCGCGCGAGCGTGCGGGTAAAGCCAAGCACGCCGGCTTTCGACGTCACGTAATGGATGCGGCTGGCGGATCCCTTCAGCGCCGTGCCCGAGCTGATGTTGACGATCTTGCCGTAGCCGCGCTTGCGCATGTCGGGTATCACCGCCCGGCACGCGAGCCAGGTGCCGCGCAGGTTGACCGCCATCATCCGGTCCCACTCGTCGGTCTCGATGCGGTCGAACGGCTCGCGCGACATCGGCACGGTGGCGAAGATCGCCGCGTTGTTGACGAGCACGTCGATCCGGCCGTAGGCCGCTATCGCGCGGCGCGCCATCTCCTCGGCGCTTGCCCGGTCCGCGACATCGGTGCGGACCGCCGTCGCGGCGTACCCCTTCCGGGTGAGATCGATGGCGACCGCTTCACCGGCACGGCTGTCGATCTCCGCGATGACGACTTTCGCGCCTTCCTGCGCCAGGCCCAGCGCATAGGCTTTCCCGATGCCGTGGCCGCCGCCGGTGACGACTGCTACCTTCCCTGCCAGACGATCGCCCACGGGCGCTTCCGCTTAACGAAGTCGGAAGGCGGAAGTCGGAAGGCGGAAGTCGCAAGAGGTTTTCATTTCCTTGAAGCCGTCTTCGCGGTCTTCCTTCCGACTTTCGACTTTCGACTTTCGACTTGCTCTTCAAACAGCGCGACGGCCATGCTCGCCGTCATCGGCAGATAGCAGTTCTGGTGGATCTTCTTCGCCCGGTCGGAGAGCGCACCGCGCATGGCGAGCCACATGATTTCCTCCGCGCCCTCGGTGCCGCCGAGCCGGATGTAGTCGGCGTGCTTCATTTGAGCGAGCGAGCGCGGATCGCGGTCGATGAGGTCGAGAAAGCGCAGGTCCCATTCCATGTTGTTGAAGCCCGCGCGCTCGCCGTTGAGCTGGTGCGACAGCCCGCCGGTGCCGACCACCACCACCTTCAGGTCCTCGGGATAGGACTCCACCGCGCGGCGCACCGCCTGGCCGAGCTTGTAGCAGCGGCCCGGCGTCGGCAGGGGATGCTGCAGCACGTTCATCTCGATCGGCACGATCCTTCCCGGCCAGTCGGGCGACGGCGGCCAGAACATCGTGAGCGGGGAATGGCAGCCGTGGTCGATCGGCAGGTCCTGGAACACCGAGATGTCGAACTCCTCGTTCACCAGCGACTCGGCCATGTGGCGGGCGAGCGCGGGATGGCCCTTGAGCGGCGGCACGGCGCGCGGCCCGAGGCCCTCGTCGGCGATGCGGTACTCGGCGCCGACTCCGAGCGCGAAAGTCGGGTAATGGTCGAAGAAGAACGTCGTCGCGTGATCGTTGTAGAAGAACACGAGCACGTCGGGGCGGTGGTCGGCCAGCCACTGCGCCACCGGCTCGTAGCCCTCGAACAGCGGCGCCCAGTCCGGGTCGTTGCGCTTGCCGCGGTCGTACGCCATCGCGATCGTGGGCACGTGGGACGTGCCGATGCCGCCGATGATCGTCGCCATGAGGATTCCCGCCTACGCGCAGTCTATCGCAATACCCGTCCTGGTCACTTGCTAATCCGCGAACTCGAATTCCGCCACCAGGGCGTGATGGTCGGACGCATGCGTCAGCCTCACGACGTGGTGCACCAGCCGCAAGTGGCGGCTGTAGAAGATGTGGTCGAGCACGTAGGGGTCCCGGCGCCAGGTCGGTTGCTTCGTTTGCACCGTCTGGTAGCCGGCGGCGGCGAACTGGCGCGACAGCGCGTGGTGGCTCAGCACGTTGAAATCGCCGCCGAGCAGCGTCGGGCCGTCCGTCTCGCGCAGGGCCTCGATGACGAGCCGCCGCTGCACGGGATGATCCTGCGTCTCCATATTGATCATGAAGAACGCGAGCAGGTGCGTGTTGAAGAGCCGCAGTTCCCGCCCGTCGATAAGGGTGTTCGCGCCGATCAGCAGCCGATCGGTAGGCGTCGTCTTCCTGCCGTCGAACTCGAACTCGACCGGCGGCGACGGCAGGTCGCGCCGCCGGGCGCCGCGCAGCGGCGTCTTCGAGAAGATCGCGAGGCCGATGCCGAACGGCAGCTCGCGCGGATCGGCCTTCGGATACGAGAAATAGCTGTCGTAGCCGTTCAACTCCCGGCGCAGCCGGGTGTAATTGGGCGGGGGATCGGGCTGCTTGCCGCCGGGCTGCGCCTGCTCCACTTCCTGCAGCAGCACGATATCGGCGTCGTGGCTGCGTATTTCATCCACCGTCAGGCCGACATCGACCGGGGCGTGGTCGGGGTCGGCATCGTTCCACGTCTGCCCGAACTGCATATTGAACTGCAGGACCTTGAGCGATTTCATGGGCGCTGGCGCAGCTCGGACGGCGAGCGTCGTAAATATACCATTCGCCGCCGCCCCCGACAGGACTCGGAAAAATGCGCCGCGCCGAACGGCAACCCACGGGCGATACGCCCGGCAGCACGGACGACGATTACTCCGCGCGCGCCCTGGGGCGCATCCTGAGCACGAACAAGGCCGCGATCGCGGCCACGAGGAACGCAACGATGAGGAACAGCTGCCAGACGGGACCGCATTCGGAAAACGGCAGCTTGCCGCCGGCACACGCCTGGATATAGCCGACTATGAAGTTTTGCGCGCCCATTCTTTCTCTTGTTGACGGCAGCGAAGGAAAGAGAGATTACCAGCCGGGGCGCGCCGTTCCTGCCAACTAGTTCACACTTGCAAGAAGCAGGAGCAGGCCGCCCAGTATCGCGACGCCGTTGAGCAGCAGCAGCCGGGTCACATTGCGCCGCGCCGGGTCCGGCACCAGCCAGTAGCGGTGGAACATGGCGTTGGCCACCACGGTGAATACGATCAGGCAGACGGCGCCGATCTCAGGGTGCCAATCGGCCAGCAGCAACGCGCAGCCGGCAAACTGAAGGCCGATGCCGATCCAGAACGCGGCCGCCGGGAACGGCACTCCGAACCCCGCCATGCGGTCGATATGGTCCTTGATCCGCTCGGGTGTCAGATTGAACAGCCCCGCGATAACGAAAAACCCCACCACCAGGAGCCGCCCTGAGATCTCGATCCAGGAATCGCTATACATGCTATCCCTCGGCGCGAAGTAGACAGTTGGCAGTAATCAGTAGGCAGTAGTAACCGGCGCCTGGCTACTGCAAACTACCTACTGCAAACTTCCTACTACCTATTCGTCGGTCGCGCGTGCCATGCGCCGGCGTTCCGTGAACTCGTACGCCACCATCCCGGCGAGCATCGCGATGACGAAGACCGCCGCCTTGTCGTAGCCCGCTCCGAAGGCCACCACCGCGGGGCCCGGGCAGAAGCCGGCGAGCGCCCAGCCTACCCCGAACGTTGCGCTGCCCAGGATCAACCGCGCGTCGATGCCCTGCGTGCCGGGAAGCTGCCGCAAGCCACCGAGGACGGAGGTGGGCCGGCCCTCGGCAAGACGGAAGCCCGCCGCACCCACCAGCACGGCTCCGCCCATGACGAACGCGAGTGACGGGTCCCATGCCCCCGCCAGGTCGAGGAACCCGACGATCTTGGACGGATCGGTCATGCCCGAAACGATGAGGCCCACGCCGAAGAGCAAGCCGGTGAGGAACGAGGTCAGGACGGCCACGGCACCCTCACGCAAGCAGGTGGCGAACGACGAGCACGGTGACGAACCCCGCGGCCATGAACGTGGCGGTCGCGGCCAGCGAGCGCGGAGACAGCCGCGAGATCCCGCAGACGCCGTGCCCGCTGGTGCAGCCCGAGCCGTAGCGGGTCCCGACGCCGACGAGCACTCCCGCCACCACGATCACCGGGAAGCTGGCCTCGATGGTCGCCACCGGAAGCCGGGTGAACAGGGCGTAAAGAACCGGCGCCGCGAGGAGCCCCCCTATGAAGGCTATCCGCCAGCCGACATCCCGTCCGGCCGGGCGCAGCAGCCCGCCCAGGATGCCGCTGATGCCCGCGACGCGCCCGTGGATCAGCACGAACGCAGCAACGGCGACGCCGATCAGCAGGCCGCCGGCGAGCGAGCTCCAGGGGGTGAAATGCGCCCAGTCGATTGTCATAGACTTAGTCGTCGGCCATCAGCCGTCAGTCGTCAGTGCCAAACCACAAGCTGCAATCCCTTGAAGCCTGGAGCGTGAAGCTGACGGCTGACAGCTTATCCGTAGGATAACTTGGGATACCAGTCCTTCCCGCGCCCCTCCGGCGTGAAATCGAGGACGTTCCACAGCGGCCAGATGAGGTCCACGTGGCGCTGGTTCTGGCCCGGGTCGGCGGGCGCGAAGAGCAGCTCCGACGCCCAGGAGTGGCGAATGACGCCGTCGCGCTTCACGAACACGTTCAACATCGGCCACTGGGCGCCCTTCTCGTCCTCGCCGTGGTAATCCCGGTTGTAGCTGTTGTCCGCCGAGGAAAGCAGGCGCAGGTTGCGCCAGCCCCGCCCGCGGGCGAACGCGCGAATGCGGTGTATCGGCGATTTCGCGACCACGACCAGGTTGGCGCGCTGCGCCACGTGGGGCGCGCTCCCGTTCAGGCCGTCGAGGATGGACGTGCACATCGGGCAGGGAACTTCCATTTTCGGGCCGTACATGAAGCTGTAGACGACGAGGCTCGTTCCGCCGGAGCGGAACAGCTCCGACATCCTGACCTGCCGCACGGCCTGGTTCTCGGCAAGATCCGGGCTGCCTTCCTCGAACAGGTAGTCCTGGGGAACCGGACCGCCGGGAGGAAGGCCGCGCCGCAACTTCGCCACCGCCTCGATCGACCGGCGCAGCTCCGCCTCCCCTCGCAGCAGCCTGTCGCGTGCCGCCCGGTATTCCGCGCTCTCGCCCGGGAAGCGCTGCCCGTGGATCGATTTCAACGCCGTCCTGCGCTTCGGCTTCTTGGCCATGTCGAATCCCCCTCGTCACGGGCCGCCTATCACCCGTCACTCGTCACTCGAACGTATCTCAAAAATCCGGAAAGGCAGAATTAACCACAGATAAACACAGATGAACACGGACGAAATCCCTGCTAAACAGGGCATTGGGTTTTGATATCTGTGTGCATCTGTGTTCATCTGTGGTTCCATTCTGTTTTTGAGACAGCTTCTAGTCAGCCTTTGCCCCCGAACGGCGAATGATATCCCCCCACTTCGCCGTCTCGGCGCGCACAAAACCGGCGAATTGCTCCGGACTCATGGGCCGCGGCTCGATGCCGATGTTGCCCATCCGCGCGAGCACGTCCGGCCGCTCGAGCGAGCGCGCGGCGGCGGCATTCAGCCGCTCGACGATGTCGCGCGGCGTTCCAGCGCGCACGCCGAGCCCGAGCCAGGGTGTCGCCTCGAACCCGCGCAATCCCGACTCGTCCAGGGTGGGGATCTCCGGCGCCGCCGCGATGCGGCGCCGCTCGGCGACCGCGATCGCCCGCAGCTTGCCGCTCCGCACCTGCGCGAGGGCGGTGCTGGTGTTGACGAAGCTGATGGCGACATCGCCGGTGATCAGGGCAATGGTCGCCGCCGCCGCCGATCCCCGGTACGGCACGTGCGTCGCCTCCACGCGCGCCGTCGATTTCAGGAGCTCCATGGCGAGATGGCCGGTCGCCCCAACGGCCTGCGATGCGTAGGTCACTTTTCCCGACTGCGCGCGCATCCACGCCAGCAGCTGCTTCAAGTCCCGCGCCGGCACGGAAGGATGGACCACCAGCAGCAGCGGGGCCACCGCCAGCAGCGCCACCGGCTCCAGATCGGCCTCGGGATTGAACGGCATCGAGTCGTAGAGATTGAGATTGATGCTGAAAGGTCCGGGCGCAGTCACGAACAGCAGGTGGCCGTCCGGCGGCGCTTTCACCACGAGGTCCACCCCGATGTTGCCGTTCGCGCCCGGCCGGTTCTCCACGATGAACGGCTGCCCGAAGCGCTTGCCGTAGTCTTCGGCCAGCGTGCGCGCGAGAAAATCGATCGAACCGCCGGGCGGGCTGGTGGCGATGATGCGCACGACGCGGGCCGGCCAGGCGGCCAGTTGAGCGTAAGCCGCCTGCGACAGGAAGACCGCCGCGCCCAGCGCGACCATGAATGGGACAAGGCGCACCCTCATGCCGGAAATGATACCCGGACTATAATCACCAGACTTCCGGAGGTGGCTATGACGATCTTGCGCATCGAATCGCTGGCTTACGGCGTCGAGGATCTTGACGCCGGCATCCGCTACTTCGAGGACTGGGGCCTGCCCCTCGTCGAGCGCGGGGCGCGCGGCGCGGATTTCAGGCTGCCCTCCGGGCAGACCATCCTGCTGCGGCGGGCGGCGGACTCGTCTCTGCCGGCGACGGCCGAGTCGGGCCCCACGCTGCGCGAGATAGTCTGGGGCGTGGACGGCGTCCGCTCCCTCAAAGCCATTGGCGCGGAGCTCGGACGCGACCGCGAAGTGACGGCCGGGGCCGACGGCACCCTGCGCGCGCGCGACGAATCGGGTTTCGCCATCGCGTTCCGGCGCTCCGCGGGCGGCAGCAAGGCCGCGGCGAGGCAGCCGGCGCGCATGAACCGTCCCTTCGACCCGGAACGCCGCGCGCGGCCGCGGAAGATCGGCCACGTCGTCTACTCCATCGCGAAGAGCGACCTTGAGAAAGCGACCGCGTTCTACCTGAAGCGCCTCGGCTTCCGGCTGAGCGACGGCACGCCGGGCGGGAATTTCCTGCGCTGCGAGGGCACGCACGACCATCACAGCCTGTTCCTGCTCAGCCGGCCGGACCGGCGCGCCTTCGACCACGTCGCATTCGAGGTGAGCGATATCGACGAGATCATCCTCGGCGGCAAGCACATGAAGACCCGCGGCTGGCAGGCCAACACGCCGGTCGGCCGGCACATCCTCGGATCGAACCTGTTCTGGTACTTCAACAACCCGTGCGGCGGCAGGACCGAGTACTACGCCGACATGGACCAGATGGACGACAAGTGGAAGCCGCGCATCTGGGAAACGCACCCGGGCTACGCCATGTGGGTCCTGGACAAGGCGGATGCGCTGGATTCCCCGCGCCTCTAGCAATAGTTGGCAGTTGGCAGTTATCAGTTGGCAGTTGGCAGTAGTTGGCAGTAACTGCAAACTGCCCACTGCAAACTGCGCGCCTCAATCGAGCTTCGCCCCCGAAGCCTTCACGACCTTGCCGTAGCGCTCGGACTCCCGGCGCACGAAGGCGGCGAACTCCTCGGAGCTGTTGCCCACCGGCTCCGCGCCGAGCGCCTCGAACTGCGAGCGGATCTCCGGCGAGCGCACGACCTGCGCCAGCGCGCCGTTGAGCTTCGTGATGATGGCGCGTGGCGTCCTGGACGGCGCAAACATCCCGAACCAGTTCCCCGCCTCGAATCCCGGGACGCCCGATTCGCTGATCGTCGGAACGTCGGGCAGCTGGCGCGAGCGTTGCGCGCTGGCGACGCCGAGGACGCGCAGCCGCCCCGCCCGCACGTGCGGCAGCATCGGGGCAATCGAGTTGAACCCGAAGTTCATGTGGCCCGCCAGAAGGTCCGCCACCGCCTGGGGGGCGCCCTTGTACGGCACGTGCTGGATATCGACACCCGCCATGCTCTTGAACAGCTCCATCGCGAGATGGTTGGGGGCGCCGTTGCCGGCCGACGAGTAGTTGAGCTTGCCGGGCTGCGCCCTGGCGAGCGCGATCACGTCCCGCACCGATCTAGCCGGCACCGAAGGGTGGGAGAGCAGGAGGAACGGTCCGCTCGAGATGAGCCCGATCGGGGCGAAGTCCCGGAGCGTGTCGTATGGCACCTTTCTCAGGTGCGGCAGGATCGTCAGCGCCCCGGGGCTGCTGATGAGCAGGGTGTAGCCGTCCGGGGTCGCGTTGGCGGCGAGTTCCGCTCCGATCAATCCGCCCGCCCCGCCGCGATTGTCTATGACGAGCTGCTGGCCGAGGGCGCCGGACATGGCGGGCCCGATCAAGCGCGCGGTCAGGTCCGGCGTTCCGCCCGCCGGCACCGACACGATCACCCGGATCGGCCGCAACGGGTATGCCTGCGCCATAGCCAATGCGGAAGACACCGCAAAGCATACTGCGGCGATACTGCGCACAAAGGATGAGGGATGAGGGATGAAGGATGATCCCGGGCCATGCCCGAAGGATGAAGGATGAGGGATGAAGGATGACCATCGCTCTTTGGGCGATCCGTATTTGCCCCGCCCTCTCGTGACCTTCGGTCGGAAGCCTTCCGGCTGGACGACAGTGAAAAGCCGGGTCATCCAGCTGTCACGCTTAGCGTGACGGTCAGCCTTCATCCTTCCGCCTTCATCCTTTGCTCTGATCCTTCCGCCTTCATCCTTCGTATTCATCTTCCCTCCTCGGCCGTGAATCGTAACTCAAAACCCGCGGCGGCGTCGGCGGGGCTCCGGTTTCTCATTTGCGCCGATCTGCGCTAATCTGCGGCTCTTTCTTGCATTGATACTGCCAGGGAGAAATGAATGGCGACAGGAACTGAACTCGCGGGCAAGGTCGCGCTGATCACCGGCGCCGGGAAGAACATCGGACGCTCCATCGCGCTGGAGCTCGCGGCCGCCGGCGCCGCGGTCGGCGTCAACACGCGCGCATCGAAGGAGGACGCGGAGAAGGTCGCGCAGGAGATCCGCGGCGCGGGCGGCAAGGCCGAGGTATTCATGGCCGACATCGTGGATCCCGGGGCGGTCCAGGCCATGGTCGAGGGCGTGGTAAAGCGCTTCGGCCGCCTCGACTTCCTGATTCTCAATGCCTCGGTGCGCAAGGAAACGCCGTTCGCGGACATGAGCTTCGACGAATGGCGCAGCCTCATCAGCATCACTCTCGACGGCTCGTTTCACTGCGTGAAGTCGAGCCTGCCGCACATGATCAAGGCCGGCGGCGGCGCCATCGTCACCCTCGGCGGCATGAACGCGCTCTCCGGCGCGAAGCGGCGCGTGCACGGTTCGGTCGGCAAGTTCGGCCTCTACGGCATGACGCGGGCGCTCGCCAAGGAGCTGGGCGAGCACAAGATACGCGTCAACTGCGTCTCGCCGGGGCAGATGAACACGACGCGAGCGCCCGGCCGCTCGGTGCGCACCGACGTGACCGAGGTCCCGCTCGGACGCCGCGTCGAGCCCGAGGAAATCGCGAGCACCGTGCGCTTCCTCTGCGGCCCCGGCGCCGCGATGATCAGCGGGCAGCTGATCTACGTGGACGGGGGGCAGCAGATGTTCTAGCGAAAGTGGACAGTTGGCAGCCGTCAGTTGGCAGTAACTGCAAACTGCCCACTGCGAACTGCAAACTTCTGCCGCCCCCGCGTCGCCAACGATAAGAACCATACGAGGAGTAGTCCATGAAAACCCTTATCCGAGTCGTGATGGCATCGCTCTGCGCGGCGGCGGCGGCGGCGTGGCCGCAGGCCTGGCCGGCGGGGCCGCTGCGCATCGTGGTGCCTTTCGCGGCGGGCGGCTCGACCGACATCATGGCGCGCACCATCGGCCAGCAGCTCACCGAGCGCTTCCGCCAGCAGGCCCTTGTGGAGAACCGCCCCGGCGCGAGCGGCACGATCGGCACCGCCTTCGTCGCCAAAGCGCCCGCCGACGGGCACACGATGCTGCTCGTGCAGGTGAGCTTCGTGTCCAACCCGAGCCTCTTCAAGGACCTGCCTTACAACCAGTCGCGCGACCTGACGCCGGTGACCAATCTCGCCACCGGGCCGCTCAACCTGACCGTGCACCCCTCGCTGCCCGCGAAGACCGTCAAGCAGCTGATCGCGCTCGGCAAAAAGCATCCCGGCGAGATCAACTACGGCTCGCCCGGCGCCGGCTCGATCTCGCGCCTTGCGTGCTCCCTCTTCAACCAGATGGCCGGCATCAGGATGACGCACGTCCCGTACAAGGGCTCGGGCGCGGCCATGGCTGACATGCTGAGCGGCGAGGTCCAGTTCTACGCGCCGAACCTCTTCCTGAGCCTGCCGTTCGTGCGGGGCGGAAAGCTTCATTCGCTGGGCGTGACGACCCCCCAGCGCTCGCCCATTGCGCCCGACCTGCCGACGATCGCCGAAAGCGGGCTGCCCGGCTACGAGGTTTCGACCTGGTTCGGCATATTCGTCCCGAGCGGAACGCCGCGCGCGGTGGTGAGCCAGCTGAACCAGGCGCTCGCCCAGATCGTGAAATCGCCCCTCATGCAGGAGCGGCTCGCCAGGGACGGCCTGACCGGCGTCGCGAGCACGCCCGAGGAATTCGCGAAGGAGGTCGCCCGCGACACCGAGAAATACGGGAAGGTCATACGGGAGCTAGGGATTCAAGCCCAGTAGGAGTTTGCAGCGTGCAGTTTGCAGTGTGCAGTTACTGCCAACTGTAAACTGCCAACTGCCCACTCTCAACTGGAGAAGCCCATGAGGTACGCCAACTGGATACTCATCGTAGGAATGGTGGCGGCGCTTCCTTGCGCCGCGGCGCAGACGCTGGTCACGGAGCGCACGATCTCGATCGAAGCCGCGCAGGAAGCGGCGCGGGTCGCGCTGGAGCAGTGCCGCAAGGAAGGCCACCGCGTCACCGTGACGGTGCTCGACCACGCCGGCCGCACCAAGGTCGTGCTGCGCGATGACGGGGCAAGCCTGCACAGCGTGCAGCACAGCCTGAACAAGGCTCACACCGCGCTCACCTTCCGCGAGCCCTCGGGCGACTTCGGCAAGCGCAACACCGCAAGTCCCACCGGGGCCGGCGCGCGTCATCTCGACAGGATCGCCACCGCGGGGGGCGGCCTGCCCATCCGCGCCGGCAACGATGTCGTCGGCTCGATCGGCGTGTCGGGCTCGCGCGGGTCGCCCGGCGCGCCCGGCGGCGCCACCGACGCGAAGTGCGGGCAGGCGGGAATCGACAGCATCGCCAAGGGGCTCAACTGAAGCGTGACGCGGTGATGCGTGACGCGATACGGCGTGACCCGATAAAGCGGGTTTACTCGGGACTCAGGACTGAGACTGACGGCTGACGACTGACGGCTGACGGCTGGCGTCCGGCGGCTAGCGGCCGCCCCACACCTCGTCCGCCACTTCGAGCGCGAGGGCCAGCTTGCGCCGCTGGTCGTCCACCGTGATCTTGTTGCCGTGGTGGGTGCTGGAGAAGCCGCACTGCGGCGAGAGGCACAGGTTTTCGAGCGGCACGTACTTGGCCGCGGCGTCGATGCGGCGCTTGAGGTCGTCCTTCTTCTCCAGCTCGGGCAGCTTCGAGCTGATGAGGCCGAGCACCACCTTCTTGCCCCTGGGGATGTAGCGCAACGGCTCGAAGCCGCCGGCGCGGTCGGTGTCGTACTCGAGGAAGAAAGCGTCCACGTCGAGCTTCGTGAACGCGATCTCGGCGACGTAATCGTAGCTGCCGCTCGCCAGCCACGTGCTCATGAAGTTGCCGCGGCAGGTGTGGACCGCGACCGTCATGTCGTGCGGCACGTCGCGGATCGCCGCGTTCACCGCTTCGGCGTACATTTCCGTGTCCTTCTTCGGCTCGTCCCCCAGCTTGCGGAAAGTCTCCTGGACCTTGGGGTCGCCCATCATGGCGATCGTCGTGTCGTCGATCTGCAGATAGCGGCAGCCGGCTTTGTAGAGATCGGCGATCTCCTCGCGGTAGGCCTGCGTAAGATCGGCCCAGAACTCGTTCAGGTCGGGATAGGTCTTCTTCAGCGCTTCGCGGTCACCCCGCGCGTGCAGCATCGCCGGCGACGGCATGCAGAACTTGGGGGTGCGCTTCGTCGCCGATTTCAGGAACTTGAAATGATCGAGCATGTTCGGCTTCGCGCGCCGGATCCTGGTCGTCACCCTCATCAGCGGCGGCTGCTCGTCGGCGTTCTGGAAATGCACGCCGAAAGTCCTGCCCGCCACCGTCTCCACGCCGCCGAAACCGCGCAGGAAGTCGATGTGCCACCAGTCGCGGCGGAATTCGCCGTCGGTGATGCTCTGCAAGCCGACCGCTTCCTGGAACTTGACCGCGTCCCGGATGCACTTGTCCTCGACGGCGCGCAGCCCTTTCGCGTCGAGCTCGCCGCGCTTCGCCCGCTCGCGCGCGTCCTTGAGCTCGGGCGGGCGCAGCAGGCTGCCGACATGGTCGGCGCGGAACGGCATGCTCGGCCCGGCTTTGGTTTTCGTCTTGGCCTTGGCCATGGAACCTCCTTCTAAATCGAACGCACAAAATCTTGACGCAAAGGAAGAAGAAAGACGCGAAGATTATTCACAATATAAATCAGGTTTTCCTTTGCGCCTTTGCGTCTTTGCGTCGAGATTTTCCGCTCTTGACCTGCGCCGGCAAACTTTCAGTCGAGTTTCACTCCGGCTGTCTGGATCACCTTGCGCCAGCGCTCGGCGTCCTGCTTCATGAAGGCCGCCATCTCCGATGGACTGCTGCCCACCGGCTCGGCCGACAGTTCCGCCAGCCTCTTGCCGACGTCGGGCAGCGCGAGCGCCTCGCGTATCGCCTCCGACAGCGTGGCGGCGATCTTCGGCGGGGTTTTCGGCGGCGCCACCACGCCAAACCAGGCGATCGACACGAAGCCGGGGAAGGTCTCGACCATGGCGGGCACTGCCGGCAGCGACGCGACGCGACGCTCGCTGCACACCGCGAGCGCCCTGAGCCGGCCGGCGCGCGCGTGCGGCAGCGAGACGCCGAGGTTGTCGAACATCAGGTTCACTTCACCTGAAAGGAGCGCGGCCAGTGCCGGCGCGGTGCCCTTGTACGGAATGTGCGTGATTTTCAGCCCGCCCGCCATCGTCTTGAACATCTCGGTGGTGAGATGCGACGTTGTTCCGCTGCCTTGCGAGGAATAGTTGAGCCGGTCGGGATTCGCCTTGGCGTGGGCGATCAGCTCCTGCACGGTAGAGGCGGTGACCCTGGGATGCACGAGCAGCACGTTGGGAATCGCCGCCATCACGCCGACCGGCACGAAACGCAAAGGGTCGTAGCCAAGCTTCGGGTAGAGGTTGTGGTTGATCACGAGCGGCGGCGGCGGCGCGGACAGCAGGGTATAGCCATCAGGCTCGGCCTTGTACACGATCTCCGCGCCGATGTTGCCGGCCGCGCCGGGGCGGTTGTCCACGACGACCGGCTGCCTCCATTTCACCGTGAGCTTCTCGCCGAATATGCGCGGCATGAGGTCGGCCGAGCCGCCCGCCGGGAACGGCACGATGATCCGGATCGGCCGGGCGGGATACGGCTGCGCCATCGCGGGTCCGGCCGCGATGGCGCAGCCAAGGATGAAGATGAAGGGTAAGCGGGGAATTCGAAGAACGTGCCTGCGCACGCTCGAGCCCGCGAACGCCCGACGCGATGCAGCGCGGCGGGCCGGGGGAAGGATGACCTTGAGCCGACCCCCTTTCGACTTTCGACTTTCGACTTCCGACTTGGTCTTCATGGGGTGGTATTCTAGATTATGCCCGCAGGAGAGGTGATGCCTTCCATTCCTTCGACCGAGCGTGTCTGGCCCCCGGAGGGCGTCACCCGGGTGCCGTACTGGATATACCAGGACCAGGACATCTACGCGCGCGAGCAGGAGCGGATCTTCCGCGGCGCGACCTGGAATTTCCTCGGCCTCGATGCCGAGCTGCCCCGGCCGGGCGACTTCAAGACCACTTTCGTCGGCGAAATGCCGGTGGTCATGACTCGCGGCGGGAAGGGCGAGATCAACGCTTTCGAGAACCGCTGCGCCCACCGCGGCGCGCTGATCTGCATCAAGGACCGCGGCACGGCGAAGGAATTCGCCTGCGTCTATCACAACTGGACCTACGACTTGAAGGGCAATCTCACCGGGGTCGCCTTCCGCCGCGGCATCCAGGGCAAGGGCGGCCTGCCCGCCGACGCCAGGCCGGAATACGGGGCGCCGCGCCAGCTGCGCGTCGAAGTGTACTGCGGCCTCGTGTTCGCGACGCTGTCCGAGGCGACGCCGCCGGTGGAGCAATACCTCGGTCCCGAGGTCTCGGCGCGCGTGCGCCGGGTGATGAAGGAGCCGGTGCGCATCCTCGGCGGCTACAGCCAGGTCTTCCCCAACAACTGGAAGCTCTACCTCGACAACGTCAAGGACACCTACCATGCCAGCCTGCTGCACTCGTTCTTCGCCACCTTCCGCCTGAACCGCCTGTCGCAGCAGGGCGGGGTCATCGTCGGGGCCGGCGGCGGCAGCCACGTCAGCTACTCGATGATGAGGACGGACACCGGCAGCGACGAGTACGAGCGGGCCGGAATGCGCTCCGCTGCGGGCGGCTACCGGCTCGAGGCGCCGGAGCTGCTCGAAGCGGTGGACGAGATCGGCGACGGCATCAGCCTGCAGATCCTCGGCGTGTTTCCCGGCTTCGTGCTGCAGCAGATCATGAACAGCCTGGCGGTGCGCCAGGTGCTGCCGAAAGGCGTGGGCGAGACCGAGCTGGTCTGGACCTGCTTCGGCTACGCCGGCGACGACGAGACCATGACCGAGCGGCGCCTGAAGCAGGCCAATCTCGTCGGCCCGGCCGGCTACATCTCGATGGAGGACGGCGCCGCCACTGCGTTCGTGCAGCGCGGGGTGAAGGGCGCCGCGGAACGCTCGGCCTTCGTCGAGATGGGCGGGCGCGGGGTCGCCTCCGACGAATCGCGCGTGTCCGAGACCTCGGTGCGCGGGCTGTGGCAGGCCTACCGCCGCCACATGCAAATCTAGGTGAATCGTGATTAGTGATTAGTGAATGGTGATTAGTGGTTGCTGGATTCTCAGCCCATAAGGCCTCTTCCAATCACTATTCACCAATCACCAATCACGCATTATGGATGTGGAACTTCAGCTCGCGGTTGAGAACCTGCTCGCCCGCTACGTGCACGCCCTGGACGAGGGCCGGCTGGAGGACTGGCCGGAATTCTTCGTCGAATCGGGGCGCTATCGCATCACCACCGCCGAGAACCACGAGCGCGG